>CAIQUL010000177.1 GCA_903874975.1 uncultured Chthoniobacter sp. | reverse complement strand
TTCCGCAGGATTTGGAAACGGCCATCATTGCCGCCTACGAGCAACTCCGCGGGAGCGACGCGCATCCGCCCGACGTGGCTGTGCGCAGCAGCGCCACCGCCGAGGATTTGCCCGACGCGAGCTTCGCCGGGCAGCAGGAGACCTATCTGAACGTCCAGGGCAGCCGCGCGCTCCTCGACACCGTGCGCCGCTGTTGCGCGTCGCTCTTCACCGACCGCGCGATTTCGTATCGGGCGGACAAGGGCTTCGATCACCAGAAGATCGCGCTCAGCGTGGGCGTGCAGCGCATGGTGCGCAGCGATCTCGCGACAAGCGGCGTCATGTTCACGCTCGATACCGAGAGCGGCTTCCGCGACGCGGTGCTGATCAACGCCGCCTACGGTCTCGGCGAAAACGTGGTTCAGGGGTCTGTAAACCCTGATGAATACTACGTCTTCAAGCCCACGCTGAAACAGGGCTTCGCGCCGATCCTCCAAAAAGTTCTCGGCAACAAGGAATTCAAACTCATCTACGACATCGGCGGCGGGAAGATGGTCAAAAACGTGCCGGTGTCGCCAGACGACCGTGCGCGCTTTGCCCTGAGCGACGACGAAATCCTCACGCTCGCCCGCTGGGCCTGCATCATCGAGGACCACTACTCCGTAAAGAAAGGCCGCGAGTGCCCGATGGACATCGAGTGGGCCAAGGACGGCAACGCCGGCGAGCTTTTCATCGTACAGGCGCGGCCCGAAACGGTGCGCTCGCGCGAGCAGACGGGCACGTATGAAACCTACCGTCTCGGCCATCGCGGTGCGGTGCTCGTCACCGGGCGCAGCGTCGGCGCGAAGGTCGCGACCGGCCCGGTGCGCGTGATCAAAAGCGTGCAGCATCTCGAGCAGTTTCGGGCCGGCGAGATTCTCGTCACCGACAAGACTGATCCCGACTGGGAGCCGATCATGAAAAAGGCCGCGGGCATCGTCACGAACCGCGGCGGGCGCACCTGCCACGCCGCCATCGTCAGCCGCGAACTCGGGGTGCCCGCAATCGTCGGCACCGAACGCGGGACCGAGTTGCTGCGCGACGGCCAGCGCGTCACCGTCTCGTGCGCCGAGGGCGACACCGGCTTCATTTACGAAGGCGAACTGCCTTTCGAAGTGCAGCGCGTGAACCTCAAGGACGTGGGTCGCCCGCGCACCAAGGTGATGATGAACGTCGCCAACCCCGAGGAGGCGTTCTCGCTTTCATTCATCCCGAACGACGGCGTTGGCCTCGCCCGCGAGGAGTTCATCATCACGAGCTACATCAAAATTCACCCGCTCGCGCTCGTCGGCTTCGACCAACTCGAAGACGCCGGCGCCAAGGCCGAGATCGCCAAACTCACCAGCGGCTACACCGACAAGCCGCAGTTCTTCGTCGATAAGCTCGCGCAAGGCGTGGCCATGATCGCCGCCGCCTTTTACCCGAAGGACGTGATCCTGCGGCTGAGCGACTTCAAGACGAACGAGTACGCGAACCTCATCGGCGGGCGCGCCTTCGAGCCGAACGAAGAGAACCCGATGATCGGCTTCCGCGGCGCCTCGCGCTACTACCACCCGCGCTATCAGGCCGGCTTCGCGCTGGAATGTCGCGCGATGAAAAAGGTGCGCGACGAAATGGGGCTGAAGAACCTCAAGCTGATGATCCCTTTCTGCCGCACCGTCGAGGAAGGCCGCCGCGTGCAGACCGAGATGGCGAAGCACGGACTCGTGCGCGGCGAAGACGGGTTGGAGCTTTACGTCATGTGCGAAATCCCGAGCAACGTCATCCTCGCCGACCAGTTCGCGGAAATCTTCGACGGCTTTTCCATCGGCTCCAACGACCTCACCCAGCTCATCCTCGGCGTCGATCGCGACAGCGAAATCGTCGCGCCCATCTTCGACGAGCGGAACGACGCCGTGAAAAAGATGATCGCCCAAGTCATCGCCACCGCCCGCGCCCAAGGCCGCAAGATCGGCATCTGCGGCCAGGCCCCGAGCGACTACCCCGACTTCGCGCAGTTCCTCGTCGAGCAAGGCATCGACAGCATCTCCCTCACCCCCGACACCGTGCTCAAGACCACGCTCGCGATCGTCGAAAAGGAGCGGGCACTTTCCCGCAAACCGTAACCTCAACAACCCCATGAAAATCGCACCCTCACCGCCACCGCACTCATCCGCGCCTTTGGTGCTCCGTTTCTTTCGCCCAGGATCCCGCCCCGGCGAAATGCGAAATGTGTGAAATGATGAAAAGGAAGGCCGCCGCCAAAGCGCAGATGTCGGCAGACCTTGCCACGCAAACCGCGGAACTCGACAAGCTCGTCACCGAGATGAACGGCTCGCTCGGCAGCAAGAAAGTCGAAGCGATGGCCGCTGTCGTGACGCGTCTCGTCGCGCAATTCAAGGCGCTGAGCGCCGCCAAGGCCGCGCCTCAAACCGAACCGGCTAAAGAAGCGCGCCAGCATTAACAGCCCCAATGGGGCGCGATTACGCGGATCGATCCACGTAGCTCGAGCAAAAATAACGTGGCGTGCTGTTGTTCGGTTGAAGTGAACTCGAAAGTAATGCGCGCGAGAGTCTCTCCAGCGGGCTTTTCAGCGGGGGGACTTCGCGTCTGGTGTGATTCGATGGTTTGAGGGAATGGGCTGAATGCCAGGTCAAGGCCGCGTGGGTTTTGCCCATAGCAGCAACATCGAACTCAGCACCACGCTGATGCAGCCCGCCTCCTGGAAGATGATCGCCACGATGGGCGTAAGCAGGCCGAAGGCGCCGAGCGCAAGGCCGATCACGTTGTAGATGATCGAGAGGAAAATGTTCAGCTTGATGCGCCGGAGCACGGCCCGCGACATGAGGATGAAATCCACGATGCGCGACAGGTTGTCGTTCATGAGCGTGACGTCGGCGGTCTCGATGGCGACATCCGTCCCGGTCGCACCCATGGCGATTCCCACATCGGCCAAGGCCAGCGCGGGGGCGTCGTTGATGCCGTCGCCAATCATGCCCACGGTGCACCCGGAGTCCTGAAGCTTCTTCACGAACTCCTGCTTTTGCTCGGGGAGCAGACCCGCTTGGAAATGCTCCACACCAATCGCTTTGGCGACGGCAGCGGCCACGAGCGGGTTGTCGCCCGTCAGCATCGTGATGTTCGTATTCCCCATGACCTGATGCAGCGCCGCGATGGCTGCCTTTGTCTCCGGGCGAATCTCATCCGCAATCGCAATCAGCCCCACCGCCTGTGCGCCACGCGCGACCAGCACGGCCGTCCTCCCTTGCTGGGTTTGGCCCAGGATCGTGGCCTGCGTTTCGGCGGAAAGGGGAATGCCCTTTTCCCGCAGGAATTCCACCTGCCCGACCGCGATCTCCAGGCCCTTCCACCGCGCTATAACTCCACGGCCGATCTCCACCTTGAAGTCATCGGGGTCCGGGGTCTCCAACCCGGCCTCCCGCGCGCAGCTCAGCACCGCCTTCGCGAGCGGATGCTCCGAATACTTTTCCGCGACTGCCGCCATCTGCACGATGTCATTTCGGGCCATTCCATCAAAGGCCACCACGTCGAGCACCTTAGGCCGGCCGAGGGTGAAGGTGCCGGTCTTGTCCATCACGAGGGCATCGAGCTTGCCGGCCAGTTCAAAGAATGCGCCGCCTTTCACCAGCACGCCGCGGCGGGCCATGTTGGAGATGCCCGCCGTCACCGCAGTCGGCGTGGCAATCGCAAACGCGCAAGGACAGGCGACCAGGAGAATCGAAACGGCGGTTATGATGTTTCCCGTGGTGGCGTAAACGACGACCGCCAGCAGCAGCACGATAGGCAGGAACCACACGGTGAACCGGTCCGCGATGTTTTGGATCGGTGCCTTGGTGCCCTGCGCTTCCTCCACGAGATGCACGATGCGCGCGAGCATCGTGTCCTTGCCCACCTTGGTCGCCCGCGCTTCCACGCGACCGGTCAGATTCAGCGTGCCGCAAAACAATTCGCTCCCCTTGGATTTTTCCACCGGCATGGATTCGCCGGTGATCGGCGCCTGGTCCACGCTCGTTGCGCCCAGCACCACCACGGCATCCACCGGCACCCGCTCGCCCGGCTTCACGATCACCACGGTCCCCACCGCGATCTCCTCCAGCGGAACGACGGCTTCCTCCTTCCCGCGGCGTACCGTGGCGGTCCGGGGAGTCAGGTCCAGCAGGTTGCGAATGCTCTGCCGGTTCTTGTCCATGGTGTAGGACTCCAGCGCCCCCACCACGACCATGATGAAAATGATCACGGCTGCCGGTCGGAACTCCCCGACGGCAATCGTGGCGGTCAATGCCACCACGACGAAGACATTCACGGTGATCTTCCGCCGGAATAGATCGTGGAACCCACCGAGAAACCGTTGCCATCCGCCAAAGAAGGTGGCCGCCAGCGCCAGCCCTGCATTTAGAAACGAGGGTCCGATGTGCCAAACCGACAGGCCCCAACTGACGAGGATCAGCACTCCCACGACGGCAGGGACGAGCGCCAGCACGACGAACTCCCGAAATTTGGCTTGGTCGTTCAGAAAAGGATCAATGGGCTGCGCGGAACGAGTCGGTGTCGCCCACGGGTTATCTTCTCCATCGGGCGTCTCCATACGCTCAGCAGGACGATGCCGGGGCTCCTGCCGTCCTATTTCTGCGCGGGCTTGTCGGCCTCCTTGGCCTTTGAGACTTCCTTGGCCTGTGCCCTGTCACTGGCTGGGGCCTTGTCCGGGCCGCCGCAAGTTTCGCCCGCGCCACAGCAGCCGCCGGACTTGGTGAAGGCCTCCTTCAGGATTGCGATGAATCCCTTCTTCTCTGGTTTCTCGGTTTGCATGTTTGGGTTCCTCGGTTGGTGATTGGCTATTCTTTTGCTCAGTCTCGCACCTGCACCGCTACGCGCTACCCGCCCTCTGTCCGACAGTGCACCATTCTTGCGTCACCCGACCGTGAGATCTGCCGTTCCAAATCATGACGCCGGAACGAAGCTGGTCTTTCTGGAAACAGAAGAGTTAATGTCGCTGACCAAGTGAGTGAGTTTCCTCCTGCCCATGCCTGAGATTTACGGTTCCGATTGCTACTCGCCGAAGGAGATCGCCGAGCACGTCGAGAGTGTCGGCGTGACCAAGGCCAACCTGCCGGTTTTTTCCATGGCTGCCTTGGGCGTGCTCGCGGGCGGATTCATCGGACTGGGTGCCATGTATTTCACGCTGGTCGTCAGTGATCCGACGCTTGGTTTCGCGCTCAGCCGGGTGCTCGGCGGCGTGGCCTTTTCGCTCGGGCTGATCCTCGTGGTCATCGCTGGCGCAGAACTTTTCACCGGCAACAACCTGCTCGTCATGGCTTGGGTTTCGCGCCGCATCAGCTTGGCGAAACTGCTGAAGAATCTGGTGGTCGTTTACTTCGCGAATTTGTTCGGCGCGGCGGGTCTGGCCATGCTGGTCGCGTGGTCCGGGCACCTAAATATGTCCGGTGGAGCCGTGGGCCGGATGGCCGTGACCATCGCCGCCGCGAAGTGCGATCTGCCCTTTGCTGAGGCTTTTTTCAAAGCCGTGCTCTGCAACGTGCTCGTCTGCCTCGCCGTCTGGATCGCCATGGCCGGGCGCAACGTCGCCGACAAAATCCTCGCCATCGTCTTTCCCATTTCTGCCTTTGTCGCCGCGGGACTCGAGCACAGCGTGGCCAACATGTATTTCATCCCGCTCGGGATCTTCGTGCGCGACAACGCCGCGTTCGCCGACGTGCCGCACCTCGCCGCGCTCACCTGGGCGGGATTGTTTCACAACCTCCTCCCCGTCACCCTCGGCAACCTCGTCGGCGGTGCTGGCATGGTCGGGCTGGTCTATTGGGTCATCTACCGCCGCCCCACAGCGCCGAAGTAGGGATTGAGGGAGGCCGAAGCGCAATGCCATCGGGGAAGTCGAGTGAGAGGAAACGCGACGTGCATGATAGTGAGAGGCTGTCGATCCGGCCTTATGCGCGAGTTAAAAAGCCGCCCGTTACAAAGGGAGAGCGTCAACCCACTGCGAGGCGCTGGCGGTAAATGCCGGCCAGTTTTTCGCCAGCATCCAGGCGCCGACGACCCACATGGCGGCGGCGAAGACTTTCTTCAGCGCAGGGCCGCTGAGGCGCGTGCGCACGCCACCGCCCAGGAGCATCCCGACGAAGCCGCCCGCGCCGAAGAGCGCGGAGACAGGCATGGGAAACGCCTGCCTGTGCAGCAGGTTCGCCGCGACGCCGGCGAGCGAAATGAGGAAGATGGCCAGCAGCGACGTGGCCACCGCGCGGTGGATGCTGGTGCCGGTGACGTAGAGCAGCGCGGGGACGATGATGAAGCCCCCGCCAATGCCGAACAGCCCACTGAGCACGCCCGCGACGGCACCCGCACCGATGAGCCGCGCGTGACAGCCGGGGCCGAGCCTGCTGCCGCCGCGCGAAACACACGGGCCGAGTGCGCCCTCCGTCTCCGCCTTGCCACACCACATGCGCCAGCCGACGAAAACCATCAGCAGGGCGAAAATGGAGAGCAGCACGGCAGGCGGGATGAAGCGCCCCAGCCACACGCCGAGCGGCGCGCAGGACATGCCGCCGAGCGCGAAAATGACGCCCGGCAGCACCTCGATTTCATGCGCCTTCAGCCGCAGCGCTGCGCCCAAGCCCGCAGTCACACCGACCGCCGCGAGGCTCAACCCGATGGCCGTGCGCGTCTCCACGCCGAGGCCGTAGATGAGCAGCGGCACGGCGAAGATGGAGCCGCCGCCGCCGGTCAGCCCGAGCGAGACGCCCACCACGAGGCCGTAGGCGAGCCCGAGCCAATCCTGCGGGTTCATGCGAGCAAGGCGGTGGGCGCGTTCTCAAATTTGTCCGCCACGCAGATGACTTCACGGCCCGCGCGCGAGAGAAATGCGCACGCGCCGGCCGCGCGCATCCCGCTCGCGCAGGAGACGAGCAGCGGGTAGTCGGCGGGTACTTCGGCGAGGCGCGGGAGCAGCCGGGTGTGGGCGATGTTTTGCGCGTCGCGCAAATGGCCGGCCGCGAACTCGGTGGCCTTGCGCACATCGAGCAGGCCGGGCCGCGCGCCGTTGCAAAGCAGGGCCGGCACGTCGGCGAACGTCACCGCGCGGGTCGTCGCTTTCAGCGCAGCGGGCGCGGAAGCGACGGCGCTGGCGAGCAGCGCGCCGCTGATATTGTCGAAGCCCATGCGCACGAGCTGGCGCACATAGTCCTCCGTCCCGGCAACGTCTTTCACCACGAGGATGACCTCATTGTCCGGTGCGAGGTAGCTGCCCGCGAAGTCCGCGAACTTCTCCGGCGGCGCGAAGAGGCTGCGCCGCAGATGCCCGGCGAGAAAGGCCGCGCGGTCGCGCGTGTCGAGCACCACGAGGCCCGGCTCGTCGAGCCGCGCGGCCACGTCGTCGAGATGCATCCGGCGCGGCTGCGGCAGTGTGCCGAGCACGGTGGGGCCGACCTTGTTGACGTGCTTCATGTTGGCAAAGTAGGGCGGCGGCTCCGGCTGGCCGCTGAGGATGAAATCCACGAACGCCTGTTCGTTCCCGGCCGCCGCGAGCTTGAGTGCGGGATTGAATTTTTCCTCGTAGCCGAAGGTCGAGTTGGGCACCGAGCCGAGCGCCTTGCCGCACGCGCTGCCCGCGCCGTGCGCCGGAAGCACCTGCACATGGCAGGGCAGTTCGGAGACTTTCCGCAAGCTGCGGTAAAGCGCGCGCGCCCCGGCCTCCTGGGTGCCCACGAGACCGGCGGCCTGCTCCAGCAAATCGGGCCGGCCCGCGTCCCCGACGAAAAGAAAATCGCCGCTCAACATCGCCACCGGTTCATTTGCGCCGCCGCCGAGGTCGGTCACGAGATAGACCATGTGCTCCGGCGTGTGGCCCGGTGTGTGGACGGCCTTAAATTCGATGTTGCCGATTTTGAAACCATCGCCGTCACGCAGCCGGGTGACGTTTGGCCGGCCGTCGGCCCATTCACTTTGCCAGTCCGCACCGCCCTCAGCGGAGACGTAGATCTTCACCTCCGGGTCGGCGGCCGCCAGTTCGCGCGCGCCACTCACAAAGTCAGCGTGGATGTGCGTCTCGGCGACGGCGGTGAGGCGCAGCCCCTCTTGCGCGGCGAGATCCCGGTAGCGGTCGATGTCGCGCTCGGGGTCGATGACAATGGCCTCGCCGGTGCGCTGGCAGCCGATGAGGTAGGCGTATTGGGCGAGATGCGGGTCGGAGATTTGGCGGAGAAACATGGTGCGATGAAGTGCGGCTTTTAGGTTCGGTTAAAGCGGCTGTTTCGCGCAGCAGGAGCCGCCGCGCTGATTCCACGGCATCCGCGCAATGAGCATCCCCATGCCGCACCAGTCCGTGAGACCGGCGAAGATCAGCCCCGCGCCGACAAAACCGGAGAGCCAGATGAACGCAGGATGCGCGAACTGCGCAAGCAGCACGCCAGTGAGCACGATGGCCCCGGCGGCGACGCGCACCTGCCGTTCGAGCGACATGATTTTGCGCGTGCCGCGATTCACCGGCAGCCCCGCCTCAGCCCAAGCCATTGTGCCGCCCTCGACGACGTGACACTCGGCGTAGCCCGCCTTTTCCAGCTTCTCCGCCGCCTGCTTCGCGCGGCTGCCCGAGCGGCAGAGCACGTAGAGCGGCTGGTCCTTGGCGAAGCCGGTCGCGCCTGCAAGCTGCGTGGCATCGAGCCGGTCGAGCGGCATGAGTTGGACGCCGGGGACGTGGATTTCCGCGTGCTCCGCACGCGTGCGGACATCGAGGAGGTGGAGCTTTTCTCCGGACCGGAGGCGGCCGTGGAGCTGCTGTGGAGTGATGGTTTTCATAAGTGCGTCCTTCCATTGGAATACTTGTTCTGGCGGGGCGGAATGCAACTGCGCGCAAACATAGCGCCCAGCGCACAGCCGAGGAGAGTGCGGACGCACGGGTCGCTGGTCGGTTGACAAACGCCGGAGGCGCAGCCGCTCAGCACGTAACAGGGAAATCCCAACGCCCCGATCGAGAGGATGATTCGGGGTGATATCCTGCGGCGCCTCGCGGTTAGTCAGCTGCTTCTACGCGGGCACATCGAAACGGTGATGAGCGTCCGCTCGGTCGATGCCGAGGGACTGGCAGAGGTGCTGGGACGCGAGCATGCCGGCGGCCGTCTTGATCATTCGATCGAAGTCTACGGCGGGCAGCGCCACGCCTTCGTGAAGGATGGAGGTGATCTTAAAACCACGCTCGAGCAATTCGGTGAGAAACTCCTCGCAGGCGACGGGATCGTTGGTCAGGTGGTGATGCGGATGCGTGTGGCGTTGGAAGGGAACCGCGTATTCGATTTTGTATTTTGCGAGCATGGTGATGTGGGATTGAGGTTCAATGGTCGCGATCCTGCCCGTGCTATCTGCCGGGCCAGTCGCGGGTTTTATGGCAATCCACGCTGCACCCGATCCGGTGACAGCGCTGTGCGGCTCTTGCCAAATGCCGGGCCGATCTTGTCGGTGCCGTTCGTCTTATTGCAGCCAGGATGCCCAGTGTCTTCGGCAGCTTCGTTGAAACTTCCGCGGCGACTCTCGGAAGGCTTTGGCTCCAATGCGCTCGCTGGCCTGTTGCAATTTCCGGCTCCGTTTTTCCACAAGTCGCAGCACCCGGTTGATCGCCGCGCCGCCATCAGCTGGCACCGGCATTTTCCTCAGTAATGACCGTAGTTCGAGGAGGTCATGGTCCCGGCCCAGATTTTCCTCGAGCCGGCGAAGCCGCTTGAGCATGCGGCCAAACCGTTGCGGCCAGACCGCTTCGAGCCACTGCAGTTGATAGAAGAGTTGTTTCACGCGGATGCGCCAACGGTGGAAGGCCAAGTCGCGCTGCGACGAGACGGCAGCATGCTTCCGCCGACGGGCCTGCCGGTAAACCTTGATGAGTCCCGGCCCAATGACCTCCCAGCCATCGCCGCGGATCCGCAGTTTCAGAAATCGGGCACGCGCCTGATCCAGCTCACGGGCCGCCCGGGCCAGCGCTGGCTGGGGGGTGGAGCCCAGCGACGAACGCCTGCTGGAGACGCTCGGAAGTGCCCGCCCGACGACCTCTGGCGACTGGCCGAGCGCCATCAGTGTTTCGACGGCAACGGTGCGGTCCCGCAGCGGGGCGAGTCGGTCCGCGATCCGTTTCAGACGCGCATTTTCGCGCTCAAAGGTTGTTCGGGCGATCACTGGCCGGATGAGGAGCAAGAGAGCCCGCAAGCGCTTCGTCGTGGTGCGAAAATGATGGACTGTCGTCGCAGGCTTGCGCTGCGACCGGCATCCGCGTCGGAGCGCGTCGCCGATCAATCCGTCGGCAATGCGCCGCACTCCCGCTGAGGTCGCTTCATTCACGCGCAATGTGCAGGCAGGCTTCATCGCATCCATTGACGACGATCCTGGTCGGACTTGCCTGAAGCTGGCGCGAACTGGCGCGCCCTCTGCAGCAGACTGGCAACCTCTGCGTCGCTCGTCTGACTGAAATCCTCATACCATTGGCCGACTCCCCCGAAATACTCGGGCGTCATCAGTAACACAAGGTCGTCCACCTGAGGCCGTATTGTACGGCAGGTGGAGGCCGCGGCCACTGGGGCTGCGACGATGAGACGTGCGGGGTGTTGCGCAAACAAAGCGCGGATCGCTGCGCGCATCGTTGATCCGGTGGCGATGCCGTCGTCGATCAACAGCACCGTCTTTCCACACACCTCTGGCTCTGCCTCAACACCGCGATACGCAATTTCACGCCGATGCAACTCGCGCTCCTCCTCGTCTGTCGCGGCATCAATAACCTCCAGGGGAATGTCGAACCGGCTTACCGCGTCCTCGTTGAGTATGCGCACACCGCCGCTGGCAATTGCGCCCATCGCCAGCTCCGGGTTTCCGGGCGTGCCGAGTTTTCGGACAACGAACACATCAAGCGGTGCGGAGAGCGCCAAAGCCACCTCGAAAGCCACGGGCACGCCGCCTCGTGGAAGTCCCAGGACAATGACACCAGGTTGGTTCGCGTACTGCATCAATGCTCCGGCGAGAAGCCGGCCTGCTTCGCGTCGGTCGCGGAAAATGTCGGCCATGGCGGGATGATGAGTTAAGTGGTGGACGGAGTGTGCGTCGGGATAATCCGTCGCCTATCCCGCCCGCGCTTCTCCCGCTTTGGCCAAGGCTGACCGCCACTTGAACTACGCTCACCGGTGGTTCAACCACTAGGCAGTGCCTGAACGCGGCAATAGTAATTGGTAACGGATCTCCAACAAAATGCGTCGAAGCATGACGAATTGGGACAGGCACGACCCCGCACCGGCAGACCGTGCCGCAGGGCGGTTCTTGCGGCTGAAAGTCACTCGACCTTCGAGTTGCGGGCCTTATCTCTGCGGCGGCGGTTTTCCCCAACGCCCGCCCACCTCGATCGGTGTCCCCGGTCGGACCCAGTCGAAGAACCACTTTGCTGGATTCGCGCCATCCAGCGGCAGGCGGATGCAGCCGTGCGAGGCGGGCCACGCGGGGACTGCGGTGAAGCCGTGGATGAAGACGTGCCCGTTCACCTGCACGCTGAAAGGCATGGGTGCGTTGTGGTAGCGCTTCGAGTAGTGCATGCGGTGCTTTTTTCCGGCGGTGAAGTGGCCATTCGGCGTGGACCTGTCCCATTTGCCGGTGCTGATCCGACTTTGAAAAACGAGCCGGTCATCCTCGTAGGCGCGGAGCACCTGCAGGGTCTTGTCGATCTCGACACGCTGCACTGGGCCGGACGCCTCTTCCGCCAACGCCAGCGCCCCGCCGGCAAGCATCAGAACACCCATCACTCGGAGCAATCGCGGGAGGCTCATCGTTGTCGTGCGCCGCAGGTGCGTGCGCGGATCTTTTAACTGGCCCGCCGCAGCGTCAGCACCGGACACGGTGCGTGGCAAACGACACGCTGGGTGGTGCTCCCCATCAAGGCCCGGGACAACCCCGTGCGACCATGCGTGGCGATGATGATGAGGTCCGCCTTTAACTCCTGAGCGGCAGTGGCAATCTCATGGTAGGGAGCTCCGTCGCGAAGTTGCACCGAGACTTTGGTCGAAGCGAAACACTCCTGGTGGACGAGCTTCTCGAGTTCCGTGCGGATTTGGTCGCGGAAATCCGGCGGCGGAAAGGGCATGGCGAAGGGTTCCGTGCCAAGGATGCCGAAACTGTTGTTGGGTTCGATGACATGGAGCAGGAAGACCTCGGAGCCGAAGCGTTTGGCCCAATCGCCCGCGAAGCGCAGGGTGTTTCGGGAGGGCTCGGAAAAATCCACGGGCACCAGAATGCGTTTGAGCGCGGCGTGGATGATCGGGTCGTCCGCATTTCCGGATTCCTGCTCGCGTGTTTGGCGTTTCCCTTCCGGGCGAGCGGTCTGCGCCGCGACCTGGCTGCCCGCGAGTCCGCCAGCCACTGCGCCAGCGGGTCCGGCGATGGCGGCTCCGATGGCCGCACCGATGGCCGTTTCTGCGATTTGGCGTTTGGTCTTGGTAGTTTTCATAAAGTGATGCGTGGCGGGCTGGCGGGACGACTCCCCACGGGGGAGCGGTCGCCGCTTGCCCGCTTGGTTCGCAACAAAGGTAGTGAAGCCGGGAGCGACCGATACCCGCCGATTGCCTTTCACTGGCCACACCTTGCGCGCTCCCTTGAAGATGCCGGAAGCGGCTTGCGGCAACGCTCAACCGCCGGGAGACCTGCGGTTGGCGAGAGCCTTGAGGGTTGCAATCACTGCCGCCTCACAGGTCCGGGCAGTTTTCACGGCAACGAGGAGATGCGCGGGGAGTTCGTGGGGCGGTTCGTAGGCGCGATCGAGTGCGGAGAAGTCCTCAAGTCGGGCGTCGGAGATTTCACCCACGCGGAGGGCCCGGGCCGCGAGACGTTTTCTGAGCAACTCCGTGGTGGCCTGCACCTCGACGAAGCGGCAGGCGACGCCCGCCTGATCGAGCGCGCGGAGAAATTGTCGGCGGCGGCGGCGGCTGGAGAATGTGGCATCGAGAATGACCCCGCGGTGCTGCCGCAGTTGCCCGAGGGCGTGGTGCGCGAGCGCGGCGTAGGTCCGATCGGTCATCCTTTGCGCGTAAAGTCTGCGCCGCTCGGCCGTGGTGCCGCGCACGTGCAGCGGGACGCCCGCGAGTTCCTTGCGGATGCGATCCGCGGAAAAGACCTCCCAGCCCAGCTCGCCGCCGAGCGAGCGTGCCAGGGTGCTTTTTCCTGCTCCGACGCGCCCCATGACGACCAGCGCCTCCGGCTCCGAACCGCACACCGCGTACTGCAACGCGAGCCGGAAATACCGGCTGGCGCGGGCGCGGCACGCATCGCGCTCGGACTCGGGGACCCCGGTGGCCATTTGTTGGAAGCTCTCCACTTTTCCCCGCACATAGGCGCGGTAGCACTTGTAGAAATCCAGCAGCGCGAGCAGCCCCGGATCGTGGAGAGTGCGGGCGAGGCGCTGCGCGAAATGGCGCGCGAATTCCGGGTGGCCGGTGAAGTCGAAATCCATCGCCAGGAACGCGGCGTCGCTGGCCACGTCAATGTAGCGGAAGCGGTCGTTGAATTCGATGCAGTCGTAAATCGTGAGGCCTTTCCGACCGAAATGAATGTGCTCGAGGTGCAGGTCGCCGTGGCAATCGCGGATGCGCCGTTCGTGGATGCGCGTGGCGAAAAGGGCGGCGTGCCGGCGGTAAAACGCCACGGTCCAGTGGCGGATTGCGGCAAACGCCGGACGCGAGATGGTCACGCCGACGAAGTCTTCGGTCTGCCGGAAGTTTTCGTCGGTGCTGATCCGCAGGTTCGCGATACTGCCCCACTGTTCGATCTCCGGGGTCGGCTCCTGCGCCTGGTAAAATGGCACCAGCGTCTCGACGATCTCGTCCACCTCACGCGTCGAAACTCGCCCCTGGGCGAGCAGCCGCGGCAAAAAGCCGCGCTCCGGCAGGCGGCGCATCTCGATCGCGTATTCGACGATTTTTCCGTCGCCTCCAAAACTCAGCCGGCCCCTGTTCATCGAGATGGGCACGACTCCGAGATGAGTTCCGGGACAGAGCCGCCGGTTCAGCTCCACCTCGCGCTCGCAGAAGTAACGCCGCTTTTCCAGGGTCGAGAAATCGAGGAACCCGAAGTTCACGGGTTTCTTCACCTTGTAAGCCCGCCGCCCGACGAGCGTCAGCCAAGCGGAGTGGGTCTGGCGCACCCGGACGCGCTTCGACGGGCCGGCGTATGAGCGAGGGTCGCCGAGGAATACTTGCAACCGCTCGGGCGAACCCCGGGGGCTTTCATCTCCATTGCTCATGGCCACATTCCTTTCGCCGGGCAGCCCGTGGTGCGGCTCAGGTCCGCAGTGCCGTGGTGGCTGGAATCGAGGCACGCACCTTCTTCACCCAACTGTGGAAAACATCCTTCACGAAATCGTCCGCCTCGCTCTGGGACAGGTGCTCGCTGACTTGTTCCCCGCGAGGCAGCCAGGACTGCGGCTGATGCGCGCCGTCGCTGATCGCGGAGGCTGTGCGGGTGAAGGCGTCGAGCGTGACCAGGATTTTCTCCGCCGCATGATCATAGGCCGCGTCGGCGGTGGCGCAGACTTGGATGCTGCCGTCTTGAATGGTGCCGAGGATTTCTTCGATGGACATGGAAGTTGCCGACCGCAGCGCGGGGCGGGGAGTGCCCGCCCCGCTGGAGTGTTACTCCACCTTGACCTCGATGGACTTGGGCGTGGCCTCGGCGGACTTCGGCAGGCGCACCTTCAGGACACCGTCCTTGTAGTCGGCGCTGACCTTGGTGCCGTCGGCCCCGTCGGGCAGCGTAAAGGCCCGCAGGAACGAGCCGTAGCTGCGCTCGATGCGGTGATACTTCGTCGTCTTTTCCTCCTTCTCCGCCTTCCGTTCCCCACTGATGCGCAGCACGCCGTTCTCGACCGTCACTTTCACGTCCTCCTTTTTCATCTCCGGCAGTTCCACCTTCACGAGGAACTCCTTGTCGTCCTCGGTGATGTCGGTCAGCGGCTCCCAAAGCCGTTCGGTGATGGGTTCATCGCCATGGCCAGCGATGGCTGGCGCGCGGTTAAAGAGGCGCTCAAGGGTGCGCTCGAAGTCCGCCATTTGTTGAGTCGGATCCCAGCGCGTGGTGCGAAAGGGACTCCATTTGGTCAATGCATTCATATCGGTTTCTTTCTCCGGCTGACGTTTTTTGATGGGCCTCGTTGCTGGCGCAGCCGGTTTTGCCAGCGAACGGGACGGGTGGTGTTCCCAACCGCAACTTACGAAGACACTTCGACGGCTGCTTACCGCTGCTTGTCGAAAAGTGCCCGCCGATTGCCACACACACCTGATCTTCGACGTCGGCGGGAGAGGTCCGCTGGAATGGTGCAATCCGGGGAAAACGTTTTGCAAGAATCGTGGAGCGGCACGACGGCGGGAGGGTCCAATGATGGCGATGAATACCGCCCGCCCCATGCCCGCCGATGGTAGGCCTCGCCGTTCTGTCCCGCCGCCGGACGGCGCCACGCCGGGCTGAACAGGCATTCCCGCTCGTCCCGGTTCGCCAAACACCCCTACGACCCGTCCTTGGCGCACGCCGGGGACGGGTCGGCTTTTTCCAATCAGGCCAGTGGCCGCTCACCGCACTCGGCGAAACTGAGCAATATCCGCCCAGCTTTGGGCACGGAAGGACGAGCGCGCGGACCGGTGGGTGATAGGTTTTTGATATGAAAACGACCCCCAAGAAGCCCACCAAGAAGCCCGGTGCCGATCGCAATGAGACCGCCGTCAAGCCGCAGAAGCACGACGCCAATTTCCGGCAATCCCGCGATGTGCGGGAAGACCGCGGCGAGCGCCAGATCAAACTCGGGGGTGCGAAAGGCGGCAGGCCCGTGAAGTAGCGCGGCGGATCGCGCTGCGCAGCCATGTGCGACCGAGCGGGGCCATCCGCCTTTCGTGCGGAGAGCGGCTTCCCGGGCTTCCCCGGGCCCTGCGGCTTTACCGCTTGTGGCAGTGTGGTCGGCATGTTCGCGCTCTCGCAGGCAGGAACGGACGGTCAGAACGGGTTGGCCTGCGAACCAACCTCCCCAGGCCTTCAAAGAAACCAGCCCTGCGGACACAGCAATCTCCGATAGCCGCGGCGGAATCGGCGGTCGTGCCGCGCACCGCAAAAGGGTCCGCTCCGGCGCTGGACGGGCCCACGGCCCGCGCCTTGGTGGACGTGCTCGCGGCGCCTGTGGCGATCGTGGACGCGGACGGGCGCATCCTGGCGGTGAACGCGCGCTGGCGGGTGTTTGCCAGGAAAAACCGCGGGGCGCTCGTCGCCGTCAGCGAAGGGGCGAACTACCTTGCGGTGTGTGACCGGGCGTCCCGGCGCAAGAGCCCCGGCGCGGCGGAGGTGGCCGCAGGGATTCGGAGCGTGTTGCAAGGAAAACTCCCCGAGTTTGCCGCCGAATATCCATGCCACTCACCCACTGAGGAGCGGTGGTTCATCGTGCGCGTCACGCGTTTTCCCGGCGAAGGCCCGAGCCGCGCGGCCAGCGCGCACGAGGACATCACCGAGCCGGGGCTGACCGTGTGCGGCACCTGCGGCACGGCGGAGGAAGCACTGACGGCCGTCGGGAAACTCCGCTCCGACATCGTCGTCACCGATTTGAACCTGTCGGGAAAAAGCGGACTGGAACTGCTCAAAGACCTGATCGCCCTCCACCCAGGCCTGGCGGTGCTCGTGCTCTCGATGCACGACGAGGAGATTTACGCCGAACGCTGCCTGCATGCCGGGGCGCGAGGTTACGTGATGGAAAACAAAGGCCCCGAGAAGCTGGTCGCCGGGATTCGCAGCGTGCTCGCGGGCGGCATCCACGTGAGCGCGCGGACTTCCGCGCGGATCGTTGCATCCTTTTCGGGTCAGCGGACCAGGGAAAAGGCATCGCCCCTCGGCGGGCTTGCCGACCGCGAGTTTGAGGTCTTTCAGTGGATTGGCGGCGGCCTTTCCACGCAGGCGATCGCCGACCGGCTGCACATCAGCGTCAAGACGATCGAGACCCATCGCATCCACCTCAAACGCAAGCTGGGCCTCGCGACCGCGGCGGAACTGGTGGCCTACGCCGCCCGCTGGGTGGCGGCAAAGTAGCGGCAGCAGGGATTCTCTGAGGCGGGATCAGGTCTGGCATACATCCACGATGCAGGGCGCAGCCGATAGCGGGGATACCTCCCATTGCCCATAGTCGGCGTCGTCATGAACACCACCAACTGCCCGTCACCCGAGAGTCTCTCCGCGGACGATTCCTCCGCGTTGAAAGTCGCCATCATCTACGAAGATTTCGCCCGTGGCGCGCGCGCGAAACATTTTGCCGAAGATCTCGCGCGACGTCTCGGCTTGCACTGTCCGCTGGCCGAGTCCATGTGGCGCTGCGACCTGCTCGAATACCCGCAGATCGCCGACGATGCGGCCCGTGCCGTGGCGGATAGCGATTACCTCATCGTCGCGCTGCACCGGGAGCGCCTCCTGCCGCTGGCCACGCGCGAGTGGCTCGGGGTCCAGATCGGAGCTGCGGCTCGCGAGGACACCGGCCTGAGCGTGGTGCTGCTGAATTTCGGCGGCAGCACCTCGGGTTGGCGCATCCGCGGAGATGCGCGTCCATATTTGCGCACGATCTGCGCGGAAAATGGCGTTCCGTTCTTCTGCCACGCCGAGGGGCGTGCCGTGGATGAACTCGTCGAAATGCTGGGCGGGCCGTCGTCGGTCGCGGAACGACCGCCGCACCACGCGACCGCGGGCCTTTGCGTGCAACTCCAAGCCCCCTCGCTATGACCCTGCTCGCCGCTCCCAGGACCATCCTCGCCGTCGATGACGGCGAAGGCGTGTGCGAACTCATCGAAATCCTGCTCGTCCGTGTCGGCTATCACGTCCTCACCGCCACGAACGGCCCGGCGGCGCTGCGGCTCGCGGACGAAACCCCGGAGATCGATCTGCTGATCTGCAATCTCGATCTGCCGGACGGGGACACCTTCGCCGTGGTCGCGCGCTTTGCCCTGCTGCACCCGGCGTCTTCGGTCGTCTTTCTTTTGAGTTATGCCGCGGCGTTTCCCACCACGCCGCCGAACGCGTCGCTCGCCAAGCCCTTCACCATCGCGCAACTCCGCGACACCGTGCGCCGCGCGCTGCAGGCGCGCCCCTCTCTCGCCGAAACCGCACAGGCCGCCTGACCCATGAACGAGCCGCAACAACTCCTCGATCAACTCGCGCGGTCGGAAATTTACCGCGACTACGAGCGCTCCTTCAGCGAAGCGACCGGGATGCCGCTGGCGCTACGGAGGGTGGAAAGCTGGGATCTCGCGCATCGTGGGAAGCGTCGGGAGAATCCTTTTTGCGCCATGCTCGCCGCTTCGTCGCCCGCCTGCGCCGCGTGCCTAGACGCCCAAAAGCGCATTGCCGATCCCGCCGCGTGCGGACCGCAGTCCGTCGTATGCTTTACCGGCCTGAGCGAGGCCAGTGTGCCGGTCCGCTGCGGGGCACAGTTGCTCGGGTTTCTCCAAACCGGCGAGGTCATCGTGGGCCGGCCGAGCCGCGCGCAGTTCGCGAAGACCGTCAAGACGCTGCACGCGCGAGGCATCAAGGTGGACCGGCGCAAACTCGAACTCGCCTACTTTCAAACCAAGGTGCTGACGCCAAAGCAATACGCCTCCGTGCTGCGGTTGCTGGCGATTTTCGCCGGGCACCTCGGCCTCGTGGCCAATCAACTCGCCCTCCGCTCCCGCCACGCCGAACCGGAGAGCGTGGCCAAAGCGCGGCAGTTCATTCGCGAGCATCAGACCGAGCAGCTCGCGCTCGCCGACGTGGCGCGCGCCGCCAGCATGAGCACCTTCTACTTCTGCAAGACGTTCAAAAAGGCGACTGGCCTCACCTTCACCAGTTACCTCAGCCGCGCGCGCATCGAGAAGGCGCGGGAACTTCTCGGGAACCCGCAGGTGCGCGTCAGCGAAGTCGCCTATGAGGTCGGCTTCCAGTCGCTGACCCACTTCAACCGCACCTTCCAACGGGTTCTCGGCGAATCGCCCACGGCGTATCGCGCGGCGCTGCCGAAGTAGGGCATTCGTCTCGGCCATTTTGTCGCGGGGAGGCAGGCGCGGCTGGAATGGGGAAAGCCGTGGAACTCCGCGATGGCGGCACCGCGCACGGTGCTCAGGAATCGCCAGCACCCCAGCTCGCTCGCGTGGAAGTGTGGCACCGTCAGGGCGTGACGCGGGAACTGCTCACTGTCGCCCAGCCCGCGGACGGCGCGTATTTGCTGCTGCGCATGGAGCAGGAAAACCACCCGAACCTCGATGAAGCGCGGCGTCTGCTTTCATGGAACGGCGGCGGCGCAAACAGCAGCGGACGCGGCATCGCGAACATCGACACGCAGGGCAACGTGCATCCCGATCAATTCTGGCAGGACCTCGTGCTCGGCAACGTGAAGCAGCAGCCTTTCTCCCAAATCTGGTTCGGCATCTGCGGCGGTGGCTTCCGCACGCGCGCGGCACATTCCGAAAACGGCGGTCCGTTGGGGCGCCGACCCTGGTTGTTACTTGTCGGACTCCGAACGGCGTGACTCTGAAATGGCCAAGAACTGATGGAGCGACCGAACCAGTTGGAGGGTCCACGTGCGAACATCGGTGGGTTGCGATTTGCCTCAGCAGTGAAGGGGCGTCGTTTTTGTTCCGCGGAGGATTTCCCGGTTGGCTGCGCGATCCCCGGTTAGCAGCCCCGTGAATTGAGGATCGTCGTTCTTCCGCGTCAGGACGTCGGGAGCGGAAAGCAGATCGTCAGCACCGTTTCGCGACCGCGGCAGGAGATATGGAAGTGGCCGCCTGCGTGTTCGACCATGTCGTAAGACGCGCCCAGCCCGAGGCTGCGTCCCTTGCGGATTGGGCCGCTCGCGAGGTCACTCCGGGACGAAAGGGCGTCGGGCACTTCATGGATGACCAGCGCCGCGCACTCCGCCACTTCGCGGAGGAGTCCGGTGCGGATCGTCACCGTCCCGCCGGTGCGCATCGCGTCGTGCGCATCGAGCGCCAGATGCCGCAGCAGGTCCACGATTTCCTCACGGCTGACCCGCACCAGTGCCGACCCACTCGCGGGCAGGGTGCCCATCGTCAGGGCGATCGTCGGACCGAGCAGACAGCGCAGCTCCGGAGCCAATGCGGCGGCCACGGTGCTCAGGTTCACGGCTTTTGCCGCGCTGTCGAAACTGTCTGGATGCATGGTGCGAACCATGATGGCCGGATGTTTGGCCTTCACTGTTCGCGGGAAAATTACGTGCCCAGCCGCGCATCGCCTTCCGCATCTTGTCGAATCCTGCGTGCCCGTTGCCGCCCTTCCACGTCGGCGGTCGCTCAAAATCCGGGAAGGAAACGGCAAGCCGCGGGTATCGGAGTCCGCGACCCGCGCGTAGGCTCGCCCGCATGAAGCCCCACCCGCATGGACTGCGCCCGATGCAGTCCACTGGCGGAGTGATACGACGCCTTTGGGAGCAAAGCCTGATGATGGAATCGCCATGCCTCCCGCCACACCGCTAACGCCACCCTCCGCTCCGGAACCGGCCCACGACATCCTGCGCCGCCGCCGGTCGGTGCTGGACGCGATGTTTGCGCCGAAGTCGGTGGCGCTCATCGGGGCGACCGAGACGGCGGGCAGCGTGGGGCGGACGATTTTGGAAAACCTGCGCACCAACGATTTCGGCGGCCCCATTTATCCGGTGAATCCCCACCGGCCGACGGTCCTCGGCGTCGAGGCGTTTCCGCGGATCGGCGAGGTGCCGACGCCGGTCGATCTCGCGGTCATCGTCACGCCCGCGGCCACCGTGCCCGGCATCCTCGCGGAGTGCGTGGAGGCCGGCGTGAAAGGCGCGGTCATCATCTCGGCGGGGTTCAAGGAGACGGGCGAAGCCGGGCGCGAGCTGGAGCGGCAGGTGCTCGCCCAGGCGCGGCGCGGACGGATGCGCATCATCGGCCCAAACTGCCTCGGCGTGATGCTGCCGCACACCGGCCTGAACGCGACCTTTGCCGCTGGCATGGCGCGGCCGGGCAGCGTCGGCTTCATCTCGCAGAGCGGCGCGCTCTGCACGGCGATCCTCGATTGGAGCTTGCGCGAAAACGTGGGCTTCAGCGCGTTCGTCTCAGTGGGCTCGATGCTCGATGTCGGCTGGGGCGATCTCCTTTACTGGCTCGGCGACGATCCGCACACGCGCAGCATCGTCATCTACATGGAGTCGATCGGCGACGCGCGGGCCTTTCTCTCCGCCGCGCGCGAGGTCGCGCTGACGAAGCCGATCGTCGTCATCAAGGTCGGGCGCACTGCCGCCGCCGCCAAAGCCGCGGCCTCGCACACCGGCTCGCTGACCGGCAGCGACGAAGTGCTCGACGCGGCCTTCCGGCGAGTCGGCGTGCTGCGCGTGGACACCATCGCGGAGCTTTTCGACATGGCGGAGGTGCTGGGCAAACAGCCCCGCCCGCGCGGACCGCGCCTCGCCATCATCACCAATGCCGGCGGCCCGGCGGCGCTGGCCACGGACATGCTCATCCGCAGCGGTGGAGAAATCGCGGCGCTGTCCGACGAATCACACCGCAGCCTCGACGCCCTGCTGCCGCCGCACTGGAGCCGCGGCAATCCCGTCGATCTGCTCGGCGACGCCGATGCCGAGCGCTACGCTCAGGCGCTCGAAATCGTCGCGCGCGATCCCGGCAATGACGGCGTGCTGGCGATCCTCACGCCGCAGGCGATGACCGATGCCGCATCCACCGCCCGGCGGCTCAGCGCCGTGGCCGCGCTGGAGGGCAAGCCGCTCCTCGCCAGTTGGATGGGCGCGGAGGCCGTCGCGGAGGGCAATGCCATCCTCAACCGCGCGAACATTCCGACCTACGCCTTTCCCGACACCGCCGCGCGCGCCTTTGCCAGCATGTGGCGCTACAGCCACAGCCTCGATGCGCTCTATGAAATCCCCGCGCTCACTCCCGATCTCGCAGTGAGCCGGGAGCAGGCCGGGAAGATCATCGACCACGTGCGCGCCGCGGGCCGGACCCTTTTGACGGAGGTCGAATCCAAGAAAATCCTCGCCGCCTACGCCATCCCCCCCGTCGCCACCCACTGCGCGGAATGCGAGGGCCGCGCCGTGGAAATCGCGCGCGACCTCGGCGGCCCAGTCGTCCTCAAGCTCCACTCGAAAACCATCACCCACAAAAGCGACGTCGGCGGCGTGAAGCTCAATCTGCACGACGAGCCCTCGATTCGGCGGGCCTTTCAGGAGATCGAAACAGCGGCGCACGCGCACGCGGCCGCCCACGATTTTCTCGGCGTGACCGTGCAGCCCATGATCTCCCGTGCGGGCTTTGAACTCATCCTCGGCAGCTCCACCGATGCGCAGTTCGGCCCCGTGCTGCTCTTCGGCGCGCGCGGGGAACTCGTGGAGATTTTCCAGGACCGCGCGCTCGGGCTGCCGCCGCTCAATGCCACCCTCGCGCGCCGCATGATGGAGCGCACGCGCATCTTCACCGCGCTCGGCGGCGTGCGTGGCCACCCGCCCGTGGATCTCGCCGCGCTCGCCGGTTTGCTCGTCCGTTTCAGCCAACTCGTCGTCGAGCAGCCGTGGATCAGCGAGATCGACATCAATCCGCTGCTCGTCACCGGCGGCGACTTCCTCGCGCTCGATGCGCGCGTCGTCCTGCACGCTTCCCGCCTTGCGGAAACGGAGCTGCCGCGCCCTGCCATCCGCCCCTATCCCGCGCACTACGTCAGCGACTGGAAGCTGCGCGACGGCACCCCCGTCACCATCCGCCCCATCCGCCCGGAGGATGAACCGCAGCTCGTCACCTTTCACCGCACGCTCTCGGCGGAAAGCGTGCATTTCCGCTACTTCGGTCAGCTCGCGCTCGACCAGCGCACCACCCACCAGCGCCTGCGCCGCGTCTGTTTCAATGACTACGACCGCGAAATCGCCCTCGTCGCCGAGCGCGGCCACGGCCGCAGCCGCGAGATCATCGGCATCGGTCGGCTGAGCAAAGCGCACGGCCTCGACGAAGCCGAGTTTGCCCTCGTCATCAGCGACCAGTGGCAGCGCCACGGGCTCGGCACGCGCCTGCTCGCCTTGCTCGTCACCATTGCCCGCGCGGAAAAGCTCCACCGCCTCACCGCCTCCCTCCTACCCGAAAACCGCGCCATGCTGGCGATCGCCCGGAAATGCGGCTTCGAGCTGCGCCAGAGCGGCCTCGAGGGCGCGTGGAAAGCGGAGCTGGTTTTCTAACGACCCCAAGCCCAGCGACCGCGGAGGCTGGCGCGCTGGCTGCGTGCGGTCTGTTGGGAATATGAGCTTGCCCCGGTTTGATGGACACCCGGGGCGGAGGGTGGAGCTGTTCGTTTAGTTGGTTTTCGAAGTCCACAGGAGATTGGTAGCCGAGGGCGCTGTGGAGCCGCACGCGGTTGGAGAAGGTTTCGATGGAGTCAAACGCGGCGGCGGTGCCGTCCTCTCGGGTGG
>CAIQUL010000176.1 GCA_903874975.1 uncultured Chthoniobacter sp. | reverse complement strand
GCCAACGGCGCCGCCGGGAACAAGCCGCTGCGCCACGGCAAACCGGCGTTCAAGATTTTCCAGCGCGCGCTCGATCATGTGACCAGGCAACTCGCGCGCATGATCGTGGAGGACGGCGAGGGCGTGACGAAGTTCGTGGAGGTCCACGTCAACGGCGCGGCCACGCACAGCGATGCGCGGCGTGCGGCGGAGGCCGTGGCCAATTCCACACTGACGAAATGCGCGTGGTTCGGCGGCGATCCAAACTGGGGGCGGATCATGGACGCCCTCGGCTACTCCGGCGCGAAGCTGCGCGAGGAAGTCATCGACATTTTCTATGACGGCACCATCGCCGTGCGTGGCGGCATGCCGAGCAAAACGCCCTTCGCGAAACTTCAGGAAATCGTCGCGCAAAAGCGTTTCACCATCACCATCGACCTCCACCTCGGCAAAGCGGACTACACCGTTTTTACCACCGACCTCAGCACCGACTACGTGCGGCTGAACATGGGCGAGTGAGGGGGGGATTTGGGATTTAGGATTTAGGAAGTGGCTTCCGCGGGTGGGTCGGTTAAATCCTAAATCCTAAATCTTACTTCCTAAATTTTCCTCGATGGCCAAACCACCTGCTGACCGCGCCGAATCCCTCATCGAGGCGCTGCCCTTCATCCAGAAATTCCGCGGCGAACTTTTCGTCATCAAATACGGCGGCAGCGCCATGGAGGATGAGCAGGTCATCGAGCGTTTTCTGCGCGATGTCGTCTTTCTCGAAGCCGTGGGCATCAACCCCGTGCTCATCCACGGCGGCGGCAAGGCGATCACCCAGCGCATGCGTGAGGCGGGGCAAAAGGCGCAGTTCGTCAACGGGCTGCGCGTCACCGACGAGCAGGCCATCGGCATCGTCGAGGAGGTGCTCGATACCGTCATCAATCCCGGCATCGTCACCCAGCTCAACGCGCTCGGCGGACGCGGGGTGGGACTGCATGGCAAAGACGTGCTCGTCGGCCGCAGGCTGCCGCCGCAGACCAAGGGCAACGCCACCGCCGTTGATCTCGGTTTTGTCGGCGAAGTCATCGAAGTGCGGCTCGAGGAAATTCTCGCTGCCGTCGCCCGCGAGCACGTCCCGGTCATTTCGCCGTTGGCGCGGGACGCGGATGGCGTGGTCTTGAATATTAACGCCGACATCGCCGCCGGCACCATCGCGGGACGGCTCAAGGCAGCGAAGATGATCTACCTCTCCGACGTGCCCGGCATTATGCGCGACCCGCTCGACAAGGAATCGCTCATTCCGTCGGTCAACGCCGAGCGGATCGAGCAACTCATCGAGGAGGAGATCGTCGTCGGCGGTATGATCCCGAAAGTGGAGAGCGCCATGCAGGCGCTCGCGCAGGGCGTGAAAAAGATTCATTTCATCGATGGGCGCACGCCGCACGCGCTGCTGCTCGAGATTTTCACGAATACCGGCATCGGCACCGAGATCGTGCCGTAGCCGGAGCGAAGTTTCTCCGCGCTTCCGTGCCTCCGCATTTTCCCCCACACCACCCGCCCGGGCGGCGGCGTCCCTGCTAGGTGCCCGGCGAATTTCACATCGATCTCGATGGTGCCTGGCCGCGCGACGCCATCGCCGGCGCGTATCACGAGGCCCGCGCCTGGGGGCCGCGGCTGCGGTATTGCACCAGCATGGAGGAATTGGAGTCCTTCGCGGCCGAAGTTCCCGGCGGCGGGAAAAACTTCACGCTCTTTGGCTCGGGAGATTTCCATCATCTCAGCGCGCTGTGGGTGCGCCGCGTCGCGGAAAAGCTCACGATCGTCTCCTTCGACAACCACCCCGACTGGGACGTGCGTCCGCCGCGCTGGAGTTGCGGCGCGTGGCTGAACCGCGCCCTCGAGTTTTCCCATGTCGAGGCTGCCGCCATCTGGGGCTGCGGCAATTTCGAACTCAACTGGCCCGGCCAACTCTTCATCGACCGGCGCGCCCTCGCCGCCGGACGCCTCCGCGTCTGGCCGTGGACCGAGCGGCTCGCGGCCTCGGGCCGTCGGCGCTTTCCTGGCATCACCGCGGCCGACTGGCGTGAGCGCTTCCGGGAGTTCGCCACCGGCCTCGCCGGCCGCCGGCTTTACGTCACCGTCGATCTCGACTGCCTCACCGCCGACGAGGCTGAAACCAACTGGGAGCCCGGCCTTTTCACCGCCGCCGACCTCGCCTGGGCGCTCCGCGAACTGCGCAGCCACGCCGAAGTCATCGGCGGCGACGTCTGTGGCGCGCGCTCCCGCCCGCGCTACGCCCGCTGGGGTCAGCGCCTGCTGGCCAAGGCCGACCATCCGCACCTCGCCCCGCTGAATCCGCCGGCTGCGACCAAGAGAAACGTCCGGGCGCTTCACACCATCTGGCCGGCGCTCACCGGCGTG
>CAIQUL010000175.1 GCA_903874975.1 uncultured Chthoniobacter sp. | reverse complement strand
TCCGGCAGTTCACTTTCCCAACAGCGGGCGACTACAGCATCCGGGCAGTGGTCTTCCAAAGCACTTCTGGGTCGGAGGGTGAGGTCTTTGCGCGCCCGGGAACGTTCAATTCATGGACTACGGATTTCAAACTGGCCGGGGATACGGCTGGCGGCGGCTTGGTCATCCGCTCAGCTCCTCCCGTTGGGGGGAGTGGGATCCTCGGAATGGTCGGGACGAATCTGCTCGGGTCGATGGCGAACGCCGTACCCAAGAAATCGTCGGCCTTTCTCCGTTACGGCTTCAATGTGCCGAGTGCCGCCGCGGTCGCTTCGCTGACCATGCGGGTAAATTACGAAGACGGATTCGTTGCCTATCTGAACGGCACCGAAGTTGCCCGGCGCAATGTCCCGGCCGGTTCGCTGGCTTACAACTCCTTGGCCAGCAGTGACCGGGCTACCGCGCAGGCCTTGATTGCGGAGACGGTGGATCTCTCGCCGTTTGTCGGCGCGTTAGTCAATGGCACGAATGTGCTCGTCATCCATGGGCTCAATGATGCTGCGGCGAGCGGCGACTTCCTTATCCGACCGCAGCTTTCCCAGTTCGTGGTGAGTCCGGGAGCGAGCAGTAATCTCACCACGCCGACCCCCCGCGCTTTCAACGTCACGACGGTCTATAACAAGGTTGCCCCGGTGATTGTGAGTGTGGGTCACGGATTTTACATTACGCCGCAATCCGTCGCTCTCTCCACGGCGACGGCAGGCGCGACCATCTACTATTCGTTTGATGGCTCCGAGCCGTCCTCCACCTCGCCCACGAGTGCGGCCTATACTGCGCCCATCACGATCAACAAGACGACGACTCTCCGTTACCGCGCACAAAAGGCTGGGGCCGAATCGAGCAGCATTTTCACCCAGACTTACCTTTTCACCGCCGACATTAAGAATCAGAGCGCCAATTCCGAGTCCGCCGGTGGAACAGCCCCGGTCATCGTGAACCCGACCGGTGCCACCACCCCGACCACCGCTTGGCCGGGTGGAGGAAACGTCAACGGCCAGGTCCTCGACTACGGGATGGATACCGACATCGTGAATTCGCCGACTTACGGACCACAAATCGAGGGTGCTCTCAAGGCCATTCCGAGTTTCTCCATCGTCACGGATCTCAACAACCTCTTCGACACCGCGACGGGTATCTACGTAAACCCGGGTTTGGATGAGTTGGCGTCCGAACGATCCGCCTCGGTGGAACTGATTTACCCGGATGGCAAAACGGGATTTCAAGCCAACTGCGGGCTCCGACTCCGCGGAGGGTTCAGCCGTTCGGGAGGCAATCCCAAGCACTCGTTTCGTTTCCTTTTCCGGGAGTCTTACGGCCCCGCGAAGTTGGACTTTCCGCTCTTTGGCAGCGATCCGACAGCCGCGACCACCTTTTACAAATTCGACCTCCGCACCGCGCAGAATTACTCTTGGAGCTTTGGCGGCGATGCGAGCAACTTTTTCGTGCAAGATCAGTTTTCCCGGATCACCCAACTCGCGATGGGCCAGATCAGTAGCCACAGCCTGCACGCGCACGTTTACGTGAACGGGCAATACTGGGGACTTTTCAATGTGGACGAGCGCCCTGAGGCCAATTTCGGGGCAGTCTATTTCGGCGGAGACGCGGACAATTTTGACACGGTGAAACACGATACCGACATCGGCCGCAACATCGAGGCCACGGATGGAAACCTCACCGCGTGGACCGCCTTTTGGACACTGGCCGATCAAATGAACGCCGGCACCGGCGATGCCGTTTATCAGCAGATGCAGGGAAAAAACCCGAACGGGACCCCCAACGCCGCGTATCCGGTTTATCTCGATCCGGCCAATCTCATGGACGAAATGATCATCATCTATTGGACCGCCAATCTGGACGCGATCGTTTCCGCCTTCTTCGGCAATGAGTCCTGTAATAACACGTTCGCGTTCCGCGACCGGACCGGGGGAAGCGGGGGGTGGAAGTTCGTCCTGCACGACTCGGAGCACACGCTGCGCGATAATTTGCTGGACACCAACCGGCTCGGCCCCAGTGCGGGCAACGGTTGGCCGGCGGGAGACAGTGCGCAACAGGGAGCTAATGCCGTGAACAAGTCCGGGGGCCAATACATCTGCACGCAGTTGTTGAAATATTCGGCAGACTTCCGGGCCGTTTGGGCGGACCGGGTTTACAAGCACCTCTTTAACACGGGCGCGCTGAGTGTTCCGGTCGCGCAAGCCCGGCTGGAAGCGCTGAAATCGGAGATCCTCCTGCCGATGATCGCGGAGTCTGCGCGCTGGGGCGATTCCAAGAATGCGGACCCACGGACCCAGGCGAATTTCATTACCGCAATCGATGGCGTGCGGAATAACTTCCTCGCAAATCGCACTCCGATCCTGATCTCCCAACTGCAGACCTGGGGCTGGTATCCCACGGTGCTCCCGCCCACCTTGAGCCAGCGGGGCGGCAACGTGAGCAGCGGATTTGCCCTGACGCTTTCCAACCCGAACGGCGGCGGCACGATCTATTACACGCTGGACGGCTCCGATCCGCGGACCAACGGTGGCGCGGTCGCCGGCACGGCCATTCCCTATACCGGGGCGATCCCCATCAATCTCTCGCGGATCGTGCGCGCACGGGTGCTTCTCACCGGCACTTGGAGCCCTCTTGATGAGGCGACCTTTTACACGGGCGGTTCGTTCGACAGCAACCAGCTCATCGTCTCGGAAATCCACTACAATCCCCTGCCCGACGGGGCGACGGATGGCGACGAATACGAGTTTCTCGAGCTGAGGAACGTCGGCGGAACCACGCTCGATCTGGGTGGTCTGAATTTTTCCAACGGCATCACCTTTGCCTTCACCCCGGGCACCACGCTCGCTCCGAATGCGCACTTCCTCTTGGTGCGCAACGCGGCCAAGTTTGCTGAGCGCTACCCTGCGTTTACTCCTCGGGGCGTTTACACCGGCAGGCTGGACAACAGCGGCGAGCGGCTGACTTTGCTGACGGCCAGTGGCTCCACGGTCTTCGACTTTTCCTTCGACGATGTCTCCCCGTGGCCGTTGACGGCCGATGGCCTGGGCTCTTCGCTCGTCCCGGTGGTGCCCACCCTCAACCCCACGCCGGGCGATCCGGCCTCGTGGCGGGGGAGCAGCGGGATCGGTGGTTCGCCGGGCGCGGACGATCCGGCGCTCGGCATTCCGGGGATCATCATCAATGAAGTCCTCACCAATTCGACCCTGCCGCTGACCGACTCGATCGAACTCTACAATCCCACGGCCGCTCCCGT
>CAIQUL010000174.1 GCA_903874975.1 uncultured Chthoniobacter sp. | reverse complement strand
GGGGAGTGAGGGGGTCTGGGGAGAGAGGGGCGGAGAAAGGATGAAATCCGAAGGAAGAAGGATGATTGGACAGTTTCGCTCTGCTCCGAGAGGCGGATTTCCGGGGGTGGGTGTCGGTTGCGGCGAAATTCATGCGCTCAAGCGTGGAGCGCGAACATGGCCGTCCGCTCCGCTGGGCGAAGCTTGATTTTCGGAAATTTTTGGCAGCGGTATTTTCTGGTGCGGCGCTCTCCGTGGCCTCAGTCGGGATCGAGGACGAGGATGGTGCCGTCTGCGCGGGGGATCTCGACCGGCTTGCCGGAGGTGGGACGCTGGTCGAACAGGTCGAAGCTCGGTTCCGCATCGTCGTCTGGAATCCATTCGCGGATGGCCTGCCAGGGCGGTTCGATGGGCTCGAAGGTCTCGATGTCGAAGGGCGGGTCGGGTGGTGGCGGGATGTCGATGATCGCTTCCCAAAGTCCGTGGAGTCGGAGGAAAAATTGGACTTCGCCGGGGCGGACGATGGTGCCGACGCAATGCATGGTGGCCTGGCAGCAGGGGCACTGGAGCGGGTCGGTGCCCCAGACGCGGAGGATGAGATCGCGCCAGAGCGGGCGCATCGCGCGGGTCGTGACCTTGGGCGGCGGCGGGACGATGGGCGGTTTCGCTGCGGGCTGTTTTTCGCCGGCGGGTTCCGTGAGTGCAGCGGTCGGACGGGGCAGGCCGCGGCTTTTGTTCGAGTAGAGGCCGTAGTAGCGGATGGTTTGCTGGCCGCGGGGCGGAATGTGATCGATGGCGGCGGCGAGGAAGTCGGTGGCTTTGAAGACTTCAAAGTTTCGCTTCGTGCGCCAACTGCGCCGGGAGCGGTAGATGACGGTCTTGGTCCTGGGGTTCCAATGGATTTTCTGGAGGGAGAATGGGGCGCGCAGCAAATACTCGGCGAGGCGCTGGCGGCCTTTGGTGTCGCCGTGAGCGACGGGTTTCTCGCCGCCGTCGATGTGAAAGCCGCTGTGTTTCCAGGAGAGGAGTTCGGCGACATTTTGGGCGCTGAGGTGTTTTTCGTCGCGGAGGATCTGGAGGAAGCGGTGGCGGAAGAGTTCGGTGATGGGGGCGAGGGATTCCTCGGGCATGGCGTGGAAGCGCCCCTCCTCGTCGAACAGGCCGTCGGCGGCGAAGACATGAAGGTGCGGATGGAAGACGAGGTAGTCGCCAAAGGTGTGGACGGCGGCAGCGGCGGCGAGGCGACCGGTGGGCAGGCCGAGACGGGCGCGGAAGGCGGCGCGCAGGCATTCGGTGGCGGTCTGGAAAAGGAGATGAAGGAGGTGGCGGCGCTTGCGGAAAATGCCGCGCAGCATCTTCGGGAAGGTGAAGACGAACTGGCGGTGCGGGACTTCGTGGCAGACGGAGGCGGCGATCCATGCGCCGGTCTGCCGGACGCGGCGCTGGTGGCAGGCAGGCACGAGTGCCCGTGGGAACATTCCGCGGGCCAGCGGCGGCCGGCACAAGCGGTGTATTGGGGGGGGCTGCCCCGCGTTTTCAAAGTGAACTGGGCGAGCGCATGCTCATGGGCCGTTGCCGACCGCGCCCGCCGCGAAACGGAGTTTCGTACGCAGGGGCGTTCCCAAACCGGTTCCTGGGTTCTGAACTGGGTTTCCAACGGAAACCCGGTGCCTGTCCGACGCTTGACTACTGCAGAATCGGCGAGGCGCCCTTGAGGATTTTCAGCGCGAAAAGCAGGCCGCCGGGGACGAGTTCATAGAGGCGGTTGCGGTCGTCGAAAAAGAGGAGGTATTGGCGAAGTTCGTAGGCGCAGAGGGCGGCGGTCGCGACGCCGAGGATGAGCGGTTGGCGGGCGCCGAAGCGGCGCGTGAGGTCCGCGAGCTGGCAGAATGCGAGCAGGCGCAGCGGCATATCCCAGATCGTGGTATAGCGCAGGTTCATGCCGTATCTCACATTGCACATGAGGACGTAGCCGCAGGCCATGAACGCGGTGAGAAAGAGCAGCGCCTTGCTTTGCCGACCCGCGGAAAACGCCGCGCCGATCGCGAGGATGAGCACGATGGGGCTGACCAGCAGGTAGTCCACGAAGTAGCGGTACCACGGTCCGTCGCCGGTGCGGATGGCGTATTCGAGGACCTGCGCCTTGGACACGAGGAGCTTGTAGATGGTGATGAAATTGTCCGTCCCGCCGGCGAGCGTGATGAGCGCGGTGAGCCCGAGGAGCGGCCCGGCGATCATGCACAGCAGGAGCCGGGGCGTGGCGGTGCCCCACTTCGCCCAGCGGTTCAGCCCGATCACGCCGCTGAGTGCGACGAAGACGAAGAAGGAATTTTCCTTGGTCAGCACCATGGCCGCGAGGCACGCGGTGAGCGCGGCGAGCCGGCCCGGATGGTCGGGTGCACGCAGGTTTTCCCAGAGCAGCCAGAGGGACATCATCGCCCAAAACGCGAAGACCCCGTCGATCATCCGATGCTGCGCGAGGTGAATCTGCACCGGCGCGCAGGCCATAAGCGCGAGCGTCCCGAGCATCGCGCCATCGCCGCGCAGTCGTCGGGCGAAAAGGGCGGACGGGATCAGGATGAGGATCGCGAAAACGCCGGAGACGGCTTTGAGCGACGCGAGGGCGACGGCGTTCCCGGCTGGTCCCGGTTTCTCCAGTCCGCCGGGGCCGAACACCTGGCTCCAAAGGCTGCCGCAGAAAATGTAGAGGAAGCGTGTGGGCGGCAGTTCGGCCATGCCGTCGCCGCTTTGCTGCTGGATGAAGTATTCGCAGATCGCGGGGTAGGCCGCGAGGCCCTTGGCGTTGAGCAGCACCACGTAGCGCTGGTAGAGATGCTCGTCGAACCCGACCCCGGTGAACCCGGCGGTCGGGTAAATGCGGAGGAAAGCACCCATGGCCAGGAGCAGCAGCGCCAGCAGCCAGACCTTTCCGGCGGTCCGGGGAATCGGTGTGGCGGCCCGGGAGGAGGTGGCCTCGCGCGGTGGCGCGGGCATGGGAGGGGCGAGGTTGAGGGCAAGCGACATCTCAGACATGAGACGAAATGGGAAAGCAAACGCCGCGCCTGATTGGCACGGCATCTTCTTTTCTCTGGGACGCAGCCCGCATTTTGCCACCACCGCTACCCGTGCCCCGGTTCGTCCGCCTATTATTTCCGAGCTTCCTGCTGGCCGGCAGCGCGACGGTGCTCACTACCTTCGCGCCGTTCTCCGCGCCGGATCGGCTGGCGGAATCGCTGGTCCTCGAAGTCGCCGTAGCGTCGCCGTCCGCGGGAGAATTGCGGCTCGCATCGGTGCGTGCTGGCGGGCCTTCCCGGCGTGAGTCGGCGGTGGCCGCGGTGAAAACCGGGACGCCACCCACGGCGCGCTTTGTCTTGTTGGCGGGTGCGTATCACGCCTTTCGTCTCGCGACGATGACCGGCGCGGCTGACCTGAAAATCACCGGCGCGCGGGTTGTCGATCTTGCCGGAGTTGAGTTGGCCCGCTTCGACACCGCCCGCTTTCAGCCGGCGCGTGAGGGCGGCGGCCTGGAGATGACCTGCGAACCGCCGCTCGTCCTGCAATCGTCGCTGGCCGGGCCTGACTGGTCATGGCTGGTGCTGCTGACCGCACAGACGTTGGTGCTCAGCCTCGTGAGTTGGCGGTGTGCGGCGGCTTGGGGAAAGATTCGGGCCCGTGTCGCCGAGGTGGCCGTCCAGAGCGCCGCCTACGCACGGACGCGACCGGTGCCAACCATTCTCGCGGCCGCGGTGCTCGCTGTTTCCGTGAGCTGCTACCCCGTGATCTTCTGCGGCCAAAGCCACGTCTCGCCGAACAACGGCGCAACCTGTCTCTACACTGGTTTCCCCACGCTTCCCGGCGCGCCTGCCGGCCCGGTCGAAAATCCAAAATTCGCCGACATCGGCGCGATGCTTTGGGCCCATCTGCCGTATTCCATCGTCGAGCACCGCGCCATTTTCCGCGACCACGAACTCCCGCTCTGGAACCGCGCAAACTCCTGCGGCGTGCCGCTCCTCGGCCAGGGCCAGTCCATGATCGGCGACCCGCTGCACTGGATTCCACTCGTCGCCGGTGGCGCGGCCTGGGCGTGGGACGCGAAGTTCGTCCTCGCGAAAATCCTCTTCGCCTTCGGGATCGGCCTGCTCGTGCGCGCGGCGGTCGGGCGGCTCGGCATCGCGGCGGCGCTGGCGGCCTCGGCGGCGTTCATGGGCTTCTTCGCCTACCGCTTCAATCACGCCGCGATCTTCAGCCTCAGCTACGCGCCGTGGATTCTGCTGGGTTGGCTTGAAATCGGGCGCGCCGCGGGTTGGCGCGCCGCCGCGCCGTGGAGCGCGCTGCTCCTCGCGGCGAACTGGATGGAGCTGAACAGCGGCACCGCGAAGGAAGCCAGCATGCTCATCGGCGTGCTCAACGCGACCGGCGCTCTCGCCCTCGTCCTCCGGCGCGAAAGCTGGATGGTGCAGGCGCGGAAGCTCGCCGTGGCCGGCGCAGGCCTGCTCATTTTCGTGCTCCTCAGCGCGCCGTGCTGGCTGGTCTTTCTCGACGCCCTGAGCCACTCATGGACGGCCTGCAAGGTCCCGCGCGCCTACCAGATTCAGCCCGCGCTTTTCCTCGGGCTCTTCGACGATCTGTTCTACCGGCAGACCATTGATCGCGAAAACCACGCGAACCCCTCGGCCAATTTTTTCGTGCTGCTCGGCGCGCTCTGGGCGCTGGTGCGGGCGCGGGCGTTGTTCCGCGATCCGGTCTTTCGCGCGCTGATCGTGGCCGCGGGCGCGACCGCGCTCCTCGTCTTCGGCGTCGTCCCGGCGGCGTGGCTCGTGCGCCTGCCTTTGGTCGGCAACATCTCGCACGTCGATAACACCTTCTCGTGCGTCCTCATCGTCCTGCTGTTTCCGCTCGCGGCTTTTGGCTGGCGCGAGTGTCGCGCGCGGATGGCCAGCCCCGGCTGGCGCGACGACTGGGTGACCACGCTGCTTTTGCTCGGCGTGCTGCTCGGGGCGTTTCTCGGCTACGCGCAGACCGTCACCCGCTCGCCCTTTGCGCTGCGGCCCGAGGCGGCAGCGATCACGTTCAGCCCGTTCTTTCTCAGCTATGCTGCGGCGTTGATCGTCGCGGTGGCTGTGCTGCCCTTGATCGCGCGGCGGTGGCTCCAGCTTCGCGCGTGGACGGTCTCCCACGCGCTGCTCGCCGTGCTCGCGCTCTTCGTTCTCCACTTTCGCCACGGCATGTACGGCTCCACGAAGTTCGACCCGTACGTGATGAACCCGCGCGACCGCGTCGATCTCAGCGCGCCGTCAGGCATGATCGAGCATGTGAAAACGCGCCTCGCCGAACCCGCGCGGGTCGCCGGTTTCGGCGAAGTCCTCACGCCCGGCTTCAACGCTGTGCTCGGCCTCGACGGCATCGGCGGGCCGGACGCGCTGGTCAGCGCTTACTTTCGCGAGTTCGTGGACGCTGCGAAGCTGCCGGTCGTCTGGGATTGGCGGCTGACCGTAGGCAAGGACACGACGCCGCTGCTCCGTCCGTTCTACGATCTGCTGAATCTCCGCTGCTACTTCGGCATGCCGCAGGCCGGCGTCGCGCCGGTGGGCGGTTTGACGCGGGTCGCTTCCGCCGATCTCGTTCTCTACGAAAGCCCCGGCGTCTGGCCGCGCGCGTTTTTCACCGACTCGCTCACGAGCTACCGGACGCCCGCTGACTTCGCCCGCCTTGTCTGGGATGGCGATCGTCGCCCGTTTGCGGCGTATCAGGAAGGAACGGCGTGGCCCGGCGAAGTGCCCGCCGCGCCCGTCCGGCACAGCGTTCCCGCGCACGGCTACCGCCTCACGAGCAACACCACGACCTTCACCATCGACGCGCCGGCTCGCGGCGTTGCGGTCCTCACCGAGACGTTCGAGGCGGAAAATTTTCGCGTGACCGTGAACGGCGCGCCGTCGCCGTACGTGCGCGTGAACCACGCGTTCTGCGGCGTGCCGATTCCGCAGGCGGGGCGCTTCGTCGTGCGCTTCGAGTATTGGCCGCGCCGCCTCACGCTCGCGCTCTGGCTCAGCACCGCCGGCCTCGCGCTGCTCGCTGGCGGCGTCGCGTGGCTGCTCTTCCAGAACTCCCGAATCATGCGTTTCCTCGCTTCCAGCCCCACGCCTGTCCCCGCCACGCTCAACCCCGCCACCCGAGCGGGATAGTATCGGCGGTGGCCTCCCTGCGACAGGTCCCTTCCGCTGGCACATTTCCCGCTGAATCAGAAGTGAGAGTATGCCTCACAACCAACCCAGGAACGACGGCTCGAAGCCGCAGACCGACTGCCCGCTTTGCGCCACCTCGCGGTTGCGCTACGCCTTTTCCCACGAAGGCTACCGCATCGTCCGGTGCGCCGATTGCGGGCTGATGTTTTCCAATCCGCAGCCGAGCGACATGGAACTCGCGGCGATTTACAGCGCCGATTACTTCCTCGGAGCCGAGACCGCGGAGGGGCGCACCGCCACGCGTGAAATGAAGCGCGCCACGGCGCGGCAATACCTCGCCGAGATTCGCCGCTACGCCGGTGCGCCAGCCGGGCACCTGCTCGAGATCGGGTGCGGCGACGGAGACTTTCTCGTCGAGGCGGAGGCTGCGGGCTTTCAGGTCACCGGGGTGGAATACGCACCTGCCGCCTGCGCGCAGGCCCGCGCCCGGCTCCAACGCGGTTCGATCATCTGCGGCGAACTCGAACGGGCCGGAGTGGGCGCGGCACAGTTCGACCTCTGCGTGCTCTCCGATGTCATCGAGCACGTCCGCGATCCGCTGGCCTTTTTGCGGGAGATCCATCGCGTGCTGAAACCCGGCGGCGCGATCTTCATCGCCACGCCCTCGCTGGCCTCGTGGTCGGCCCGGTTGCTCCACGAAAACTGGATGGAGTTCAAGCCCGAGCACCTCACTTACTTCGATCCGCAGACGCTGGAGACGGCGCTCTTCCGCACGGGCTACGATCAGGTGATCGTGCGGCCCGGCTGGAAAGTGCTGAGCTTCGACTACGTGGCGAAGCACTGCGAGCGGTTCCCCGTGCCGGTGGTCACGCCGCTTTTGAATTTCCTCTCGGCGCTCCTCCCGGCCGGGATGCGCCGGAAATACCGCCGCGTGGTGGCGAGCGGGATGATGGTCTTCGCGCGGAAAGCGGCGCTGCCGGAACGGCGCAAGCTCTCGGTGGTGCTTCCCGCTTTCAACGAAGCCGCGACTTTCCGCCCGCTCCTCGAATCCGTGCTCGCCAAGGAAATCCTCGGACTCGATGTCGAGGTCGTGGTCGTCGAGAGCAATTCCACCGACGGTACCCGGCTGCTCGCGGAGCAGTATCGCGATCATCCGCGCGTGCGCCTCGTCCTGGAGGACCGGCCGCAGGGCAAAGGGCACGCGGTGCGCACCGGGCTCGCGCACGCCACTGGCGACTTCATTCTCATCCAGGACGCCGACCTCGAATACGACCTCGAAGACTACGACGCGCTGCTCGAACCGCTCGTCGCGGGCCGCGCTGCTTTCACCCTCGGCGCCCGCCACGGCGGCAGCGCGTGGAAGATGCGCGAGTTCGCCGGCCAGCCGCTGCTCAGCACCGCGCTCAATGCCGGTCACTGGTTTTTCACCACGCTGGTCAACGTCCTTTTCCTCCAGCGCCTCAAAGATCCGTTCACGATGTTCAAAGTCTTCCGGCGGGATTGCCTCACCGGTTTGCGCTTCGAGTGCAACCGTTTTGACTTCGACTACGAGCTGCTCATCAAGCTGCTGCGCAAAGGCTACCAGCCGCTCGAACTGCCGGTGAACTACCGCTCGCGCTCGTTCAAGGAGGGCAAAAAGGTGTCGCTCTTCGGCGATCCGATTTCGTGGCTGAAAGTGTGCGCCAGGCTGCGCTTCACGCGCATCGATCCCCTGGCGGAAGTCGAGCGCACCCGGAACGAAGCCCGCCGGTCGCAGCGTGCCGCGCCGGCCTCCCCGCAGCCCGCCGAGCTTCACGCGTCATGAACCGCGTCTTCGTCACCGGTGGGGCCGGCTTCATTGGCAGCAGTCTCGTTGACCGCCTGCTCGCGGAAGGTTCCGCCGTGGTCGCGTGGGACGATTTCTCCACCGGCCAGGTGCGCTTTTTGGAAAAGGCAAAGTCGCATCCGAACTTCGCGCTCGTGCGCGGCGACAATCTCGACGCCCCGTCGCTGACCCGCGCCATGGCGGGCTGCGACATGGTTTTCCACCTCGCGGCCAATGCCGACGTGCGCTTCGGACTCGATCATCCGGGCCGCGATCTTCAGCAGAACACCATCGCGACCTTCAACGTCCTCGAAGCGATGCGGGCCAATGGTCTCAAGCGCATCGCTTTCTCCTCGACGGGTTCCGTCTATGGCGAGGCGGAGGTCATCCCGACTCCGGAGACCGCGCCCTTTCCCATTCAGACCTCGCTCTATGCGGCGTCGAAGCTGGCGGGCGAAAGTATGATCTCGGCCTACTGCGAGGGCTTCGGCTTCGAGGGTTACATCTTCCGTTTCGTGTCTATCCTCGGCGAGCGCTACACCCACGGCCACGTTTTCGATTTCTACCAGCAGCTCAGCGAGCACCCCGGCCATCTCGACGTGCTGGGCGATGGCGCGCAGCGGAAATCGTATCTGCACATCGGCGACTGCCTCGACGCCGTGCTCCAGGTCGTCCGCGCCGGCACCGCCAGCAGCGCGCGGCATCGCGTGCAGATCTACAACCTCGGCACCTTCGAATACTGCGAAGTGAAGAACTCGATTGGATGGATTTGCGAGCGGTTGGGCTTGCAGCCAGAGCTGCGCTTCACCGGTGGGCAGCGGGGCTGGGTGGGGGACAATCCGTTCATCTTTCTCGATACCGCCAAGATCCGCGCCATCGGTTGGCAGCCGAAACTCAGCATCCGGCAGGGCGTGGTGCGCACGGTGGAGTGGCTCATGGAAAATCAGTGGGTTCTCTCCGCGCGATGAAAATCACGGTCCTCGGTCTCTGGCATCTCGGTTGCGTGACGGCGGCCTGTTGTTCGCGCCATTTTCAAGTCACTGGTCTGGACTTCGACGCGGCGGTGGTCGCTGGGTTGAGTGCAGGCAAAGCGCCGCTCTTTGAGCCGGGACTCGACGCTCTGCTCGCGGAAAATGCCTCGGCCGCTCGCCTGCAGTTTTCCACCGATCCCGCGGTATGCCGCGACACCGATGTGCTCTGGGTGGCCTACGACACGCCGGTCAATGACGCGGACGAATCCGATCCCGCAGCCGTGCTGGAGCCGCTGCGCCGGGCGCTGGCCGAACTTCGTCCCGGCGCGCTCGTCCTCATCTCGTCCCAGTTGCCTGTGGGCACCTGCGCGGAAATCGAGCGTGAGTTTCCGCAGTTCCCTGTCGCCTGCTTGCCGGAAAATCTGCGCCTCGGGCGCGCGCTCGATGCCTTTGGTAACGCCGAGCGCATCATCGTCGGCACGCGCACGGATGCGCCGAAGCCCCTGCTCGAAACACTCCTCGCGCCGTTCAGCCGACGCGTCATTTTCATGCGCACGGAATCGGCCGAGATGGTGAAGCACGCGCTGAACTCGTTCCTCGCGCTTTCGGTTTCGTTCATCAACGAGGTCGCCCGCGTCTGCGAGCATGTCGGAGCGGATGCCGGGGAAGTTTCCGCCGGGCTGAAGAGCGAGCCGCGCATCGGGCCGCGCGCCTATCTCGGCCCGGGCGGACCCTTTGCGGGCGGCACGCTGGCGCGCGATGTCGTGACGCTGACCGGACTCGGGGCGCGTTTTGGCGAAAATCTCGCGGTCATCCCGGCGATCAAGCAGAGCAACGATCTGCATCGCGGCTGGATCCTGCGCCGCCTGCAAAGTCGCTTCGGCGAGTTGCGCGGGCGCACCTTCGCGGTGCTCGGGCTGACCTCCACGCCCGGCACCGATACGCTGCGCCGCAGCGCCGCCATCGAGCTGTGCCGGCAACTGCTCGCCGCCGGAGCCCGCGTCCAGGCGCATGATCCTGCCGTGCGGACCCTGCCTGCGGAACTCACCAATGTTCCGTTGGGCGGGCTGGCGGAGACGCTCGCCGATGCCGACGCGGCCATTGTTTGCACCGAATGGCCGCAATTCCGCGCGGCGCCGTGGGGCGAGCTGTTGACCCGTTTGCGCCAGCCGGTGGTCGTGGATGCCAACCGCTTTCTCAACGACGCGCTCACTGCGCATCCCCAAGTCGAACACCTCTCCGTCGGTCATGCGGCATGAAACTCGCCAAGCTCAACGTCATCATCACCGGCGCCAGTCAGGGCCTCGGCAAATTCATCGCCGCACGCTTTCTTGCGGAAGGGGCGAACGTGGTGATCTGTGCCCGCGACGCCGCGCTCTTGGAGAAGACGCGCGCCGAACTCGCCAGTTCTGGGGGCGGGCGGGTGCTGGCGCGGGCCTGTGACGTTTCCGATGAAACACAGGTCGCAGAGCTGACGGAGTTCGCGCTTCAGGAGTTCGGCTCCGTGCAGGTTTTGGTTAGCAACGCCGGTGTCTATGGACCGATGGGGCCGACCGAGGAGGTCGATCTGCGCGAGTGGATGCGGGCGATCGAGATCAATCTTTTTGGAACGCTCCTGCCGTGTCGTGCGCTCATCCCTCATTTCAAAAAGGCGGGCCGCGGCAAGATCATCATCGTCTCGGGCGGCGGGGCGACGAACCCGCTGGCCAACGTCAGCGCGTATGCGGCCTCCAAGGCGGCCGTGGTGCGGCTGATGGAAACGCTCGCGGTGGAGCTGGAGCCGCATGGCATCGACGTCAATGCCATCGCGCCCGGCGCTTTGAAGACGCGGCTCGTCGAGCAGGTGCTGGCGGCCGGGCCGGAAAAGGTCGGCGAGGCGTTTTATGCGAAGAATAGGAAGTGGTCTGAAGACGGCGCGACTCCGCTCGCGCTCGGGGCTGGCCTCTGCACGTATCTCGCTTCGCGGGAGAGCGACGGTATTTCCGGCCGGCTGATCAGCGCGCAATGGGACGCCTGGCCCAGGCTGCACGAACACCGCGCCCAACTCGCGGGCACCGACATTTACTGCCTCCGGAGGATCGTCCCGGAAGATCGCGGATGCGCTTGGAAATGAACCCCCGCATCGCCCTCATCGGTTGCGGCTTCATCGGTCGGAAGCGTCTCGCCGCCCTGCCCCCTGGAGATTTTGCCGCCGCTTGTGATTTGGAAATCGGCCGCGCCGAGCAGCTCGTGGCGTCAGCCAGGACCGGTTACGCCACCGATGACGCTGCGCGCGTCTTGGCCGATCCGGCGATCGACGCGGTAATCGTCTGCACGCTCAATGCCGCGCTCGCCCCGCTGGCGCTCGCCGCGATTCGCGCCGGAAAGCACGTCCTCGTCGAAAAGCCGGGCGCGATCTCCACCGAGCAGGCGGACGAACTCATCGACGCCGCCCGTGCCGCCAGTGTGCGCGTGCGCGTGGGTTTCAATCACCGCTTCCACCCCGCGCTCCGCCAGGCGCGCAGCCTTTACGAGTCGGGCGCGCTTGGTCCGCTGATGTTCATCCGCGGACGCTACGGCCACGGGGGGCGCGTCGGCTACGACCGCGAGTGGCGCGCCGATCCGACGCTTTCCGGCGGCGGCGAACTCATCGACCAGGGCGTGCATCTCATTGATCTCGCGGGCTGGTTCCTCGGCGACTTCGCCCGCATCGAGGGGCACGCGAGCACGAGCTTTTGGGACATGCCGGTGGACGACAACGCCTTTCTCAATCTCCGCACCGCCGCCGGCCAGACCGCGTGGCTGCAGGTGAGCTGCACGGAATGGAAAAACCTCTTCTCGCTCGAAATCTACGGGCGCACCGGAAAGCTGCACGTCGAAGGTCTCGGCGGCAGCTACGGGGTCGAGCGACTCACCTTTCACCGCATGCTCCCCGAGATGGGGCCGCCGGAAACGACCGCGTGGGAGTACCCGCGCGGCGACGATTCGTGGCGGCTGGAGATCGCGGAATTTTTCACCGACATCCGCACGGGACGCGAGCCGCAGCCCGGTTTGCGCGAAGCCCGCGCGGCGCTGGCCGTCGTTGAGCGCATCCACGCGGCGAGCGGCTACCACTTCGGCGCATGATCATCACGCGCTCTCCACTCCGGATCTCGCTCGGCGGCGGAGGCACGGATCTCCCGTCCTACTACGAGGAGCACGGCGGGTTCCTCATCGCCGCGGCGATCGACAAGTATGTCTATATCACGCTCCACAAAACCTTCGTGGACGACCTCATCGTGAAATACTCGCGGCTTGAGCGTGTGGAGCACGCGGGCCGGTTGGAGCATCCGATCGTGCGTGAAGCGTGCGCGCTTCTGCAAATGGACGGACGCTCGCTGGAGATCACCTCGATGGCCGACATCCCCGCCGGCAGCGGACTCGGTTCGTCTGGCAGTTTCACCACGGCGCTGCTGAAAGCGCTGCACACTTACAAAAAGAACATCGTGCGCCCGGTGGAGATCGCCGCGCAGGCGTGCCAGATCGAGCTGGAGAAACTGCACGAGCCC
>CAIQUL010000173.1 GCA_903874975.1 uncultured Chthoniobacter sp. | reverse complement strand
GCACCCGCACGATGCCTTCGGCGACCCGCTGCTTGCGGTAACTCACGATCGCGGGCTGCCAGCTCGGGGACTTTGCGGAGATCTAATCTAGCGCCTCCTTGGCGGAACGAAACTTGTTCAGCGCGAGCCGGACATCGCCCGCCTGCTCGGCTTTTTCCGCCTCCTGAGCGGCCATGTAGGCGTTCACGAAAAGGTCGCCCGGATCCAAATCGGACTGGGCGTGCAGCGGTTGCAGCGCGCAAACGAGGCAGGCCAGGAAAAGGCAAAGGAGGTAGCGCATGGAGGTGGAAAAGGCGGGCGAAACTACTTGAACCAAACAGGCGTTGCAATCAGTTCTCTCGGCCACTCCATGAACCACCCCGCCCTGTCTCCACACTCACAAAACCCACCCACCGCCTGGCTCAGCAGCGCGGCGCTGGCGGGCTTCGCCGCGGCGGGGACGAACGCCCACCGACTCGACACCACGCCGGGCGGCTGGGTCGAGCGCTTGGGCAGCGACGTGCTCATTTCCCACAAGGACGACGACGCCCGCGACACCGCGCTCGAAGGGCTGGCCGCGTGGTCCGCGCGGCACGGCTTCGCGGCGGCGCGCGTCTTTGGCAAACACCTCCCGCGGCAAAATGAGGATCGCGCCGCGCCGGTGCTGCTCGCGGGCGATACCGCCGCGCCGCTGGTCACGGTGGTGGAGGAAAACGGGATGCGCTTCGGGCTGGATTTCGCGGCGGGGTATTCGGCCGGGCTGTTCATTGATCAGCGGGCCAATCGCGCGCTCGTCCGGCGCAACAACGGGCGGCGGCTGCTCAACACTTTTGCCTACACCTGCTCCTTTTCCGTGGCCGCCGCACTCGCGGGCGCGGAGACGGTGAGCATCGATCTCTCGAAAAAATCGCTCGATCGCGGGCGCGAGAACTTCGCGCTCAACGGGCTCCCAACCGCCGGCGAAACCCACCACCGTTTTTACGCCGACGACGTGCTCGAGGTGCTCCCGCGCCTCGCGCGGAAGGGCGAGACCTTCGACACGATCATCCTCGATCCGCCGACTTTTTCGCGCGGCCACAAGGGGCGCAAATTCCAAGCCGAACACGACCTGGAAGCGCTGCTGCTGACCGCGCTCGATCTCGCCGCGCCCCGCGCGAAAATCCTGCTCTCGACCAACTGCACCCGCCTGACGCGCCGCGCGCTCGAGACGCTCGCGCGCTTCGCCCTCAAAGGCGTGCGCCGCACCGCCGACTTTCACTCCGAGTCGCCGCTGCCGGACATTCCGGCGGACGCCGGCGCGCAGACGCTGTGGATGTTTCTGCGGTAGCCGCAGCTACTTCACCTTCAGCAGCTCGATCTCGAAAATCAGCGTCTCGTTTGGCCCGATCAGCCCGCCCGCGCCGCGCTCGCCGTAGGCCAGGTGCGGCGGGATGTAGAGCATCCATTTCGAGCCTTCTTTCATGAGCTGGAGCGCCTCCGTCCAGCCTTTGATCACGCGGTTCACGGGGAACTCGGTCGGCTCGTTGCGCTTGTAGGAGCTGTCGAACTCCCGGCCATCGAGCAGCGTGCCGCGGTAGTGCGTGCTCACCGTGTCGGTCGCCGTCGGCGTCCGACCGGTGCCCTCTTGGAGGACCTTGTATTGCAACCCGCTCGGAAGCGTGACGACTCCTTCTTTGTTTTTGTTTTCCATAAGAAATTTCTCCGCGTTGGCGTTCGTGGCCGGCGGCTGGGCCACGCAGCCCGTGCCGAGGAGGAGCGCGGCCAGGGCCGACGTGCAGATGGCGGATGCAAGAGGTGTTTTCATCGGGTGAAAAGGAACGCGACTCAGTTGTCCTTGACCACTTCCTTGCGCAGCACCCGCCCGCCGGAATCCAGGTGCAGCGCGTAGTGCGCTCCGGCGATGAGCCGGCCGACCGCGCAGCTCGTGCCGTCACTCTCGTTCACCCGTTTGAAATCGATGACTTTCCCGTCCGCCTTTTCCTTTTCGATCGTCGTCTGCACGGCGTCGGGGATTTCGATGATCAGCTTGCCTCCGCCTTTTTCGTCCGCGGCAAACGCGGAGGCCACCAGCGCGCAGGCCGCGAGTGGGAGGAGTGTCTTAGAGGAAAGCTTCACGCGCCCGGTGTCGCAGGTGGAAAAATCGGCGTCAACGGCTTTCCGCGCCCGAGGCAAAGACCCGCTCATACTGTTGCGCCCGCCAGCCCCACAGGAGGAACGCCGCGCCGATGAAGACGAGGAAGATCGAGAGAAACTGCCCGGCGGACCACTGCCCCACGGCCCACGCGGGATCGGGCACGCGGAACATTTCCCCGACGATCCGCAGCACCGCGTAGAGGATGAAAAACGCGCCCGTGACCACGCCGCGCGGCAGGCGGCAGCGCGTCCGCAGCACCCAGAGGATGGCGAAAAGGACCACGCCCTCGAGCAGCGCCTCGTAGATCTGCGAGGGATGGCGGGGCGTCAGGATTTCGTGCAAATGCGCGCGCAGTTCCGGGTCGAGTTGCACCTGCGCGACCGGTGGCTGATCCGCACCCAGCTCCTGCGGAAAGAGCACCGCCCACGGCACCGACGCCGCCCCGCCCGGCCCGCCCGCGGGCCGGCCGTAGAGTTCGCCGTTGATGAAATTCGCCAGCCGTACGAGCAGCAGCCCGAGCGGCGCGACGACCACTAGGCAGTCGCCGATGCTCGTCCACGACAGCTTTTTTCGCCGCGACCAGTAGAGCGTGAACAGCAACATACCGATGATCCCGCCGTGGCTCGCCATCCCGCCTTTCCACACCTCCAGCGGCCACCACCACGAATCGTCCGCGTGATTTTCCCGCCAGCCGTAAAAGACCAGCCAGCCCAGCCGCCCGCCGATCATCACGCCGAAGACCGCCGCCCAGGTGATGAAATCGTTGACCTGCGCCTCCGGTAAATCCGTGTAACCGCGCCGCGCCAGCCCGCGGTAAAGCCACGCGCCGACGAGGAACGAGAGCACATACGAAAGCCCGTACCAGCGCAGCCCCACGCCTTCGCTAAACTCGAAAAGAAACGGACTGAGATCGTGCAGGTAGTAGGCAGGCATGGCGCGGCGGACAGCGAGACTTCACGGCGGGAGGCTCCCCCATCAATCCAAATCCCTCCCGCGTGCCGCGGCCAAAATTTCCGCTTCCCACGGCGGCGGCGCGCGTTTCGTATGCCCGGATGAAACTTGGCTTCGTCGGTTCTGGAAAAATGGCGTCCGCACTCGTGCAGGGCGTGAAACAATCGGGCGTGCTCCCTGCGGGCGACGTGATCGTGAGCGACGTGATCCTCGCCGCCGCACAGCGCCTGGCCACGCTCACCGGCGTGACTTTCGCCGAAACCAACGCCGATCTCGTGGCCATGTCCGACGCCCTCGTGCTCTGCGTGAAACCCTACGACGCCCTCGACGCGCTGCGCTCGCTCCAGGCCGGCGCGGCCGAGAAGCTGGTCATCTCGATCGTCGCCGGGCTCACGATCCCCACTTTGCAGGAAGCCGCCGGGCCGCGCGTGCGGATCGTGCGCGTGATGCCGAATACGCCGGCGCTCGTCCACAAAGGCGCGGCGGCTTACGCGCTGGGCGCGACCGCGACGGCGGCAGACGCGGAGCTGACGGAGAAGATCTTCGGCGCGGTGGGCGAGGTCGTCTGCGTGAAAGAGGCGCTGCTCGATGTCGTGACCGGGCTCAGCGGGAGCGGCCCGGCCTATATCTATGTGGTCATCGAGGCGCTCGCCGACGCCGGCGTGCTCATGGGCCTGCCGCGCGACCTCGCGCAAAAGCTCGCCGCGCAAACCGTCGCGGGCGCGGCCGAGATGGTCCTCCAGACCGGGCGGCATCCCGCGGCGCTGAAGGACGAAGTCACCAGCCCCGGCGGCACGACCATCGCCGGACTGGAAGCGCTCGAAGCCGCGGGGCTGCGTTCCGCGATGATCAGCGCCGTGCGCGCAGCCACCGAGCGCGCGCAGGAAATCGGCCGCGCCAAGTGAGAGCGCGGCTCCTCGCCGGGGTGCTGCTCGCGCTCGCGCCTGCCAGCCACGCCCAAACCCCGCGCTTCCGTGTCGGGCCTACCGCCGACCTGAACGAACCCGGCAAAAAGCAGGTCTCCACCGAAGCCCAACAACTCGCAAAAACCGCCATGCTCGCCATGGCCAAAGGCGACCTCGAGGCAGCCCAGCGGGACTTTGAAAAAGTGCTGATCCTCGCACCGGACAACGTGGCCACCACGATCAACCTCGGCCTCGTCGCCTATCGCCAGAAGCGCTCCGCCGTCGCCGAGAAATATCTCAAGACTGCCATCCGCCTCCAGCCTGAGACCGGGCTCGGGTGGCTGATCCTCGGCGTCGTCCACTACGATCAGGATCAACTCGACGCCGCCCTCGCCGCCCTCGCCCAGGCCGCCCTGCTGGAGCCGAAAAACGCCACCGCCCACCAGTATCTCGGCGTCACCGTCGGCAAGAAAGGCTGGTTCTCCGGCGCGGAAGACGAACTGCGCAAAGCCATCGAAATCGACCCCAACTACGCCGAGGCCCACTTCAACCTCGCCGTCTTTTACCTCCAGCGCACTCCGCCCTCCGTCGAACTCGCGCGCCGCCACTACCAAAAAGCCCTCGACCTCGGAGCCGCGCCCGACCCGGACGTGGTGCGGAGTTTGGCCGAGCCGAAAGAATGAGCCGCCCGGTGACGCCACGCGCCTGAGTCCGCGCGTGGTCATGCGCTATCGGGCAGCGCGCCTTGTCATCGGAGAGCGCGTCGATTGCGAACGGATGTTCCGGGAGCGCGCGACCGCTTCCCCGTCACTCTTCATTCCCCCTCTCGGCTTCCCCGCTTGCGAAACCCGTCCGCATCCTTTTAATACGCGCGCCATGAAGCGCCTTTCCATCCTCCTCAGCCTCCTGCTTTCGCTCAGTCTCGGCGCGCCCGCCGCCTTTGCGGCCACGAAGAAGCCGGCGAAACGGACCGCGCCCGCGTCCCCGCCCGCCGCAGTGAAACGGGCCCCGGCTCCGCAGACCTTTCCGCTCAACCCGGAGTTCGACGGTGTCCCCGAAATCAGCGGTGCCGCCGCGATCGTTGTGGATGCCGACACCGGCCAGGTGCTGCACCAGGTCAACGCCGACGAACGCCGCCCCGTGGCCAGTACCCAGAAGCTGCTCACCGCACTCCTGATCGCCGAGGACGGCAACCTGCATGAGCCCATCCGCGTCGAACCCAGCGACACGTGGGCAGAGCCTTCCAAGCTCTACCTGAAGCCCGGCGACGTCTATTCGCGCCGCGCCTTGATGAACATCCTGCTCGTCCACAGCATGAACGACGTGGCCCGCGCCCTCGCGCGCGACAACGCCGGCAGCGTGGAGAGGTTCGCCGACAAAATGAACGCCCGCGCCGCCCAACTCGGCATGCGCAACAGCCACTTCGTCAACCCCAACGGGTTGCCCGCGGCCGGCCAGTTTTCCACCGCGCGCGACATGGCCAAGGTCGCGATGGTCGCCTACCGCAGCCGCACCATCCGCGAAATGGTCTGCCAGAAATCCATGCTCTGGCGCTACAACGATGGCCGCACCCGCGTCTTTGAAACGACGAACAAAGTCCTCAAGACCTACCCTTTTTGCAACGGTATGAAAACCGGCTACACCGAAGCCGCCGGCCGCTGCCTCATCTCCAGCGCCAACCGCGGCGGCCGCCACATCATTGTCGTGATCCTCGGCGACGGCCGGAATATCACCGTGGACAGCTACCGCCTGCTCGCCTGGGGGCTGGCGTCGTAGGGTTGCGCCGAAAAGGCGGGCGTGATTACGCCCTGACCCGCTTCACCACATTGCCGGCGATGCCGGTGAGGCGCGCGTCGAGGCCCTGGAACTTGGTGTTCAGCCGGCGGTAGTCGATGCCCATGAGCGCGAGCATGGTGGCGTGCAGGTCGTGGACGCTGACCACGTTTTCCCCTTGGTGAACGATTCCGGGAACGGCTGCCCGTCGAGCGCCTTCAGCTCCGGCTTCCAATCGAGCGTCTCCAGATGCGACGGCAGTTCGCCCTGCAGAGAAAAATCACGCGCTGGGCCTTGATCGGAAACTGCGCCTCGGAGAGCGCGCCGTTCCAGCCGGCGGGCTTCACCGCGGCCGCCGTCGCGGCCGCGAGCCTGTTTTACAGGAGGGCGAAAGCGATGCCGCCGAGGCCGTAAGCGCTCTGCGTGAGAAAGGTGCGGCGGTTGACGCTGAGCGCGTGGGCGGTGGGGTCGAAGGGTTTCATGATGCGGAGTGCGTGCCCGCGTTCCTTTGCAGGTCGGCGCGCGAGCGAGATTCCGGGGAGCACACGCGTCCCGCGTGTTGGTTTCGGCGTCCCGCCGAAACGAACTTCCATGGTGCGTCCTGAGTCTGCGAGATCGTCCCGTGTAGCGAAACCGCCACGAAGTTCGTCGCAGCGGGACGCCGCGACCAGCACGCGGGACGCGCGCGCTCCCCGGAGTTCCCAGCCATGCTTCTCGTGGTCTTCATGCGATCAGTAACGGGTGATGGTTTCCTGCGCGTTGAGGAGCACGCGGCAGAGGCTGGTCCAGGCGGCGAGTTCGGCTTTGTCGCCGGTGGGCTCGGGCGCGAGGCCGACCTTGAGAAACTTCTCGGCGTCCGCAGTGAAAGCGGCCACCTCCTCCGGCGACGGCGGCAGCCCCGTGAGGTCGAGCGCAAGCCGCCGCCGCAGCTTGGCTTTCGGCGCTTCCGGCGACGGCGCAATCTTCTTCGCCTCCGGCTTTCCGGGAACGATCGGCGCGGTGCCGTCCTTGTTTTCCTTCAGCGCCTCCTCCCGGATGTCGAGCCGCAGCCCGGCCTCGCGCGCCTTCCCATCGAAGCCGTGGCAATGAAAGCACGTGTCCGAAAAGATCGGCCGGATGTCCCGGTTGAACTGCACCTTCACCGGAGCCGCCAGCCCAGACGACACGAGAGCGAACGAAGTCAGCAAGAGCAGGCGAGGCCTCATGGTGCCGGAAAATATGGAGCGCGAGGCGGGAGGTGCAAACCAGTCCGCGCCCCAGCGAGCCGTCGCCGGCGGCGACAACGAGATCGCGTCGTTATTCCATCCGGGGAAAACGGCGCGTGGCGTCATCCCGCCCGTCATTCGTCATTCGCCATCCCGCCGGCTTCGTGCATGGTCGCGCCCGCATGAGCGCAATCGAAACCAACGGACTGACGAAAGTTTTTCGCACTTACAAAAAAGCCCCGGGCCTGTGGGGCGCGGTGAAGGGGTTGGGCCGGCGCGAATACGCGGAGACGCGCGCGGCGGATGGCGTCACGTTTTCCATCGAGGAGGGCGAATTCGTGGGGTTCCTCGGACCGAACGGCGCGGGCAAGACGACGGTTTTGAAAATGCTCTCCGGCCTGCTGAATCCGACGGCGGGGACGGCGCGGGTGCTCGGCTTCGTGCCGTGGGAACGCCACGATGCGATGAAGCGGCAGTTTTCGCTGCTCATGGGGCAGAAAAATTCGCTGTGGTGGGATCTGCCGGCCCGGGAATCCCTGGAGCTGAACCGCGCCATCTACGGGATCGAAAAGCCGGCTTTCCGGAAGATCGTGGGGGACCTCACGGAACTGCTCGATTGCGCGGACAAGCTCGATGTGATGGTGCGGGAGCTTTCGCTCGGCGAGCGCATGAAGATGGAGCTGATCTCCGCGCTGCTCCACTCGCCGCGCGTACTTTTCCTGGATGAACCGACGATCGGGCTGGACGTGACGAGCCAGAAAAAAGTGCGCGAGTTTCTCCGCAACTACAACGCCGGCCAGCGCATCGTGACGATGCTGACGAGCCACTACATGCAGGACATCGAGGAGCTCTGCCAGCGGGTCATCATCATCGACAACGGCCGCATCTTTTTCGATGGACCGCTGGCCGCGATCATCGACCGCTTTGCCACGCACAAAATCATCGGGCTGACGTTTGCGGAGGTCTCGAATTTCGACTTCACGGCGTTTGGCGAAATCGTGGAGCGCACCCCGGCGAGCGTGCGTCTGCGGGTGCTGCGGGCTCGCGCCACCGATGTGTGCCGCGACATTCTGGGGATGTGCAAGGTGACGGACATCAGCGTGCAGGAACCGCCGGTGGAGGAGGTCATCCGCCAACTTTTTCGCGAGCAGGTGGATAAGACCGGGCCGGACGCGACGGGCGGCGGGTAGCAGGCTGCTGAACCCACCTCCCCTGGCCGCTTCCTCTTAATTTCCCCTTACCGCCGGAGGAAAATTAAGAGGAAGAGGAAGAGCTCAGCTCCGCTTCACCGCTCACCAGAGGGCAACGCCGCTCCCCTCCGCAACTCCCGCTTGCTCATCGCGCGGACGGTCGTAGCAGTAAGTCATGAGCACGACGAACTCCCACTCGGCGAAGATCATCAATCACGCGGCGGGCCTCGGGATGCCCTGCGCGGCGACGGTGCGGCAACGGGCTCGCGAACTGGCGCGCATCGATGGGCGGGCCGAGTTCAACGAGAACGACTGGCGGGCGGCGAAGCGCGAACTCCACGGCGGTCACGCCGCCAACGACACGAACGGCGAAATGGATCTGTCGGGCTTGGTTTTGGAACACGACATGGTGGCGAGTTCGCTCGGCCACCATGCGGCGCGGATCGGTTTCGATGACGAGGAGACGGTGGGCCAGGAACTCATCGCGGAAGGTATGGACGAGGCCGAGCACGAGCAGATGCTCGCGGCGCGGCGGGCGCGGGACGCGGAGGATGCGGACGACCTCCGCTGAGCCCGCCGGTCCTCCCGCCGAAGCCCCGCGGATTTTTCTGCGCGCCACAATCCGGCCCGCCAGCGTAGCCTCCGCCGCGTGTCTGCCGCAAAAAAAACGCCCATCTTCATCCTCCAAACGCTCCTCCTGCTGACCGGGTGGACGCTGGCGGCGGTGCTGGGCTGGCGCTGGTGGGAGCAGGACGCGGAGCCGCCGCCCGTGCCCGCGCCGGTCCTCGCCCAGTCCACGCCGCCGGTGCCGGAGGGCAAGGTGGAGCGCATTTTCCGCGAGTGGGCGGTGGAACCGCAGCGCGACGGCGCGCTCGTCGGCTTCTGCCTACTCGATGAAAGCGGTGCGCCCCTTTTTGCCTCACCGCTCGCCGGAACCGCGCTCTGCCCGGCGTCCGCGCTCAAGGTGGTGACCTCGGGGGCCGCGTTGGGCCTGCTCGGACCGGAGTTTCGCTTCACGACGATCCTCGCGGCCAGCGCCCCGGTGAGCGCCGCCGGTGTGCTCGAGGGCGACCTCATCCTGATCGGCGGCGGCGATCCCACGCTCGCGCTGGCCGACCTCGCCCGACTGGCCGACACCGCGCTCGCCGCCGGGCTGAAACGCGTGACGGGCAGCGTGCTCACCGACGCCGCGATCTTCCCCGCCGACCCGGTGAGCGACCACTGGAACTGGGGCGACATCGGCAATGCCTACGGTGCCGGGGCCTTCGGCCTGAACCTCGAACACAACCGGCTCGCCCTCGCCTTCGAACCCGGCACCCAACCCGGCGCGCCCGCAAAATTCCTCGGCGGTGGTCCTGCTCCACGCGACACGCGCTGGGAAAACCACGTCCTCACCGGTCCGCCGGACAGTGGCGACGGCGTCACCGTGTACTCCCAACCCTACGGACGCACCGTCACCCTCCGCGGCACCGTTCCGGTCGGCGAAAGCGGTTTCACCGTCACCGGCGCGATCCCCGATCCGCCGGCCCTCGCCGCCGAGCAACTCCGCGTCCACCTCGAAGCCGGCGGCGTGAAATTCGCCCACCGCCCCGGTCCCTCCGCGCCGACCGCGCGCACCACCCTCGCCACGCACCAATCCGCGCCGCTCCCCGAGATCATCGACCACCTGCATCGCGTCTCGGATAACCTCGAAGCGCAATGCCTTTTTCTCACCCTCGGCCGGCGGCAAAAAGCCGCGCCCGCCGAGGCCGTGCGGCAGTATTGGGAAGACGCCGGGGTCCGCTTCACCGGCCTGCGCCTCCTCGACGGCAGCGGCCTGGCCCGCGCGAATATGATCACGCCGCTCGACCTCGCGCGCGTCGCCTTGGCCGCCCGGCGCGGGCCGCACGGCCAGCGTTTCCGCGACAGCCTCACCGCCTCTGTCAGCGGTGCTGTGCGCGGCAAAATCGGCGGCATGTCCGGCGTGAAAACCCAGGTCGGCTTCCTCCGCACCGCCTCCGGTCGGGAGCTCACCTTTTGCCTCATGGCCAACGGCCTCCCGGTGGATCGCGGTTTCTGGGCGCGGCTCGAGGTGCTGCTGCAGACCATCGGGACGACAGAACTCTGAGCCGGGCTGCCCGGTCCGCGGGCGTGATTAAATGCGGATGCGAACTGGGACTTGTTTTCCATGACACGCCCAGCCGGCGTTCCGGGAGGTTGGCGTTTTACAAGCACCGGGCAGCAGAGGATCGTCGCGGTGGATCGGTTTGCCTTCACCTTCGAGGCGGGCCGCGTGACGGGTGACAAGGCGGTGACGCTGCAATGCAAGGCGGTCTTTCCCGACGGGGTGAAGACGAAGGACATGGCGATTCCGGTCAAGGAGACGGTGCCCGATCCGGTGTTCACGCTCACGGCCCCGGCGGCGTGGGATGGGCGCGCGACGACAAGGGAGTGGGCACGCTCTTTTACAACGGAACGCTGACCGACGCCGCCGACGCGGTTTTCCTCAAACTCTACGCCAACAACCAACTCATTAAGACCCAGATGGCTGCGGCTTGGAAGACGGACTTCCCGAACCTGAAGAACTACTACGTTTTCCAAATCTGGCCGAACTCCTGCAGCATGGGCGGACGCGATGGCTCGGCGCTGATCTGCGATTTCTCTCCCACACGCCAGCAGCGCAACGAATCGCCGCAAAATCAGTTTGTGCTGCAACTCGCGCCGATCGCCCTCAAGGCCTGAATCCCCAGAGCCCACCGTGCGGTCGCCAGCAAAAAAAGCCGCCGCACCTCGCGGTGCGGCGGCTGTTGAGTTTCTGGAACTGTGCCCGGGTTAGGCCTGCGGGGCGTTGTCGCCGGGGCGGTACTCGGGGTAGGTGCGGGGCGCGGCGGGGGCTCCGCCGGCTTCGTCGGCGCGGGGCTCGCGGCGCTCGCCGCCGCGATCGTCCCGGCGGGGGGCGCGGTCGTCACGGCGCGGGCCACGATCTCCACGGTCGCCGCCGCCACGGTATTCGCGGCGTTCGCCGTCGCCGTCGCCACGCTCCATGCTGGCGGCGGGCGCGCTGCCCATGCTTTCGCCACGCTCCTGCATGGCGGCGCGACGGCTGAGTTTGACGCGGCCTTTTTCATCCACGCCGATGCACTTGACCCAGATGAGGTCGCCCACTTTGAGGATGTCCTCGACGCGGTTCACGCGGAAGTCGGCGAGTTCGCTGATGTGGACCATGCCGTCCTTGCCGGGCAGCACTTCGACGAAGCAGCCGAACTCTTTGATCGTGACGATGCGGCCCTGATAGACGCTGCCGATCTCGATGTCCTTGGTCATGCCTTCGATGATCTGCTTGGCGCGTGAGAGCGCGTCGGCGCTGGACGAGTAGATGTGGATGCTGCCGTCGTCCTCGATGTTAATCTCGGCGCCGGTCTCGGCGACGATGCCTTTGATGGTCTTGCCGCCGGGGCCGATGATGAGGCCGATTTTGTCCACGGGGATGCGGATGGTTTCGATGCGCGGGGCATACTGGCTCATCTCGGCGCGCGGGGCGGCGAGCGCCTGGTTCATCACGTCGAGGACGCGCATGCGGGCGTCGCGGGTGCGATAGACGGCCTCTTCCATGAGCTTCAGCGAGATGCCGGGGAGCTTGAGGTCGAGCTGGAAACCGGTGACGCCGGTGTCGGTGCCGCAGAGTTTGAAGTCCATGTCGCCGAAGTGATCTTCGCTGCCGATGATGTCGGTGAGCATGGTGTAGCGCGCGAGCTGGCCGTCGGCGCCGAACTCGGTGACGAGGCCGCAGGAAATGCCGGCGACGGATTTTTTCAGCGGCACGCCGGCATCGAGCAGCGCGAGGACGCCGGAGCAGACGGACGCCATCGAGGTGGAGCCGTT
>CAIQUL010000172.1 GCA_903874975.1 uncultured Chthoniobacter sp. | reverse complement strand
GTCGCAGTCCCCACTGAGAAGAGCTTGAATGGCTGGGTCCATTCGACTGCGACCGAATTCTTCAGGCCAAAACCAGAAAAATTCGTCAATCAGTCGCTTCTCAGGATCTTGCAGCCTGTGGAGCGCCTCGCGAATTTGATCACAGGTAGGTGAAGGGCGGAGAGCGAACGGGGAATTGTTAAGAATTTGCCCTTGCCCAAGGTCTTCCATGATTTTTAGCTTGTCGATTCGCTTCCTGATTTCGCCGGCCGTCGCATCCACCGGCAACCCGGTGATTCGGAAGGCGTTGATGCGAAACAGTCCCTTCGTCGCAGTGTCGATCAACGGTTTGCATTCAGATACTGCGATTCGGTAACTGCTCATGGGGTGGCTATCCGAAGCGGTTGTGATCGTGCTCCCAACGATCCTGCGCGCGTCGAAACGCCTCCACGATGTCGGTGCAAGTTGCCCACTCGTATTTTACGAGTCTGGCTACGGTGCGCGTTTCACCAAGCGCCAGTTGCAGAAGTTTCTCGCATTGAGCAGCAATGAGGCGCTCTTCGTTGGCTGAGAGCGGACGGCGAATAATTTCGGCTTCCACGACGGAAATGCAGATCGCAACTTTGGGGGGTCTCTGTGGCTTTCCTCCTTGCAGGCTCGTGAACAAACCGGGCTTCAGGGAGGGTTTATTGGCCGGTTTTTTCCTTTTGAAGAAGCCGAACATTCACTCTAAATAAACGGACCATCTTACCAAGTCAAAGCCCATCGGGTCAAACCGCAGATCACCCGTGGCGACACGCCAGTTCTGGACCAATAGGGCCAAATCCCTCGTTTATCCCCCAGATTTCCCCTTCGATTTCCGCGCCGAAGGACGCTGGATGGCCCCGTCCGCAAGCCCATCGACAACCCCGGCTGCAACGGCTTCAACGCCCGCTGCTCCTCGCGGAAGAAATCCGCCTTCGTCTTGCCCGCGCGCTTGCCTTTGAGGTCGTAGTTTCGTTGACACGCCCCGGAGCGCGATGCTCCTCACATACGACCTCGATGCCGGCCTCTGGGTGCTCGCACCGGGCTCCCGCTTCGCCCTGGCCAAGCCGCAACTCACCCGCTGCGCGATGCCCTGACCCGCCATGCCCAAACGCTTTCTTTATGTTGATCTGGAAACCGGCGAACTCGATCCCGCCGTCAGGCATCGCCGGGTCGATGTGGTCAACGCGGCGGCGCGCCTCGCGCTGACGGCGGCGACGGTCAACAACGGGGATCATGTTCGCGAGGTTGGGCAACAGGAGATCGTCGAGATGACCTGCGTCGGAAACATCTACGGGAGCGTGCCCTCGGTCGCCGAAGTGCAAACGGCCCAGTTTCCGGCCGACAGCTCCGGTTCATTGACGGGGACGGATTTCTACATCTACAACCCAACTACCTACTGCTACGATGTGTTCTGGTTCCAGGAGGCCGGCAGCACCAATCCCTTCTCGTGGGGACCGGAATCCGCGAACAGCGGCGGAAACCCCAGTAGCGGCGGAAACGCCGGCATCCATTACATCCCAATCACCGTCGACAGCGGCGATAACGCCGCCACGGTGGCGGGCAAAGCCCAAGCGGTCCTCGACGCGAATTGCGCCGGGTTTCTTGCCGCCGCTCTGGCCGACTCCACGTTGACGCTGACCTGGACGACGGCCGGGGCAGGGGCGCTGGAAGGTAACGGCCGGTCGACCGCGTCCACTCCGCCGCCCCTCCGGGGCGGGTTCCCGGGACGGACGGTTCCGGTGGCTCACGCCACCGGCTAATTTCCACCGTCCCTCCGGGACACTGCGCGCTGCCCGCATCCCGTTTTGCACCACATTTAGTCACACCCTCTCTGCCGGGTACCGCTCCCTCATTGGACCGTTCCCGGTACGGGAGCGAAGGCAATATCATGGCAGCCGATGGATGGTCGCCAGTTGGGAGTTGAGGACCACCCTTCAAGCGGGCCATCATGTCTTCCTCAACTATGCACGATCCCATTGCCATTGCGCTCGCCGAGGACATCGGCTCCGGCGATCTCACGTCGCGCTATTTCGTGGGCACGGAGGAAAGGTGCGCGCGGATTTTTGCGAAGGAACCGGCGGTCGCGGCGGGTGGGGGGACCGGCGCGGAAGTTTTCCGCCGGGTCGATCCGCAACTCGCGGTGCGGGTGGTGCGGGAGGACGGGAGCCCTTTGGCCAAAGGCGATACGGTGCTCGAAATCCGCGGCGCGGTGCGCTCGATCCTGACGGCGGAGCGCGTGGCGCTGAATTTCATCCAGCGCCTCTCCGGCACGGCCACGCTCACGCGGAGTTTTGTCGAGGCGGTGGCCGGCACGCGGGCGCGCATCCTCGACACGCGCAAGACCACGCCGGGCCTGCGCGCGCTGGAGAAGGCGGCGGTCGTCGCGGGCGGCGGCGTGAACCACCGCTTCGGGCTCTACGACATGGTCATGGTGAAGGACAACCATCTCGCCGCCGGCACCACGCCGGAGCAGTTGCAGGCAGCCATCCGCAGGTTTCGCGCGGAGAATCCCGGACGCCGCGTGGAGCTGGAAGCCGACACGCTGGAGCAGGTGCGCCGCTTCCTTTCGTTCACCGGCGTGGATGTCATCCTGCTCGACAACATGACCTGCGCGCAGATGCGCGAAGCCGTGGCGCTCGGCGCGGGCCGCGTGCAGTTCGAGGCGAGCGGCGGCGTCTCGCTGGCGACCGTCGCGGACATCGCGGCCACGGGTGTGGACTTCATTTCCGTCGGCGCGCTCACGCACTCCGCGCCCGCGATCGATTTCTCGCTGGAGCTGCTCGCATGAGGCGTTCCTCGTTTCTGGTTTCTGGTTTCTGGTTTTCGGAATCCGCGTCGCTGGTGTGTGGCCCCGCGGGGGAACCAGAAACCCGAAACCCGAAGCCAGAAACCGCCCCGCCCGCATGACCCCGCTCGACGCCCGCCTCCTCCGCGCGCTGCGCGACACGCACGTGCATCTCCCGGCGGGCGATCTCGCCGCGCAGCTCGGGGAAAGCGCCACCGCCATCCGCGCGGGCCTCGCCGCGCTGGTTGCCGCCGGGTTTGCCATCGAGGACCGTCCCGGCTTCGGTTTCCGCCTGCTCGCCGCGCCCGACCGGCTCATCGCCGATGACCTCACCGCGCGCCTCGGCGGGAACGCGCTCATCCGCGAGGTCCTCGTCTTCGCCGAGACCGAATCCACCAACGACCTCGCGACCCGCCTCGGGCGCGACGGCGCGGCCGGTGGTGTCGCCATTTTCGCCGAGCACCAGACCGCGGGCCGCGGCCGCTTTGGCCGGCGCTGGGCCTCGGCTTCGCATCGCGGGCTGTGGTTTTCGCTGCTCCTGCGCCCCGCGCTCCCGCTGGCCGACTGGGCGCGGCTCACCACGTGGGCCGCCGTCGCCCTCGCCGCCGCGATCGACGAAATGACCGGGGCCAAGGCCGCGATCAAATGGCCGAACGACATTTTTCTCGGCGACAAAAAGGTCGCCGGAATCCTCGCCGAAAGCGGCACCGACTCCGCCGGTTCGCCGTTTGCCGTCCTCGGGATCGGCGTGAACGTCAACCACGAGCCCGCCGATTTCCCGCCCGACCTCCGCGCCTCCGCCGGTTCCCTCCGCAGCGTCACCGGCCAACCGCTCGACCGCACTGCCTGCGCCGTCGCCATCCTCCGCGCCCTCGACGCGCGCCGCTCCGCCCTCGTCACGGACTTTCCCGCCATCATCGCCGAAGCCGCCGCCCGCAGTTTCCTCCTCGGACGCTGGATAAAAGTGCGCGTCGGCGACGCGGCGGCAGAGGGCCTCGCCGAAACGCTCGACGCCCACGGCCACCTCCTGCTCCGCCAGGCCGACGGCACCCTCCAGTGCCTCACCGCCGGCGAAGTCACCGTCATCGCCCGCTGAAGAGCAGCAGTGAGAGCCGTCCGGCAAGAATTTTCCCGAGGGAAAAGAGCATGATCGTGGTGAAGCCGCGACCGGGGTGCGAGTTATCCATGCAGAACTCAGGTGCCAGGATGGCCGTGGTTCAATTGGTTCACTGCCACCAAGTATTTTTCCCCACGCGGCCTACTGCACAACAATCACTTCCATCCGGTAGAAGCGCTTGGTGGCGAGGGAAGGCGGGGAGCCGGTGACGGTGCCGTCGTCGAGCCACTGCATCGGTGCGCCCGTGCCGGTGACGCTGGAGGAGCCGGGATGCCAGATGAGCAGATCGTGGCTGTACATCACGCGGTAGGTGCGGCCAGTGACCGTCGGGAAGGTGACCGTCGTGGTGCCGGCGAGACTGTCGTAGGCGGAGGTAAAGGTGTAGCTGTCCGGGACGTTTGAGGCGGTGGCGAAGATGAATTCCATGAGGTTCGAGAGGCCGTCGCCGTCGCTGTCGAGCGGAGCGTCGGCGGCGCTGAAACGGTTGAGGCCGTGGGCGATCTCGTAGGCGTCCGGGATGCCATCGCCGTCGGTATCCGCGGCACCTTGTTTGATGATGGTGAAGGTGTCCGGCGTGGTGCCGTTTTCGCGGATAAAGGTGGCATCGAGCCTGGTGCCATTCACGTCGAGCACGAGGGAGCCGAAGTTACTCATGGAAATGAAATGCGCGGGGTGGTTGAGCGCGCCACCGCTGACCTTGCCCGCCGAACCGGCCACGGCATAGACGGCACCAAAGTGGTCGCGCGGGCCGGTGAGCGGTTTGATATAGGCACCGCCTCCTCCGATCCGGCCGTCGCCCGTGTTCTTTTTCATCGCGGGCGTGAGGCTTGCCGAGAAGCCGTAGTGACTGTCGAGCAGGAAGGAGCGTTCGTAGCAGTGGCTGTGGCCCGTCAGGACGAGATCCACGCCGCCCGCTTCGAGGATGGGGAGGATGTTAGTCCGCATCTCGATGAGTTCAGTCTCGGTATCGGAGTTATGAGAGCCTTTCGAGTAGGGTGGGTGGTGAAAGAAGCAGATGATCCAGGTGGCGGTCGTGCTGGCCAGATCGTTTTGCAGCCAGGTGGCCATCGCCCCGTTGGGCGCACGGCTGGCGGTCGTCGAGTCGAGGCTGATGAAGTGGATGTTTCCGTAGTCGAATGAGTAATAGTGCTCCGTGCCGGAAGCCACGCCGCCGGACTCGCCGTTTTTGGGCAGCGTGTAGATGTCGAAGTAGGCATACCCGGCGGAGTGGGTCGTGGCGTGAGCGGTCTCATGGTTGCCGAGACAGGACCAGAAGGGCGTCTTCCGCAGCATCGTGGGGTAGATGTCGAACATGCCTTTTTGAAACTCCGTGTCGGTGCCGTATTCGTAGGCATTGTCGCCGAGTTGGAGGACGAGGTCGGGCGTGCGCGCGTCCGTCCAGGTGTAAAAGGCGTCGCGCACCCCGGTTTGGCCCGCCGTCGGCAGGGTCGTGCTCCCGCTGGAGCCGGCATCGCCGAGCACCCACACGCGCGTATTCACGCCTGTTCCGGCGACCGGCGGCGTGGTGAAAGTGTAGTCCGCGCCGCTGGCCAGGGTATCGGCTCCGGAACCCACGCTGTAATAGTAAGTAGTTCCCGGCGTCAGCCCGCTGAGCGTTACTTCGTGATCCTGTTGCCCTTGGGGGGCAGTGGGTTCATCGGCGGTCTGGGTGAGAGTTTCCACGGTCGTGCCAAAGCGGACGCGGCCCTGATTGTAGAGCGAATTGCGCCAGCGGATCGCCATCTGCGTCGGCGCGGCTTTTTGCAAATAAGGACCGCGGGTCAGCGTGCCCGCTCCGGCGACCACGGTGACATTCTGCACCGGCGAGGTGGCGGAAAGGCTATTGCTATCCGTGGCCACGGCGGTGAGGGCATGGCTGCCGGCTGCCGCGCCCGTCCAGATGTAGTTAAACGGGGCGGTGGTATCCGTGCCGAGCAGGGTGGCTCCGTCATAGAAGGACACGCTGGTGATCGACCCATTCGTGGTGACCGCGGTGGCTTCGAGCACCAGGTCGCTCCCCACATTGGAACTACCGTTCGGACCGGTGATGGTCACCGCGGAATTCGCGAACGCCGTGCAGTTGACGTTGTCGATGGTGAAGTCGCCTTCGGGGATCTGCACCCCGTTGTCGTCCAGCCACACCAGATAGAGCGACCCACCGGCCGGGCAGTTCACCGCCGGCAGGTTGAGCGCGACGTTCAAAGTCCCGCCCGCGGTCGCGAGGGTGGAGTCGCCCGCCGCAGTCCAACTGCCCGCCAGCCCGGTCAGGCTCCAGTAGATGCGGTGACCCTTGAGAGATTCGGTCGGAGCCGCGGTGGCGCCACCGAGGGTGTAGGCGACCGTCAGGCCGTTGATCGGACTGCCCGACGTGTTGCGCAGGGAAGCCATGAGGAGCGTCGCCTGGTTGCCCGTCGGCTCGGTCCCGAGTTTCTGATTGGCGGAGCGCCAGTAGGCTTGCCCCTGGGCCCCACTGCCGGCTTGCGAGGGCAGCGGTGCGGAGATGTCGCTCGCGGCGAGGCCCGCCATGAGCACGTCGAACCCGGATGGGTGCTCCACCGAGCTCGAAAGACCGGCCACCGAGAGAGTGGTCCACTCATTGACCGGCGGCAGGGATCCAAAGGTCTGTATCCCGGTGCCAAATACACCGAGCGAGATGGGTGGGGCGACCGTGAGGTTGACCACGGATGAAGTGGTGGCGGCACCGTGATTGTCCACGGCCACCGCCGTCAGCGCGTGCGCTCCGTCGGGCGCGCCCGCCCAACTGTAGCTGAACGGACTCGTGGGGTCGGTCCCGAGCAGGGTCGCGCCGTCGTAGAAAGAAACGCTGGCGATGGTTCCGCCATCACTATCCTCGGCCGAGGCCCCGATCGTAAAATTGGCCCCAACCGTGGCACCGTTGGCGAGGGTGGAGATGGCCACGAGGGGTGGTGTATTTTCCGGTGCCGGAGCGAAAGCCGCGATGGATTGGGACTTCCGGCTGCCCACCGAGGCCGTCCAGATGTCGGTGACCAAACCGGCGGTGGCCACCGGCCGGGTCGCTCCCGCCAGGCTCATGCTGGCGGAATTGACGAACGCTCGATCCCAACGCTCCACCAGGCCAGCGCCGGCCGTGAAGGAGTTGGTGTTCGACCCATTGCCCGCAACATCCACCAACCACGCCCCGTTCGAGATCGTGGTGATGCCGAGCGAGTAGCTGGTGGTCAGATCCTCGCCCCCCAACGCCGCCACCGCTTCCGGCGCGGCGGGCAGCACTCCGGCCAGGGAGACGGCCCCACCCATGATCCCGCCGATCTCGCTGCTGGCAAAGGTCACGGTGATCGTGGCCGGGCCAACCGGCGGATTGAGCAGATACCACAGTTCCGTGCTGACAAACTGGCTCACGCTGCTGGCCGCGAAGCTGCCCGGCACCCGGGTCATGGCCAGCGCGCCGAAGGTGACTTCGGACGCGGAGCAGTGGGCCAGAGTCGTGCCCCGTTCGGTGGAAACGCCGACGACGAGCAGCCGGTTAAAGCGGCCCGGCAGGCCGCCCACGGTGTGCGACCACGCACAGGTCGCGTTGGTATTGGCTGCTCCGGTGCTGGACGCTTCAAATTCGATGACGGCACCGACGACCGGTCCGCCCAGGATGAGGAGGATCGCGCCGAGCTCCGCCAGCATCCTCCTGAGGATGGGTCGGCGAAAAGTGGGAGGGAAAAATCGTGGAGGAATGGTCATGGCTTTGCTGGGTTGGAAGTGGCGGAGGGAGTGAGATTGGCGAGGGAAGCCAGAGCGTGGCGCGCATCCTCGGCGAGCTTGCTCATGGCGTGCGCGCCGCGTTCGAGATTGGGCAGGGCTTCGAGGTGCGTCACGAGCGCCTGCCACGCCGCGCGCGATTCCTCGATCCGGCCGGCCTGCGCGAGCACCGAAGCCCGGCGGGCCATCCACGGCTCGGGACGCGGGGCACTTTTCCGCAGGTCCTCCACGCGGGCCAGCGCGGCATCGAAGTTGCCCGTCGCGATTTCCACCTCCATCGCACGCAAGACCAGCGAAGGGATCGGCCCCAGCTTCTCCATGCCGGCGGCGAGCACCCGCACAGCCTCCTCGGGAAAGCCCCCCGCGGCCAGCGCGCCGGCCGTTTCCTGGAGCAGATCGGGATCCGGGGCCGGCGTGCGCCGCAGCGCCTCGCGATAGTCCGCCAGGCTGCCCGCCGCGTCGCCCAGCCGCTGCGCCGCTCGCGCCCGCAGTAGCCGGCCGCGGGCATGTTCCGGCTGGCCGGCCAGCAGCGCATCGAGTGCCGTCTTGGCCTTCCCCGGCTGCCCGCCCGTGAGCCACGCCTGCCCGCGCAGCAGGGAGGTCGGAAACTTGCCCGGCGCCAGCTCCTCCACGCGGTCGAGATTGAGCAGCGCCATCTGCCAGTCGCCGTGCTGCCCGTTCACGTCGGCGAGTTCAAAATGCAGCGCCGGGTCGTTCGGGGACTTCTCCAGCGCCACCGCCAGTTGCGCCAGCCGTTGGTGAAAACCTCCGTGGCCCAGCGCCGTTCCGGCGGAGAGCACGAGAAGGACGCTGGCCGTCATCGCGAGCAGGGCCGGAGCGGCTATCGCCATCGGGGAAACCGCTGCCGGAGATGAAGTTGAGGTGTGGGCATCGTGAGTCGGCGCGACACGATAGGAAGCAGCGCCACCGCCGCCACAGAAAGTTTCCGCGAGCAAGAGGAAGAACCGCAGATTTCGCGGATGTAAAAATGGGCGAGGGGGCTCCCGTCCCTGGCTGACTGCGGCGTGCCGTCTTGCCCTCTTTCTCCTGCTCTCACTCCTGCTCCTTTGCCGAGGTGAACGAGCCGGGAGCAGGAGCAAGACAAAGAGCAGGAAAACCAGCGCTTTTCCAACAGGCTGCTAGGACGGCCGTGGCGCATCTTTCACACTTTGCCGAAAACGCGGCGCCGCTCGATCTGGAGCGTGAAATATGCGGGTCAGCGATCGCGCCCGGCGATCAGGGGAGCGACAGGCCCTTGGGCCAGTTGAGCAGGTCGAGTTCGGGCTCCACTTTCACCTCATCGGGCCAGGTGAAGTTGCAATCCTCGCAAAAGTATTCCTGGGCGATGACGCCGGTGGCGGCGAGGGCGGCGGGTAGCGCGCCCATGAGGGTGCGACGGGAGAACTGGGGAAACTCAATTTTTGACGAACCGCACTCCGGGCAATGCACGGCGTCGGCGAGGGCGCCTTCGGTGGCCTGCCATTCCTTCAGCAGCGCGAGGGCGCGCCCGGCCTCGCTGGTGTGGACGCGCACGCGCATGTGGGCGCGTGGGTGGAGGTTGAAGAGCTTCCATTTCTGCTCGTGCGATTCGTCGTAGAGATCGGCGTTCATGCCGAGATCGCGGAGTCGCTGGGCGATTTTCTCCGCGGGCGCGCGGTCGTTGAAGGTGGCGACGGTGATGTTGTGTTCCATAGTCGATTTAGTTCGTTGCTCCGTCCTCCCGTGGTTGCCTCGGGGAAGCGTAGGCCGCGCGCGGGGCGGCGCAACCGGAAGCCGCGGAAAATCGCTCGCCTAACGATTCGCGCTCCTCTTGGTTGTTGTGGCGGCGCTTTGCGCCCCATCTCCCGCTCACCTCCATGAAACCCCAGCCCCTGCGCACCTCCCGCCGTTCCTTCATCAAAGGCCTCGCCGTCACCACCGGCGGTCTCGTCGTTCCACGCGTCTTTTGGGCGCAGGAGGGCGGGCCGGCGAGCAGGAAGCTGAACATCGCGGCCATCGGTTGCGGCGGCAAAGGCGAGTCGGATCTCAACGCGGCGGCGCGAGGCAACAACGTCGTGGCGATCTGCGATGTGGATTCGCGGTCGCTGACCAAGGCGGCGGGACGGTATTCCGGCGCGAAGCAGTTTTCGGATTTCCGCCAGATGCTCGACGAGGTGAAGGAGATCGACGCGGTGACGATCTCGACGTCCGATCACGCGCACTTTCCCGCCGCCATGCACGCCATCGGGCTGGGCAAGCACGTGTGCGTGCAGAAGCCGCTCGCGAACACGCTCTGGGAGCTGCGCGAGATGCACCTCGCCGCGACGAAAAAGGGCGTCATCACGCAGATGGGCAATCAGGGCCACACCTACAACGACAACCGCATGCTCAAGGAATGGCTCGATGCGGGCGTGGTCGGGAAAGTGAAGGAAATCCACGTCTGGACGAACCGGCCGATCTGGCCGCAGGGCAATACGGCAACCTTCAAGCCCGGCGATGCGCCGGACTTCCTCAACTGGCCGCTCTGGCTCGCGCAGTGCCCGGACATGCCCTACTCGCCGGAGATTCATCCCTTCAAATGGCGCGGCTATCTGGAGTTTGGCGGGGGAGCCATCGGCGACATGGGCTGCCATCTCATGGACCCGATTTTTTACGCGCTCGATCTTGGCATCCCGCGTCACGCGGAGGCCATCACCGAGGAACTCACCGACGTGGCGTGGCCGCGCGGTGGGGTGGTGAAGCTCACGTGGAAAAACCACGCCAAGCTCGGCGAGGTGACGATGACCTGGTACGAGGGCAAGAACGCCGAGGGCAAACAGAACCTGCCGACGGTGCCGCCGGAACTCGGCAACGAGAAGCTCGGCGGTGGCGGCTGGATGATCATCGGCAGCGAAGGCGTGATCCTCAACCGTGGCGACCAGTGCAAGAACCCGCAGATTTTTCCCGAGGCGCGGCGCACGGAATTCCTCGCGCAAAAGATCGAGCAGAAATACCCGCGCAGCCCGAAGGCTGGCGACCCGCAGGAGGAGTGGACGCTCGCGATCAAGAACGGCAAGGCCTTCGACTTCATGGCGAAATTCGACTACTCCGCGCCGCTCACCGAACTCGGCCTCCTCGGCGGCCTCGCCATGCGCGTGGGCAAGCCGATCGAGTGGGACAGCGCCAAGCTGGAGGTCGTGGGCATGCCGGACGCGGCGCGCTTCATCAAGCGCGCGGCGTATCGCAAGGGCTGGGATTACACCGCGGCGAAAATCTAGGCACGCACGATGCGGCGCACCCTTTAACCCGGGCAGCATGGCCCAGACTTCCAACGTCCTCGGCGAACGCCTGCTGCCGTGCAGCTTCGAGCCAATGACCGGGTTTTTCCGCGACGGCTGCTGCCACACCGGTCCCGGCGACCACGGGCTGCACACGGTTTGCATCCAGGCCACGGACGAGTTTCTGCGTTTCTCGCAAGCCGCGGGCAACGACCTCTCCACGCCGGTGCCGGAGTACGATTTCCCCGGGCTGCGCCCCGGCGATCACTGGTGCCTGTGCGTGACGCGCTGGCAGCAGGCGCTGACCGCCGGCTGCGCGCCGCGCGTGGTGCTCGCCGCCACGCACATTTCCGCGCTGGAGTTTGTCGCGCTCGAAGACTTGCAACGCCACGCGCTGGACGGGCCCGTGGAATCCTGACCGCCGCCGCTGCGCCCATGACGACCGCCGATTTTCTGCTCATCGACAACAGCAACTCGTTCACGAAGTTTGCCCTCAGCACGCGGAAAGAGGTCGGCCCTTCCCGCAAACTCGCCACGCGCACGATCACGCCGGACGCGCTGAAAAATGTGCTCGTCGGCTGGCAGTGGGAAACCGTGGTGATCTGCTCCGTGGTGCCCGAAGTGGGCGAGCGGCTGGTGGAGTATTTCGATCCGCGCCCCGTCCTGCGCGTGACCGCAAAAGTGAAGCTCGGCGTCGGCGTGGATTACCCGAAACCCGCGACCATCGGCGCCGACCGCCTCGCCAATGCCGCCGCCGCGTGGGCGCGTTTCGGCGGGCCGGTGGTCGTCGTGGATTTCGGCACGGCGGTGAGTTTCGACGTCGTATCGGTGGACGGAAAATACGTCGGCGGCGTCATCGCGCCCGGCCTGGAGGCCATGACCCACTATCTCCACACGCGCACCGCTTTGCTCCCCGAGATCACGCTCCTCGAGCCGCCCTCCGCCATCGGCAAAAGCACCAAGCACGCGATGCTCTCCGGTGCCGTCCACGGCTACCGCGGATTGGTGCGCGAGATTTTGCGCGAGATCGGCGACGAACTCGGCAAGCCGCGCAAGCTCGCCGTCGTGGCCACCGGCGGTTACGCCGAACTCATCGCCGCCAAGCTCCCGGAAATTCGCCAGGTCATCCCCGAGCTCACGCTCGACGGCTTGCGCATCATCGGCATGCTCAACCGCTGAGCGGGGCAGGGGAGTGGTTCACGGAAAAGTAACATTGCCAAGCTTGACGGTGCGGAGCGGCGGGCTCCAGATGGGCGCGCCCGAAATTTCCTTTTTGTGAAAACTCCGTCCAAAGCGAAATCCCCATCCGACCTGCCGCTGCCCGTGGTGATCGAGGAACTGACGTATCTGCGGAAGACCTTTCGGGAATTGGTGGGTGCCTACTCGACCGGAGTCGAGAGCGAGATCGCCCACCTCCACGCGCTCCTCAGCGCGGATGCGGCGGGAAAAAAGAAGCTGCCCGCCAATCGGATCAACGATCTGCGCGCCATGCTGATGAAGCTCCGCTCCCTCGACGTGAAGCCCGCCAAGGGTCGCCGCCGCGATCTCAAGCGGGTGGAAAATATGGTCGGGGAACTCTCCGCGATCAGTGATCGCTGGACGTAGCGCTCTCCGCTCACCCACTGGGTGGCCGCCGGCAGATGCACCATGAAGCGCACGCTCCCATGCTTCCTTGTCAGCTTGATGAGTTGGACGCTGCCCGGTCCCGCCCAGGCGGCGGCTGCGAATCAGGCCAGAAAACCCAACTTCATTGTGGTCATTACCGACGATCAGGGCTTCGGTGACCTCGGGTGCCACGGGCATCGCTACCTCAAGCCGCCGAACCTCGACCGGCTCCACGCTCAAAGCACGCGGCTCACCGACTTTCAGTCAGCCCGACTTGCTCGCCGACGCGCGCGGCGCTGATGACTGGCCGTGCGCCGTTCAAGAACGGCATCACCCAGGATATCGGGGAGAAGAACAACGTCATCAAACAACACCCCGAGGTCGCGGGGAAAATGTTGGCTGCCTACGACCAGTGGTGGGCTGAAGTCCGCCCCTTCATGGTCAACGAAGACGTCCCTCTCGCCAAGGAGCGCCCCTCCCATGCCGCCTTCGGCAAACAGCAGGCGGAAAAGGGCATCCCCGCGTGGACCGCCCCGGACCTGGAGCGCGTGAGGGAGTAAGCCGAGGGTCCGAGGGTGGAGCAAAACCGCAGGCGAAACGCGTGGGTTGTTGCCGCCGGGCAAAATGGCGAGCGCGTTTCGTCGGCCTACTTCCGGGCTGGCGCCGCGCTCATCTCCCGCCACGCCGCCATCGTGCGCGTGAGGACTTCGCGAGGCGGGGCTTTGATCCCGTAGCCTTGGAAGCCGATGGGGCCGGAGTAGCCGGCGGCGCGGACGGCGTGGAGGAAGGCGGCGACATCGTAGGTGCCGGCGCCGAGCGGCTGGATGAGGCGGTCCCAGCTCATCGCCTTGGTGTCGCCGGTGTCGGCTCCGTTGATGGTTACAAACAGCAGGCGCGGCAGCGCGGCTTTGAGCACGGTCGCGGGGTCGCGCTCGGACCCTTCCACCTTGAGCCAGTGGCAGAGATTGAAGGTCGTACCGACCGACGGGCGGTTGAGTTTGTCGGCCACGCGGATGCCGTCATCGACACGCTCCAGCCAGAGGGTGGCGTGGGGATAAAGGGCGATCTTCACCCCGCGCGGCTCGGCGTAATCGGCGATCTCGCGCAGCTTCGCGAGCACGATGTCGTCGGCGTCGGGCGAGGATTTGGCAAACGTGCGTTCCGCGTTTTGCACGCGCGCCACGGCGAGCCACAGCGCGGTGCCGTGGTCTTTCATGGCGTCGATCTGGCCGCGCAGGCGGTCGTCGAGCGCGGGGCGGTCGGCGTGAAAGGAGAGGGTGAGATAGCCGTTGAAAAACTTCAGCCCCTCGCGCTCCAGAGCGGTGGCCATCGCGCCGTCGCCCACGGCGCCGCCGAGTCCGGCGTAACCGAGTTCCTTCAGCAGCGGCACGACCTCCGCCGGTCCGCCGCGCGCGATGGTGTTCATGGCAAAGAACGGGTTCGCATCCACGGCGCGTAGCGGGCCGCAGACGAGGGTAAAGAGCAGGGCGAAGAGGATTTTCATGGGATGGGGATGATGTTGCGATATTCGGCAGCGGCAGCGGCGGGTAAAGCGGGTGCGCCTCCGACGAAGTCCACGGTCACCGGCCCGCCGCGGTGAATCTGCAGCGCGAAGTTCTGCAGCGCACCCTCGCGCCAGATGAGGAAAGGGTTGCCCGGCGCGCGGTTCGCGGGCGTGGTCTCGCCGCGGATGTGGCCGTCCTTCACCGACCAGAAACCGGGCCGCCCATCCCCGCCGGTGCGATCCTGGCCATGGAAGATGGATTTGAAACCCGGCTCGTCGGCCGCGGCGGCGGTGAGCGTGGCGGAGCCGAGCAGCAGGGCGAGGAGAGTGCGGATCATGGTTTTTCGGCAGGTGTGTGGCGTGGAGAAAAAAGCGGCCGTCATCCCGAGCGGAGTTTCGCCGTGGGCGCAGGGCGGTGGGCGAAACGCAGTCGAGGGACCTCTCACTATTTGCGGGCGGAGGCGGTGGGTGGGAAGCACGGATCGCACGACGCGGCGGAGGGTGAGGAGGCAGGAGGATTTTGGGTAGGAAAATTTACGGCGCTGGCATCAGGACGCAGCGTTTGTGAAAGTTCTCTTAAAATGCCGAGCCGGAAGCGGGTAGGGGGCTAGGTGCTCGGTGTCTCTGTGCAGTTTTTTTGAATTAAAAGACGCCAAAAAATTGACAACCAGTCGATTTTTGGAAAATTAATATTTCTAATAAGATCATTTTATATGGCCACATCCACCATCAACTTCTCCTCCGCCCGTGTAAAACAATCGTTTGAAACAGGCGTTGAATTGACCCGCAGCATCCTCACTGTCAGCGCCGCCGTGCTCTGCGCGTTCCTCGTCCCCTCGGCGCACGCCGATGTCTTCGGCAGCGGGGGCGATGCCTTCACCCTCGATTTCGTGAACATCGGCAACGCGGGCAACGCGAATGATGCCGGAGCCGGCGGCGGCAGTTACTCCTCGTCGTATGGCGGGGTGAGCTACGGCTACCGGATGGGGACGTATGAGATCGCGCAGGATGCGATCACGAAAGCGACGGCTTCGGGCGTGCTCAATCTCGGCGGGGGCGCATGGTCGGCCACGCAGTCGGCGGCGAGTATGACGTGGTTTCAAGCGGCGGCCTTTGTGAACTATCTGAACACGAGCACGGGGCGCCCGGCGGCGTATCAACTCGACCTTGGGAATACAACGCTGACGTTGTGGAGCAGCGGGCAGGCGTGGCAGGCTGGCGGGGAGAATCTGTATCGGAACAAGGGCGCGTATTACTTCCTGCCGAATGAGAATGAATGGTATAAGGCGGCGTATCACCAGAACACCGGGGCGAACGCGGACTACTGGGACTACGCGACGGGGAGCAACAGCATCCCGACGGCGGTGGCGAGTGGGACCACCGCAGGGACCACGGTGTATAACGCAGTAACCGTCTCGCCAGCGGCGGTGAACAATGACGGCGGGCTGAGTGCGTATGGGACGATGGGGCAGAACGGGAATGTGTGGGAATGGAACGAGAGTGCTCTTGACGGAATAAATAATTCTTCGTCCGAGGATCGCGCGATCCGCGGTGGCAGCTGGGACGGCAGCGAGACCGGCGTGCGCTCCACGGGCCGCGGCGAGGACGCGCCGGCGGAATTGAGCTACAGCTTCGGGTTCCGTGTTGCGAGTGTCCCTGAACCCTCCAGCACGGTGTTGATGTGCAGCGCCGGTTTGCTGGCTTTAGCACGGAGACGCCGCCGC
>CAIQUL010000171.1 GCA_903874975.1 uncultured Chthoniobacter sp. | reverse complement strand
CCGGCTGGACCAAGGGGCCGCGGGGGCCGAAGTGGACGCCGCGGGATCGGCCGGCGGATGGGTGCGTGATGCGGCATCCGGCGGGGTTGTAGGAGGTCAGGCGCTTTCGCGCGGAAAGTACGGGCGCACTTACTGACTAGTCCGCGGCAGAGACTACACTTGTCGCCTGAAAGAAGGAGCGGACCAGGGGTTTGTCCGCCTTGATCGTGGCCAAGTCTTGGATCACACGTGCTTTGAGCGACTCATTGCGGCGCAAAGGTTTTTTGGCGACGCCGTTGGTCTTGGCATGCTGCCAGACAAACTCATCGGGGTTAAGGTCGGGCGCGTAAGGCGGGAGAAAATGAAGTTCCAGCTTTCCCCGGCAGCTCTGCACGTAGTCTTTGACCAATTTGGCCCGGTGGCTCGGGTGCCCATCAATGACCAGAAAGATCTTCTCCCGGCGACCCCGGCGAAAGTCTCCGAGGAACTCCACAAAGCGGCCGGCGTTGAGCGCACCGGTGTAAACCGTGTTCCAGAAAGCGCCGCGGGCGCTGAGCGCACTCATGGCGCTGACCTTCTGGCGTTGGCCGCTGGTGGGCACCTCCGGAGTCTGGCCGCGCAACCCATAGGTCCGGCCCAACACCGGCTCCGAACTGAAGCCCGCCTCATCGAGAAAGAAGATCGTCGCGCCCACGGCGCGCGCCCACCACCGCGGCCGGGGGTAGTCTTTCTTGACCCACTGGGCCACCGCCTACGCATCACGCTCGTAAGCTCGGCGCAAGGGCTTCTGCGGGGTGATCTCCAGGCTCGCCCCCTTTCACCACCCGGCGCACAGCCAGCAAACGCAGATGTTCCAGGGTGCTATGATCAATCTTGCGTCCGTCTTGCCTCGACAGCCGACACGATTACACCCTTTACGCGTGTAGGCCTTGTAAGTGGTGCCGTGATGTGTCTCCGAATCCTTGAACGCTTCGGCCAGCAGCGGCGTGTTTCTACTTCGCGTTAAACTGCACCCAGTCGAGATTCATCAGCTCTTTCTGGCCGGCATTGACGAAGACGACGAAGACGTCCCCGCGGGCTGTGGCCGGGACTTGGAGTGGCACCGCGATCTCGGTCCACTTGTCCGCGCCGCCGGTCGGTTTGACCTCGGCTTCGCCGAGCAATGGGCCGGCCTGACTCCCGGCGTGAAACTCGACTTTGCCACCCGCGCCGCCGGAGGCCGCGCGCACGGTGGCGCTGGTGACGCCGGCGAGGTTGAGCGCGGTGAATTTCACGAAATGCTGGTCGCCGATCGCCCCGAGCGCCTTTTTTTGGCTGGCTCCCCGCAGGCCGATCACCTGCGGTCCTTTGATTTCGTCGGCCATCTCGGCTTCGAGCCGTGCGGAACGCAGCGTCAGGGTCGCGTGGCCGGTGGCCGGGCCGACCTTGGGCGGGCGGCCCGCGTCGGTGTAGCTGGCTTCGAGCACGCCGACGTTCGCCTGGTCGCCGCCGGGCGCCGGAATTTCCCCGGTCAACCCGCGGGTCATGCCGGGGGAGGCCTTGCCCGGCTGGAGGCTGTAAATCCAGCGCACCATGAAATGCACCTCGTCCTCCGTGATGTGCGGGTGCGGCAGCATGCCCACCTGACCCCACACGCCGGTCGAACCGTTGATCACCCGCTTCACGGATTCGTTCTCCGCGCCGGCCACGCCGCGATATTTTTCCGCGATCTTCAGCAACGGCGGCCCGACGAGCGGCTGTTCCACGGCGTGGCAGTTGAAGCAGGCGTTTTGCTTCATCAGCGCGATGCCGGGATCGGTTTCGCTCTCCTTGCCATCGGCGGTTTTCCACAGCGCGCTGACGAGCGTGCGGATGCCGAAATCATCGGCCTTGGCGGACGACGGACCGTCCTCGAAATCCTTGATGGCGACCTTGAATTTGACCGGCTGGCCGGGGAAGAAAAAGTCGCCGTTCGCCGGGGATTCAAACGCCACGACGGGCACGGTATTGCCCACCATCACGGGGACGGTTGCGGTGCCGATGCCGCCTTGCGGATCGCTCACGCGGACTTCGGCGCGGTATTCGCCCGGTTCGGTGACGGTGAATTTTGCGACCGCAGTCTTCGCCACGATCTTGTCGCCGGGCTGCAGGCGCCACTCGTAGGCCAGCGGCTCGCCCTCGGGGTCTTTCGAGCCTTCGGCGGAAAGCTCCACGTCCAGCGGCTCGCGCCCCGCACCCGCTTTCCCGCTGATCTTCGCGAGCGGTGTGAGGTTGCCCCATTGGTAGGAAATCTTGAGGAGTTTCGAGTCCTTGTTTACTCCCCAGCCGCTGCCGTAATCGAAAAGGTAGAGCGCGCCGTCCGACCCGAAGACCATGTCCGCGGGCCGACGAATCGCGACGCGCCCGGTGCCATCGTCCCCGCCTTTTTGATCCACCCGCACCGCGCCGGTGAAATTCTCGATGCCCTCGAGTTTCGCGTCCTTGTCGAGGCGGGCCCACTTGATGAACGGCCGCTGCCAGTCGTAGAAAAGCAGGCACTTGTCGAAGTGCTCGGGAAAGCCGCCGGTGTCCTTGAATTTCGGATCAAAATGAAAAACCGGGCCCGCGCAGGCGGTGCGTCCGCCGGAGCCGAGGATCGGAAATTCCTTCGAGGCGCGGGCGGGATACCAGATGAGCGGTGCCTGGACGGGCGGGAGTTCCTTGAGCCCGGTGTTGTTGGCGCTCGCGTTCACCGGCTTGAGCGGGTCGAATTTTTCGCCGGGTTTGTTGGTGGCGAAATCGAAGTCGAGATAGACCTCGTTGCCGCGCGAGTAGGGCCAGCCGTAGTAGCCCGGCTGGCGGAGCTGATTGATCGTGTCGAAGCCATTCGGCCCGCGGTCTTCCTTGGTATTCGCGGAGTCGGGGCCGACGTCGCCGACATACACGATGCCGGTTTTCTGATCGATATTGAACCGCCACGGATTGCGGAAACCCATCGCGAAAATCTCCGGACGCGTGTTTGGCGTGCCGGGCGGGAAGAGGTTGCCGGGGGGGATCTCGTAAGTGCCGTCGGCCTTCGGCTTGATGCGCAGGATTTTCCCGCGGAGATCGTTCGTGTTTGCCGAGGACTTTTGCGCGTCCCACGGGTCGCGGTTCGGACGTTCGTCGATCGGCGTGAACCCGCCGGAGGCGAAGGGGTTCGTGTTGTCGCCGCTGGACGCGTAGAGGCAGCCATCGGGCCCGAAGCGCAGCGCGCCCGCGTGGTGGCAGCACTCGCGGCGTTGCTCGGCGTAGCTGAGCAGATCCTTGCGCGAATCCATCTCCAGCGTGTCGCCTTTCACCGTGAAGCGGCTGATGAACTGCCCGGCGAAATCCTTCGGCGAGTGCAGCAGGTAGATCCAGCCAGTGGTGGCAAACTGCGGGTCCAGCGCCATGCCGAGCAGCCCGTTTTCCTGCGCGATGGTGACGTCGAGCGTGGCCGCGAGGGCGACCTGCTTGGTGTCCGGGTGATAGATCTTCACCTTGCCCGCGATCTCGATGAAAAAGATCCGCCCATCCGGCGCGCGCTGGAGCTGCATGGGCTGCGGAATATTCTCGATGAGTGTCTCGACTTTGAAGCGGTAATCCGGGGGCGCCTCGGCGGCGAACACGGTGGAGACGGCGGCGAGCAGGGCGAGGAGAGAGAGGCGCATGGCGGAGGTGTCCTGCGACAATCCGCCGACGGTGAAAAGCTTTGCGGAAATGGGGGGCGCCGAGATCTTCCAGGCGGGCGTATCCGTCTGGTCCGCTCAAGGCGAGCCTTCGGCAGGCGAAGACGCCTGCGCTACGGTGCCGACCGCCGCGTGGAGTTATTTCTCGAGCGGGTGCGCTTTGAGGAGTTCCTCGGGCGTCCAGAAGATGCTGCGATCCTTGGTGGTGGCGCGGACTTTCGCGACGGCGGCGGGCAGGACGGGCGCGGCTTTGTTGCTCCAGGTGTTGCGCACGTAGGTGAGCACGCCGGCGAGCTCCTCATCGCTGAGGATCGCGCCAAATGCCGTCATCGGCGGGACGCCTTTGGCCGGGTCGTAGGTCACGCCTTTGACCTCCATCGGGCCATACAGGCCGTGGAGCGTGAGCTTGATGAGCCGATCTTCGCTGCCGGTGACCCATGGGCTGTCGTCGAGCGGCGGGTAGGCCGGCGCGAGGCCGGCGCCGGTGGGCTGGTGGCAGGTGGCGCAGTGGCCGTCGCGGACGAAGACATTCGCGCCGAGCGTGTAGGACTTGGCGGCGTCGCCGGTGAGGTGCGCGGGGACGGTGACGACGAGTTTGGTTTCCTCCTGCAGGATCACGCTGGGCATTTTGCCTTTGGTCGGATCGGCGGGACCCCAGTGGTGCTGCACGGTGGCGGCGGCGATCTTCGCGTGCGGCTCGGGGGAGTTGAGCACGGCTTCGAGGAGCGCGGTGTTGCGGACATTGTGCTGCTGGTGGAGCCAGAGGGCTTCGAGCAAAGGATGCGCGTGTTCCGCCTTCGTTGGGTCGAATTGTTTGATCCATTTTTGGGTGGCCTCGATCACTTCCTTCGAGTCGCGCTCGCTCAGTTCCACGCGGGTGCGATGCCGCACGCCGTCCACGGGGTGCTTGAGGTTTTCCAGCAGCGCCGGGATGGGCTGGCCGTCGATGGCCACTTTCTTTTGCAACGGCCGGCCTTTGTTCACCAGGCGGTAGATGCGGCCGTGTTTATGGTCGCGCTGGGGGTCGCGGATGTTGTGCTGCATGTGGCCGACGATCACGTTCTGCCAGTCGGCGATGTAGAGCGCGCCGTCTTCGCCGAAGATGGCGTCGGTCGGGCGGAAGTTCTTGTCTTCGCTCTTGAGGAAATCCGGCGTCGGCGTGCCCCAGACCTCGCCGAGTTTCATATTTTTGCCGCCCTCGGTGTAGCCGTCGCGGTGGAGCTTGTAGCGCTTGATTCCGAGGTAGCCGATGGTGTTGAGGATGAGAAACTCCTGCTGCATTTCCTCGGGGAAGTTTTCGCTCGAGATGATCTCGCTGGCCGGGACGGGGCGGACTTCCTTTTTGAGCAGTTGGTGCATTTTGAAGCCCTTGCTATCCGGGCGGACCTGAAAGGCATTGCCGCCCGTGCCGTCGGTGGCGAAGTGGTAGCCCCAGCGGTCAAACGCGATGCCGTGCGGGTTCGGGTCGTTGCGGGCGTGGAAGGTGATGGTGAAGCTGCGCGGGTCGAGGCGATACATCCCGGACGCCGTGGAGTGGAGCGCCGGACCCCACGGATGCTCGTGGGCGTTCTGCATGAAAACGCCAGCCTGCCAGTAGATCGCGCCGTCCGGGCCGTAGATGAGGTTGTTCGCCGCGTGGTGGGTGTCCGCCGAGTCGGTGCCCTGGAAGAGCACGATGCGCAGGTCTGCCTTGTCGTCGCCGTCGGTGTCCTTGAGGAAAAAAATGTCCGGTTGGGAGGTCACGATGACGCCGCCATTCCAGAACTCGAAACCGAGCGGGTTGTGGACCTTGGCGAACTCCGTCGCTTTGTCCGCGACGCCGTCACCATTCGAGTCGGTGAAAATCAGCAGGCTGTCGTTCATCGGCTTGAGCGGCTCCCATTTCGGGTAGGTGCCCCAGCAGGCGGCCCAGAGCCGGCCCTTTGTGTCCACCTGCATCTGCACAGGATTGGCCATCGCGGGAAAGCGCGACTCGTCGGCGAAAAGGTTCACCTCGAAGCCATCCGGGACCTGCAGTTTGCCGATGCCCTCCTGGCCGCTCAGATACTCGGGGTTGCCTTCTTTCTGGGCGCTGGAGCTGCGGCTCTTGCCACCGATGTTCGAGATCACCTCGATGGGCGGGGGCACGTTGGAGTCGGAGACGGTGTAGGTCTTGCCGCTGGCCACGGCCCAGATTTTCGGGTCACGGTTCGCGGTCATCACGTCGAGCATCGTCAGCTCGTGTTGGAGCGGGACGGCGTTGCTCTGGTCGTTCACAAATTTCAACCCCGAGCGGTTGCCCCAGACGTCGTTGCCATCCGTCGCGCGGAAGCGGTTGTGCCAGTGCCACTCCTTGTCCAGCACGGCCTGGCGCAGCGGTTCGAGCGCGGCGGCCGGTGCGGTCACGCTCTGGCCGGTCAGCGCGGTGGCGATGATCTCGCCGAGTTGGCGGTTGCCCTCGGGCAGGAGGTGGATGCCGTTCATGGTCAGCGGCGTCTTCGCTTCCGTGTAGCGCGCCTGGGTGGTGGCGAAGAGGTCCACAAAGGCGACCTTTTTCTCCTCCGCGACCTGTTTGATCGCGGCGGTGTAAAGCGCCAGATTCACGTTGTTGGCCGCGCCGTTCGGGAGGTTTGGACTTTTGCGGTTTTCGTGGGCGATGGGTGAAAAGAGCACGATGCGCGGCGCGGATTTGCCGTTGAATTGCTGGCCGCGGTAGTTGTCCACCATCGCGCCGAGATCGGTCTTAAACTTCGCCAACCCGCCCTCGCCGGCGAAAGATTCATTGTAGCCGAAGAACGCGAAAATCACTGCGGCCTTGCAGTTCGTGAGCGACTTCTCCGGCGTGTCGAAGCCCTGATGCCGCGGACGATGGGCGACGGAATCGCCGACGATCGCGAGGTTGCGGAAGCTCAGTTTTTTGTCGGCCATCTTGCTCTGGATGACCGTCTCCACCCAGCCGTCGTGCTGCATGCGGTCGCCGAGGGCGTTGCCGATGATGGCCACCACGTCGTTTTCCTGGAGCGGAAGCTGCGCGCGCCCCGGCAGCGTGCCGAGGACCAGCGCCGCCAGCGAGCCCGCGATCGTTTTGAACAGTGGGGAGGGGAGGGTGCGGGTTGGTTTCATAAAAGGAAAAGGAGGCGGGAGTAAGACCCGCGCTGGTGCGGGATAGAAGACACTTTTTTGGAAATTGCGCGCCGGCTACGTCGGGCAGGGGACGGCATCGGCGAGCGGGATGTCGCCGCCGGTTTTTGTATCGAGCCAGAGGGCCTGGCGGCCGAAAAGGAAGCGCGCGTGGCCGAAGTCGGGCCAACCGGCGGCTTCCGCGAGGCGGTGCATTTCGCGGTAGGAAAAGGCGCGGTGGATGGAGGTGCGGGCGTCGGCGCGGGTCATCGGCGCGCGGTAGATGAATGTCGTCAGGAGGCGAATGCCGAGGCGCGCGAGGCGGCGGCGTTCGAGGTCGGCGACGAGGGTGAAGCGGTGCGAGAGCGCGCGGCAGCGGCGGAGGAGCAGGATGGCGTGGTCTTCGCTGAAATGGTGCAGGGCGAGGGAGCACGTCACGAGGTCGTAGGTGTGCGGACCTTCGAATTGGAGGACGTTGCCGCGCAGGAAGGTGATCTCGGGAAATCCGGCGCTCCAGCGGCGGGCGATTTCGAGGGTCGAGGGGTTCGCGTCCACGGCGTCGATCTGCAAATCAATCGCCCGGGCGCGCGCCCACTGAACCATGAAGCGCGGGAGGTCGCCGCCGCCGGTGGCGAGGTCGAGCACGCGGTAGGAGCGCTTTTCGCCGAGCCACGGCGGGAGAAACGTCCGGAGCAGCCGGTGCGCGCCGAACCAGCGGTTGAGCGAGGCGAGGTTGCGCAGGTCGGTTTCCAGTTCCGCGCTCACCGGCTGCGGTCGATCCATGAGTTCCGGGTCGTGTGGATCGAAGGAACGCGGCATGGCTCAGGTGAGGGCGAGGAGCGCGAGCATCCGGCCGGTCCGGCCACGCTCGACGCGGTAGGAGTAGTAGCGCGCGACGTTTGCGCCCGTGCAGATGCCGGAGTCGGCGACCTGCGTGACCCCGGCGGCGCGACACTGCGCGACGATGAGTGCGGCGAAGTCGATCTCGTAAAGTGGCGGGCGGATGCACGGGCTGAGCTGCACGACGATGTCCGCCGGGTCGCAGCCAAAGTCGCCGCGCATGCTCTCGATGGCGGCGGCGGTGAGGCCGAGTTCGCTGCCGCGCCGCCCGGAGTGGAGGAGCGCGATGACCCGCCGCACGGGGTCCGCGAGATACACCGCGCAGCAGTCGGCGACATGAATCCCGAGGCAGACTCCGGGGCTGGCGGTGATCAGCCCATCCACGCCCGCGACGGGCACCGGGGTGTTTTCATCCACGAGCGCGATCTCCCGGCCATGCACCTGCGCGCCGCAGACGAGGCGCTTTTCGCCCACGCCCAGCGCGGTCCGCGCGGCGGTGTGGGCGCCATCGAGCCGGCACAGCGCGACTTCGCGATCGGCCTGCACATCGAGCCCGGCGACGCGCCCGGTGAAGCCGTGGATCACGCCGGGCACGGCCTCGAGGGCGGGGAATTTTTCGACCGGGGCCGCGGCAGTCACGCGAGGAGGCGGGCGGAGGCTACGGCGCCTTTTTCTTCGTGGGCGCCGGCGGGGCGGCGGGCGCGGTTTTAGGGGCCTGGCGTTTGGTCAGCGGATCTTCAAACGTCTCGCTGTAGAGGGTTTCGGTCGCCGTCACGCGGTCGAACTCGGACAGCTCCTGATTGTAGGTCGCGCGCGCCTGAATCTCGCTGGTCCGCGCCTTGGTCAGCGCCACGCGGGCGTCGAGCACATCGAGCTGCGTGCCGGCTCCGGCGAGGAGACGCTCGCTGGCGAGGCGGAGCGCTTCGAGCGCCTGCTCCACGTTTTTCTGCTGGCTGCGGATGGTTTCGCGGGCGGCCTGGAGATTGGCGTAGGACTGCTGGACTTCGAGTTCCACCTTCTGCACGGAGTCGTCGTAGTTGATCTTCGCAAACTCCAGTTGCGCGCGCGCCTGCTGGACCTTTCCCGCCGTTTCCAGCCCGTCGAAAATATCCCACGAGCCGGTCACGCCGAAGAACCAGCCATCCACGATCTTGTCGAGCTTGTCGCTGAACCGCGAATTGTGGAGTTCGTAGCCCGCATTGGCGTCGAGGCGCGGCTTGTAGCCCGCCAGCGCGACCTTGATCTGCTCTTTGCCGGTGAGGATCTGCTGGCGCTGCACTTTCAAAAACGCGCGCTTCTCCTTGGCCGCCGCGATGGCCTCGATCAGGCCGAGTCGCGGCTCGATGACGGAGAATTCCCCGACGCAGTGAAAGGTCGGCTGCCCCTTTGGGCCGGGCTCCAGCGCGAGCGTTTTCGCCAGTTGGAGCTGGGCGATCAGGGCGTTGCTTTTCGCGCGGATTAAATCGGGCTGCGCATTCGAAAGCTCGACCTCGGCCCGCAGCACGTTGAAGCGCGGGACGGTCCCCGCCTCGAAGCGGTTCTGCTGATCCTTGAGGCCGTCGCCGAGGAGCCGGACCGCCTCTTCCTGCACGGTGATCAGCGCGCGGGTCAGGAGCACTTCGTAAAACTGGACGCGGGTGAGCGCGATGATGCGATCGACGGTGTCGCGGAGCTGGTAGTAGCTGCTGTCCTCGCTGAATTTCGCGATATTGATCGCGGCGCGCACCTGCCCGCCGGAGTAGAGAACCTGCCGCGCGGTGATGCTCACCGACCAGGACTTGTCGCCGGGACCGGAGCCACCGCCCTGATCGCCACTGGCCACCGGAATCGCGGTCGTGGTCGTGGTCACGCCGCCCGTTGTGGTCGTGGTCGTGGTCGTGGTCGGGCTGAGGTCACTGCTGTCGAAGCTGCCGCCCGCGACCAACCGCCGGTCTACCTGCCGAAAATTGCCACTGACGCCCATCTGCGGCAGCGCCTGCGCGCGCACCTCCACGATCTGCCCGCGCGTCCGCTGGATCTCCTGGAGCTGCTTGCGGATGTCCGGGTTTTGGCGGAGCGCCGCCTCCACCGCCTTTTCCAGCGTCAAATCCCCGGAGATCGCCCACGACGCCCCGGTTCCCTCCCCGGCACCAGCGGGGGGAGCCAGGAAAAGGACGGTCAAAGCCAGCGCAGCGGAGAGAAAAAGGCGGGTCATGTTGGGCGGCAGTAGGTGAGGATTTCTCGTAGATTTGCAACCAGCTCTTTCGCTCACCCGGCTCCAGGACATCCACCATCTTCAGGAGATTCGTCACCATGGCGTCATGCACCTTGCCGACCAGCGCCGTGCCGGACGGGGTCATCTGCACGAAAATCCTCCGACGATCCGCCAGTCGATTCGACCGGCGGACGTGCCCCAGTTTCTCCAGCCGGTCCACGATCCCGGTCGTGGCCGCGGGCCAGTTCCTTTGAAAGATTGAGCGCGAACGACCGCTGGAGGCCGGTGAAAATCTGCGCGAGCCGCCCGGCATCGGCGCGCAAAGTGGATTCTTCCGGGAGGTCGGGCATAGGTGAAGGGCGGGCAAGTTAAGAGCATCGCCCGATGCCTCAACCGGTGCCGCCGCCTCAGCGCAGCGGCAGCTCCGCCGCCCGATGCTCATCGGCGTCGTCCACCCGCCGCCAGCGGTCCTGCAGCACGCTCGCGGGCGGGAGCTTGGCCGCGAGTGCGGGCGGAGTGGCCAGCAGATCGCCAGGCACGGAGAGCACCCCGCTGCGGCGCGCGATCACCCGGTAAAAGCGGAAGGCCGGCGTCAATTCCACGGTGGGCTCGCGGACGGTGGCCACGAGGTTCCGATTGGGCCGGTGCTGCGCGATCTCCGGTCCGCGCAGCGCCACGATTTCCTCATCCGCCAAAACCTCGGGCACGAAGTCGAGGCGGTTGCTCCCGAAGACGAGATACTCCGCCCCGGCCCCCGCATCGGGCCACGCCAGGCGCAGTTTCGCCCCCGCGACGGCGACCGTGGTTGGAGCGGGTCGCGCGGGCTTCTCCACCCGGAAAGCGAGCGGAGCCGACCACCCGCTCCAGACCCCGCCGCGCCGCACTTTCATGCGCAGCAGGTAGGGCTGGCCGGGGTGGAAAAAAGTCGCCGTCAGAACATCGAAGCGCAACGCCTCCGTCGTCGGCCTCACCGCATCGAAATTTGGCGGCACGAACGCGAAGTCGGCAGTGGTGGAAATCTGCCACCAGAGCAGGTCCGCGGCGGGATCCGTGCGGATGCGGAAAGTCGGCGCGGCATCGGCCAGCGCGACCTCCGGAGCGGGCGGGGCGAGGTCCGCGGGCTTCTCCCACTCCACCGTGAGAGTGGCCGCCCCGCGCGGTTCGCCGGCGGCCAGCCGCACGGAGTTGCGCCCTTTTCCCGGCACCGGGAGGGAGATGCGCGAGCGCTGGCAGAAGACCGACACGCGGTCCGCCGGCGTCCGCACCGGGACCGCGATCGTGAAAGTGGGCACCCCGGCGGGCGGCGTCACGGTTTCCCCGGTGCCGTGGTTGACCGCGCGGAGGATCGGGCAGGCCGTGGCCACGCGCACCTCATTCCCTCCGCCGCGCGCGGCCGGCGAAACGGCAAACTCGATCACCCGCAGCGCCGCCTCCCGCACTCCGCCCCACGCCTCCAGCTTCGTGCGCCCCACCGCCACCTCCGGCGGCACCGCGGCATGCACGATCATCTGCTCGCCGGGAAAGAGCGTGTCCGCGCGCAGCGGCGCGAGCGGCGTCTTGAGTTTCACGGCCTTTTCCTCCCGCGGCTCCACGTATTCGTGCAGCGCCGTATTGAACGCCATCGCGCCCGCGCTGACCGGCGCGTGGCGCCCGGGCACTTTCGTGCGCCGGGCGAGAAAGGGATCGGCCCGGAGATCCGCCGCCGAGGCCAGCGTGCGGTTGTCGAGGCGCAGGTAGCAGGCCGCCTGATCGGTATCGAAGACGTGCCACGCATCATCGAAAAAATACTCCGCCGCCACGTGGCCATTGAGCGGGATTTTCCGCGCCGGGATGCCGCTGTCCGTGGCCAACCGCGTCAGCGCGGCGGTCGTGTCGCCGCACAGCGCGTAACCCCAGAAATGCAGCAGCGCGAGCGGATCCTTGGCCTCCGCGCAGTCGCTGTCCGCGTGGGAAAGGTGATCGCGCCAGAACGTGAAGAGCCGCCCCATCCGGGCAGCCGCCGCGGCCGGGAGCGCGAGGCTTTGGCGCAGCGCGTCGGGGCTGCTCCAGTCGCGGTCATTCACCACCAGCAGCGGCCCGGTCAGCGGCACCGGACCGGTATTCGTCAGCGTCACGGTGCGGATGAAAGTGCTGGTGCTCGCGCCGTGCTGCGCGGGGCCGCGCGGATCGGTGTAGTGCGAGTCATCGAGCGCCGCATCGAGGACGATCTCCGCCGGTTGGCCGACCCGCAGCGGCACGCTCACCGTCTCCGCCGGGGCCGGGCCGGCCAGTGCCCACACCGTCGCGATGAGCCAGCCGCGCCGCCGGTTTCGGTCGCATCGGACGCGCGCTGTGGCGGGTGAAGACATGCCCCTTTCTCCCTCGCCCACCCGCGAAGTGCAAGATGCGCCGCGACCGCCGGATGGACCGCCCGCCGCGCGGCCCCGGCCAATCAAAAGCAGCTCGGAGCGAATCTGCCTGTCGCGTGGTTCCGCGGGCTCGCCGCCGCCGGCTAGCAGCAGCGGTTGACCCCGCGGAAGCGCTGCTCGGTGGCGGTGAGGAAGACGTTGCGGCGCGGGCTGGGCTTCCTGTCCGGGGCGGCACACTCGCAGGCGGCGGCGCGGTCGCGTTCGCGGTCGATGGCGGCCTCGCCGGAGACTTCCTTGAGCAGCGTGAAGCCGAGCGCGATCGCCCCCATGACGGGCAGCGGGCGCTCGGGGGCATCGGCGGGCAGCCAGACGGGCGCGGTCTCGCGGAGCACGGCGGGTTTGCGGCGGGAAAGGAGGAGCGCCCACTCGCGCAGGCTGAGCACCACGATCGCGCCGACGAGCGCGAGAAAGCCGCCGGTGACAAACGCATCGACGCGCATGTTGCGCTGCTGGGTGCGGTTCATTTTCACGGCGCGCTTGGCGGCGGGGAGTTGGTCGGCGCTGGCGGCGGCGGCGGCCTGCTGGAGCGCGGGCAGCTTCGAGTCGAGCGCGCGGGCGGCGGCGAGGAAGCCGATCTTCGGATTCTCGTGCCACACCTTTTGCACGGCGGCGGTGGTGGTCACGGTGAGCAGCCAGGCGAGCGGGAGCAGCGTGACGAGCGCCACGGCCGGGCGGCGCTGGCGGGTGAGCTGCATCTTCAGCAGGATGGTCGTGGCGAGGCAGAGCGCGATGCTGGCGAGGAGCTGATTGGCGATGCCGAAGATCGGCCACAGCGCGCGCGTGCCGCCCTCGGGATCGTGGACGCCGCTGATCAGGAAGTAGCCCCAGCCCGCGACGATGAGCGCGCTGGCGAGGATGTTTGCGCCGAGATTTCCGGGGTCGCCGAGCGGTTTCCACACGTGCCCGAGCGCGTCCTGGATGAGGTAGCGCCCGACGCGCGTGCCGGCGTCGAGCGTGGTCAGGATGAAGAGCGCCTCGAACATCAGCGCGAAGTGGTACCAGATCCCGAGCATCGTTTTGCCAAACAACCCGGCGAAGATGTGCGCCATGCCGACGGCCAGCGTGGCCGCGCCGCCGGTGCGGCCAAAGAGGGTCTTTTCCTGCACGGTGTCGGCCAGCGCAGTCATCTGCTCCACGGTCACGTGAAAGGGCGCGCCGTAGCTGTTCACCTGCGCCACGGTGGCGGCGGCGATGCTGGCCGCGTCGGGGCCGGGCACCTTGATGTTCATGCTGAGATAGACGCCGGGTTCGAGCGTGCAGGCGGCGATCATCGCCATGATGGCGACGAGCGATTCGAGGCACATCGCGCCGTAGCCCACGGAGCGCGCGGCGGTTTCGCGGGTGATGATTTTCGGCGTGATGCCGCTGGCGATGAGCGTGTGAAAGCCGCTGATCGCGCCGCACGCGATGGTGATGAAACAGAACGGAAACAGCTTCCCCGGCACCACCGGCCCGGAGCCGTCGATGAACCCGGTGAGCGCGGGCATTTGCAACTCCGGGAGCACGAGGAAGCACCCGGCGGCGAGCGCGAAGATCGTGCCGAGCTTCATGAAAGTGCTCAGGTAATCGCGCGGCGCGAGCAGCAGCCAGACGGGCAGCACGCTGGCGGCGAGGCCGTAGCCGATGATCCACCTCGCGAGCGTGAGCGCGGGCACGGTGAAGGCCGGCGACCACGCCGCGGATTCGTGGACGAACTGCCCGCCCCACACCGCTGCGAGGAGCAGGGCGACGCCGAGCACGGAGGCTTCGAGCACTTTTCCCACCCGCACCCAGCGCAGGTAGCCGCCCATGAACATCGCGATCGGCACCGTGGCCGCGACGGTGAAAACGCCCCACGGGCTCTCAGCGAGCGCGTTCACGACCACCAGCGCGAGCACCGCGAGGAGGATGATCATGATCGAAAGAATCGCCACCGTGCCGATGACGCCCGCCGCCGGGTTCAGCTCCTCGCGGACCATCTGGCCGAGCGATTTGCCATCGCGCCGGATCGACGAGGCGAGGATCACGAAATCCTGCACCGCGCCGCCGAGCACCACGCCGATGAGAATCCACAGCGTCCCCGGCAGGTAGCCAAACTGCGCCGCCAGCACCGGCCCCACGAGCGGTCCCGGCCCGCTGATCGCCGCGAAGTGATGGCCGAAGACGATCCACTTGTTCGTCTTCACGTAGTCCTGGCCGTCCTCGTGGATCTCGCACGGCGTCGCGCGGCGGTCGTCGAGCGCGAGCACTTTGGCGGCGATCCATTTCGAGTAGAAGCGATACCCGATGGCGTAGGTGCAAAGCGCCGCGACGAGGAGGTAAGCGGAGTTCAGCGGCTCTCCGCGCTGCCACGCGATGGTCAGATAGGCAGCGGCACCCAGCAGGGCCACAGCGAGCCAGATGAGGAAGGTGAGGGACTTTTTCACGGTGCGAAAATGTCATCTCGCAGCGGGCCAGGAGAAGCAATCCTGCGCTGCCTACTTCGCGGTCCGGTTCTTCACTTCCTTCACCGTCCATTTCGTGACGGTGAGACCCTTCGAGGCCCGGCTGCTGACGGGGAGTTTCGTGAGGTCGAAATCCAGCTCCCGCACGCGCGCGCCGCTGCGGCCATCGAGCAAAATTTGGAGGGACTTCGGCATCTCCTTTGCGGAGGCGGCGATGTGGAACCAGATCACCTTCGAGCCTTCGCTTTTTGTGAGCGGGTAAAGCTTGTCGCGCGCGAGCCCGCCGATTTGGAACTTCTTCGCGAAGGCCTTCCCGGTTTCGCCGTCCTGATAGATCAGCGTGTAGAAGTTTGGGTCGCCGTCTTTCGGCCAGACCGCGATGTGGATGATCTCGCGGCCCATGAAAATCTTGTCGGCGACTTTTGCGACCTTGAGCGAGCCGTCCTTCATGATCGTGAGCACGCTGTCGAGGATGGTGCAGTCCTGCACGAATTCATGCTGCCGCCAGTTCAGCCCGATGAAGCCGTCGGTGCGGTTCACGTAGAGGCGCTGGTTCGCGGAGACCACGGCGCTCGCGTCGATCTGCGCGATCTCGTCGTAGCTCGTGCGGCGCTTGATGCCCTTGCCGTATTTTTGCTGGAGCATCTCAAACCAAGCGACGGTGTAGCCGGTGAGGTTCTTGAGATGCGCCTTCGTCTCCTTCATGCCCTCCTCGATCTTCTTCATCGCCTCGTCGGCCTGGAAGCGGTTGTAGGCGGAGATGCGTTTGATGCGGATTTCCGTGAGCCGCACGATGTCCTCCTCCGTCACCTCGCGGCGGAGTTGCTTCCCGAACGGCTTCAACCCCGTGCGGATTTCCGCGAGCACGCTCTCCCACGTCGGCGATTTCTCGATGTTCCGGTAGATGCGCTCCTCGATGAAGATCCGCTCCAGCGAATCCCCGTGCCACTGCTGCTCGAGTTCGCCGAGTTTGATTTCGAGTTCGCGCTGCAGCAGCGCCTTGGTGGCCTCCGCGCTGGTCTTGAGGATGTCGCGCACGCCGAGGAAATGCGGCTTGTCGTCGCCGGTCTCGGGATTGCGGACGATGATGCACGCGGCGGGATTGAGCTGCACCTGACAGCTCGTAAAAACATAGAGCTGCTGGATGACCTTCTCCGGCTCCGCGCCCTGCGGCAGATGGATGAGAATCTCCACCTTGTCCGCGGTGTTGTCGTCCACGTGCTTGACCTTGATCTTGCCCTTCGCATTCGCCGCGAGCACGGACTCGATCAGCGACACGGTGGTGACGCCATAAGGCAGTTCCGTGACCGCGAGCAGGTATTTCGAGCGCACCTCGATCTGCGCGCGCACCTTCACTTTTCCGCCGCGCTCGCCGTCGTTGTACTCGGCAAAGTCCGCCGTCCCGCCGGTCGGGAAGTCCGGCAGAATACGGAAGTTTTTCCCCTGCAAGTGATTGATCGCCGCGCGGCAGAGGTCGTTGAAATTGTGCGGCAGAATTTTCGTCGAGAGCCCGACCGCGATGCCGTCCGCGCCTTCGAGCAGCACGATGGGAAATTTCGCCGGCAACGTGATCGGCTCCTTGTTGCGCCCGTCGTAGCTGAGCTGCCACGTCGTCGTCTTCGGATTGAAAAGCACGTCCTTCGCGAAGTTCGTCAGCCGCGCCTCGATGTAACGCGGCGCCGCCGCATCGTCGCCCGTGAGCGTGTTACCGTAATTCCCCTGCGGCTCGATGAGCCACCCGCGCTGCCCGACGGACACCAGCGCCGCGCCGATGGACGCATCGCCATGCGGATGCAGCTTCATCGTTGCGCCGACGACATTGGCGACCTTGTGGAAGCGCCCGTCATCCATGTCCCAAAGCGTGTGCAGCACGCGCCGCTGCACCGGCTTCAGCCCGTCATCGATGTGCGGCACCGCGCGGTCGAGGATGACGTAGCTCGCGTATTCGAGGAACCAATTTCGATAGCTCTGCGCCAGCGGAGCCTGCTCGTCCTGGACCTTCTCGCCCTCCTTGCGCCGCAGAGCCACCGCCTCGGCCGGGATCTCCGCCGGCACCTCGCCCGCACCGTTGCCATTCGCTTCCGTCGTCACCACCACCGGTTCATCGGCGGCCGGCATTGGCGCTGGATGCAAAGGCCGTTCCGGCTGATCGCTGGTGAGCGGTTTCTCCGTCGGCTCACCGATGGTTTTTTTCGGGCGTTGGGGCATTGAGTCTGGGCTTTGAAATTCTTTTGGCAGGGTTGCCGGGGCCGGCGAGGTAAATGGATTCAACTCCATTCGACAAGTGCCAGCCCATGAACCGCCGCAAAATCACGCGACACGAACCTCCCTCATCCAAAGAGGCGCCCGGCATCGTGGGGTGCGCCCGGAGCGGGACGCACCGCGCCGACCGGAGTTGACAGCGTCGCCTCGGCGGCCCGCGCAGCAGCGGCCATCCGCAGGATCCACTCCCAGAGCGGGAATTGCTTGTCAGCACGCCAGGCTTTCCCTCTTTTTCCGCCCACAAAATCCATGGCCGCCAACTACACCGAAGCCAGCATCAAAACCCTCAGCTCGCTGGAGCACATCCGTCTCCGGCCGGGCATGTATATCGGACGGCTCGGCAATGGCGCGCACGCCGAGGATGGCATCTACGTCCTGTTGAAGGAGACGATCGATAACTCGATCGATGAATTCATGATGGGCCAGGGCCGGAAGATCGAGGTGGAGATCACAGATCGCAGCGTGAAGGTACGCGACTACGGGCGCGGCATCCCGCTTGGCAAGCTCGTGGACTGCGTCTCGATCATCAACACGGGCGCGAAGTATGACAGCGAGACTTTCCAGAAGGCCGTGGGGCTCAATGGCGTCGGGCAAAAGGCGGTGAACGCGCTCTCGCTAAACTACCGCGCGCAAGCGATCCGCGAGGGCGAAACGAAGGTCGTGGATTTTGAAAAAGGAAAGCTCAAGACGCAGTCGCGCGTGACCAAGACCGCCGAGCGCAATGGCACGCTCGTGGAGTTCACGCCGGACGAGGCGCTCTTCGGCAAGGACTTCAAATTTCGCACCGAGTTCATCGAGGACATGCTGTGGAACTACGCGTTCCTGAATCGCGGGCTCACGCTCACGCTGAATGGCAAGCCGTTCCGCTCGCAGAACGGCCTGAAGGATCTGCTCACGAAGGAACTCAGCGGCGAGCCGCTTTATCCCATCATCCACCTCGAAGGCGAAGACATCGAAATCGCCGTCACGCACGGCAACCACTACGGCGAGGAATACTGGACCTTCGTGAACGGCCAGCACACCACGATGGGCGGCACGCATCTCGCCGCCTTCCGCGAGGCGGTCGTCGCGACGCTGCGCAACCATTTCAAAAAGGACTTCGACGCCGCGGACGTGCGCCAGTCCATCGACGCCGCCATCGTCGTGCGCGTGCAGGAACCCATCTTCGAGTCGCAGACGAAGACGAAGCTCGGCTCCATCGAGGTCGGGCCGAAGGGGCCGACCATCAAGGAATTCGTCGGCAAATTCGTGCAGCAGGCGCTCGACACCTACCTGCACAAAAACCGCGAGACCGCCGAAATCATCCGCAAGAAAATCGAAGAGAACGAACACGAGCGGAAGGAACTCGCCGGCATCCGCAACATCGCCAAAGAGCGCGCGAAGAAAGCCTCGCTGCACAATAAGAAGCTCCGCGACTGCCGCCTCCATCTCGGCGACAAAAATCCGCGCGCTGAGGACAGCACGCTCTTCATCGTCGAGGGCGACTCCGCCGCCGGTTCACTCACCGCCACGCGCGACGTGCAGACGCAGGCCGTCTTCGCGCTGAAAGGCAAACCGCTCAACACCTACGGCCTCACGAAAAGGGTCATCTACGAGAACGAGGAGTTCCACCTTCTCCAGGCCGCGCTGAACATTGAGGACGGCCTCGACGGCCTGCGCTACAACAAGATCGTCATCGCCACCGACGCCGACGTGGACGGCATGCACATCCGCCTGCTGCTGCTCTCGTTCTTCCTGCAATTCTTCCCCGACGTCATCCGCAACAACCACCTCTTCATCCTGCAAACGCCGCTCTTCCGCGTGCGCAACAAGAAGGTCACGAAGTATTGCTACAGCGAGCAGGAGAAACAGGCCGCCGTCGCCGCGCTTGGATCCAGCCACGAAATCACGCGCTTCAAAGGCCTCGGCGAAATCTCCGCCGGCGAGTTCAAGGACTTCATCGGCGAGCACATCCGCCTCGACCCGATCAACCTCCACCACCTCTACAGCTCCGACGAACTGCTCTCGTTCTTCATGGGAAAGAACACGCAGGAGCGCCAGGAATTCATCATCGAGAACCTGCGCGTGGAGAAGGATCTGGTGGAAGAGGTGGCGTAGCGCGCGACTGCCGCGGCGAGTTTTCAGGTCGCGTTTCTCGGCGTTGGTCATTGGCTGGGACATGGCGGCAAACTGTCGCTGTGTGCCTGGGCGCGAAGCATTGGTTTGATCAGGCACCCACAGGCTGGGTGGGCGTCACCACGGTTCGAACATAATCGGCGGCGCGGGCTTTCAAACTGGCTGCACAAGATTCGAGATGATGCCGCACTCCGGTTGGCAGCTTCTCCAGAGAAGTAACTTCTTCCACGTAGAGGAGAACTTCTTGGCGGCGCAAATTGTTTTCTGTAAAAGCAGCGGAGGTCAGGCGGAAGGCGAGATGGATGGGATCATGTTGAGGTAAGATTTGGAGGACTCCCAATCGTCGGAAGTTTCCGTGAGGAGAGCGGAGACGAGGCGGAGGAGGGAGGCTTCGTTTGGGAAAATGGAGACGACGCGAGTGCGGCGTTGGAGTTCCT
>CAIQUL010000170.1 GCA_903874975.1 uncultured Chthoniobacter sp. | reverse complement strand
GCGGCGACGTCGCCTTCCATCTCGGTCGTCCAGGTTTTGCCGGCGATTTTCTCGGCGTTTTGCGTGAACCATTTCTCCAGGTCGGCCTCGCTCGTCGCGGTCTCGCGCCAGCAGTCGAGCCGCGCGAAGGGCAGTTCCTGAAACCGGGCGATGACGTAGTCGCGGTCGAGGAAGGCGAGGAGGTTGCCGGCTTTCGGGCCGGCTTCGCGGTCGAGGAGCACGCGGTAGATGGCTTTGAACGCGACGGGCTGTTCGAGCGGCGTGAGGCGCGCGGTCTCGAAGACTTTCGTCTGGAGGGCGTCGTCCTCCCAGGGCGTGTCGCGTAGCCCGGCGGCGAGCCGGTGAAGGAAGGCGCGCTGGGCGGCGGTCAGCTCGTGGGCGCGGGCGGGGAGCACTTCCTGGAGGCGCGTTTTCTCCTCCTCGCTGGCGTAGCTTTCCACCCACAGCCGCGCCGAGGCGATGCGCTGATCGAGATGGCGTCGCTCGACGGCGGTGAGCGGCGCGCCTTTGCGCCGGGTGATCTCGGCGACCGGGTCGAGGTGCGGCATCTGGACGAGCGCGGAGACGAGCTGGAAGTTCGCGTTGAAGTAATCGCCCTCCGGCACCAGTTCGCAGACGCGGAGCACGGAGGCCTCGTCGGGCGTCGCGTTTTTGTCGTGGTTCACGCGGGTGTGGTAGCGGTCGAACTCGTTGTAGAGCTTCACGATGCCTTCCTCGCGCACGTCGAAGTTCACGGGCGAGTTCGGCTTCGTGCGGATCATCAGGAAGCGCAGCACCTCCGGCGGCAGCAGGTCCGCCATGTCGCGCGCGCTCGCGCCCACGCCGCGGCTCGACGACATCTTGGCGCCGCCGACGAGGAAAAATTCATACGGCACGCGCAGCGGCGGCTCGGTCCCGTAGATCGCGCGCAGACACGCCTCGGCCACATCGCGCGAGCCGCCTTTGGTGGAGTGATCCTTGCCCGCGCCCTCGATGGTGATCGGGAAGGTCACGAACTTCGCCACCCACTCCAGCTTCCACGGCAGCTTCCCGCGCCCGTCGAACGGCGACACTTTCCCCTCGTGTCCGCAGCCGCGACCGAGGTTGAGCTTGGTGTTCACGACCTTCGTCGGCAGGCAGCGATACGACACAAGCGCGCCGTCGTAGGCGTGGACTTCCGTGCTCGCGATGGAGCCGCATTTTTCGCAAATCGCCTGGAACGGATGCCAGTGTTCCGCCCGATCGCTGTTCGAGACTTCCTTGTAAACGCGGCGCACTTTGTCGGCGTTGCGCAGGATCATGTCGATCGCGGCATTGAACTGCCCGCTGCGGTAAATATCGCGCATCCGGTAGCGCTCCACCTTTACCCCGAGATCGGCGAAGACCTGCCAAAACTCGCGCATGTAGTGCTCCGCCATGTCGCCCTCCGCCCCGCACGGCGCGGGCGTCGCGCAGAGCGGGCGGCCAAGGTATTGGCCAAAGTGCTCGTCCTCGCCCTTGGGGATTTCGTCCACCGGATCGTAGTCGTCCACGCCGAAGAGATAGCGCGCCTCGATGCCCTTTTCGCGCAGCGTGCGGAAGATCGCGTCGTGAATGAGCACCCCGCGCAGCGCGCCCACATGCACGCGCCCCGACGGGGTCTTCGAGTCGTTGATGATCTGCGGGCCAGCGCATTTCGCGGCGATTTCTTCGGTCCAAAACATAGGGCGGCGAGAGAAAACCGGGGGCGGGGCTAAGTCGAGGAGTTTGCGCCTGATGAATGGGCAAATTCGGAATCCGCAACCAACCCGACAACCGTGCGGGAGGAAAAGTGGCGGCGCGCGTTGCTGGATAAGGCCACGGTGCCGGATGCGTATCGCCCGCATGGGGCGGCCCTCACCGCGTGAACTCAGCCGTGAGAGCTACCCGACCGCGCGCACGCGCAGATCGCGCAGCGCGCAGAGGCCATTGGCTTCGACGCCACGCAAAGCGCGGGCTCCGGTGGCGCGCTTCGGTCCGAAATGTTCGCGGCGGGCGGCGAAGACTTCGTTCACGAAAGACTTCGTTCCCAGCGCCAGGCCGTCGGCAAAGTAACGCACCCGGCAACGCAGCATCTGCCAGTGGTCGAGTCGGCCTTTCGCCGCCAGCACCGCGTCCACTTCCTCCGCTTGGAAGCCGCGCCGCAGTGCCTGCCCATCCGCGTCCAACCCCGTCGCCTCGCCCCGGCCAAAGAGCAGCAGCCGATACT
>CAIQUL010000169.1 GCA_903874975.1 uncultured Chthoniobacter sp. | reverse complement strand
CTGGCGACCATGGCGGCTTACATCGACCTGAACCCGGTGCGCGCCGGCATCGTCGGCGACCCCAAGGACTACCGCTGGTGCGGCTACGCGGCGGGGGTCGCTGGCGTGAAAGCGGCGCGCACCGGGCTGGGCATCGTCGCCGGAGCCGTGCGCGGTTCCGCCGTGGCGGCAAAGGCCATCCTGCCCGAGTATCGGCTGCAGCTCTTTGGCCGGGGCGAGGAGGCCGGGTTGGACGAAGCGGGACGACCGCTGCGGCGCGGCTTCAAGCCCGAGGAAGTGGACGCGGTGCTGGCGGCGAAAGGCCGACTCGACCACTGGCAGATGCTGCGCTGCCGGGTGCGTTACTTTGCCGATGGCCTGGCGCTCGGCACGAAGACCTTCGTGAACGAAGTCTTCGCCGCCCGGCGCGAGCATTTCGGACCGAAACGCACCACCGGAGCCCGCGCTTTGCGTGGCGTCGAAGCCAATGGCCTCTGCGCGCTGCGCGATCTGCGTGTGCGGGCGGTGGGGTAGTTTTCGCGGATCAGCGGCCCCTCACTAGCGTCGTCCTTTTCGACGAGGTCGAGAAAGCGCACCAACCCTCCGGCACTCCCCGGCGCCCGTCCCGGATATGACCGTTTCCGGTGCGGCGGGGGCGAAAGCGATTTCCTTGCAGGAGTCGCCGCAGCCTAGGCTTGGTCGGTGGGTTTGCCTTCCTTGTCCCAGAAGCTGATCACAAACAGCACCAGCACCACGCCGGCGATCAGGCAGGGCAGCGCCCAGAATTGCTGCCACGGATTTTTGAAGGAAGAAAGCAGGCCGGTGGTCAGCGCATCGACGGCGGAGCCGAAGAGGGTGACGGCTTTGCCGAGCCAGTGCTGGATGTGGCTGATCACGCCGAGCGGAGCGGCGGGCGGGGCGGCGTTGGGGCTGGGAAAGAGCTGGCCGTATTTCGCGCCCGCGAGGCCGAAGCCGAAGAACATGCCGATCCCGAGGGTGAAAAACACGACCAGCGATTGTGCCTGATTCCGGATCTGCGGGGAGGCCACGCGGTCGGTGTACATGTAGCCCGTCACGAAGAAGAAATCGTAACAGATGCCGTGCAGGATCACGGCGGTGAGCGCCATCCATTTGACCTGCTCCGGCGCGCCCAGGGCAAAGAGCGCATAGCGCAGGGCCCAGCACGCGATGCCCACGGCGAGCATCCATTTGACCCCGAGCCGCCGGAAGAAAAACGGAATGAGCAGCATGAAGAAAATCTCCGAGATCTGGCCGAAGGACATGATGAAACCGACGCGGTCCTTGTCGAAGCCGACCTCGGGCAGGAAGACGGACGCGAAGGCGTAGTAGTAGGCCAGCGGGACGCAGACGAGCGTGGAGCAGAGGATGAAGACCAGGAACGCCGGTTTCAGCAGCAGCTTGAAGGCATCGACCATGAAGATGGCCGACAGATTGAGCGGCGTGCCTTTGGCCGGCGGAGGCGTGTGCGGGAGAAAAAAGGAGAACAGTCCCATGACGACCCCGGCGCCCGCGGCGAGGTAGAAAATGGTGGTCTGCGTGGACGCACCGAGCGCGGCGAGCAGCCAGCCGGCGGCGATCCAGCCGATGGTGCCGAGGACGCGAATCCGGGGGAATTTATTTTGATTGGGGATGTTCGAGAAGGCGATGGAATTGGTCAGCCCCATGGTCGGCATGTAGCAGAGCATGTGGAGGTTGAACAAATTCACGATGGCCTGGCCGGCGGCCCCCTGCTGCTCGACGGGCAGGCCGGCGAAGGCGCTGATCTTTGCGGGAATCAAAAACATGATCCCCGCGCCGACGAGGTGGAGCAGCCCGAGCACCCGCTCCGAGGCGAAAAAGCGGTCGGCGACCAACCCGAGGAGGAGCGGCGCGAGGATGGCGGCGATGGGCTGCGAGCCGTAGGCGGCGCCGATGATCGAGCCGAGCTGGTGGTCCGCCAGGCACCCGCCCATCGTGGCGAACCACGAACCCCAGACGAAGAACTGGAGGAACATCATGACGGAGAGGCGGGTGATGACGTTTTTTTCGGAAGGAGGGGGTTGGGACATGATGGAGAAGTGGATATTTTGGGTTCCGGCGGACGCCGCCAAACGGGCAGGGCATAGGCGAAGCCCGGCCAAAGGGAAGCCGAAAGTCGGCGGGCGCAGTGCGGCTACTTCGTGAGGAGCTCCCGAAGCTGCGCGACTGCGCTCACGGGGAGCTGGCAGACGAAATCCTCGCACACGAACGCGGCCGGTTTCCCGCCGATCGGGCCGACGGTTTTCACGAACTCCAGGCGCTCGCCGAGCCACCGCTGGCCCGCGGCGCCGTCGGCGAGGAGCACGAGTTTATTGGGGATGAAATGGGCGTGCGTTTCGCGGAGCAGGGCGCGCGTGGCGGCGGCGTCGCGCGGGCCGGCGATGACGATCTGGCGCGGTTTGGCGAGGGAGGTGTCGAGCGCGACGAGCAGCTGCGGGAGGGCGGTCGGGGATTTCGCGAGCTGGTCGGAGAAGGCGGCCAGCGTCTGCGCGGCGCGGTCGCGGAAGTCTTGGCGGCCGGTGACCTGCGCGAGGCGGAGGAGGTTCAGTGCGGAGATGGAATTGGGCGAAGGCTCCGCGCCGTCGTAGTCCTCCTTCATCCGCAGCAGGATGTGCGGCGCGTCTTTCTCCACGCTGAAATAGCCGCCGTGCGCGGGGTCGCCGAAGAGCGCGTCCTGTTTCGCCTGCAACTCCAGCGCCCATTGCAGCCACGCGGTGTCGAAGTCCGCCTCGTAGAGATCGAGCAGGCCCTGGATGAGCGCCGCGTAGTCGTCGCAGAAGCCGGCGATCTCGCTCGCGCCCTGGCGGTAGCTGCGCCGGAGCGCGCCATTTTTCCACAGCTCGGCGCGGATGAAGCGGGCGGATTTTTGCGCGGCGGCGAGATACGCGGGATCGTCGAGCACCTGCGCGCCGCGGGCGAAAGCGGAGATCATCAGGCCGTTCCACGCGGTGATGATCTTGTCGTCGAGGTGCGGACGCGGACGCTTTGCGCGCAGCTCCAGGAGCTTCTTTTTCGAGGCGGCCAGCGAGGCGGCGATTTTCGCCTCGGGCTTTTGGAAAAACTGCGCGGCCTCCGCGGGCGAGTGTCGCTGCATGAGGATGTTCGCGCCTTTGAACTCCCCCAGCGGGTCGCTGCCCGCGGGCGCATTGCCCTTGGCCTCCACGCCGTAGACGTGGTGGAAAAGCTTTGCCGCCCCGGCACCCAGCGCCGCGTCGATGTCCGCTTTCTTCCACACGTAAAACGCGCCCTCGGCGTGCTCCGGTTGGCCGTGCGCGATGACGCTGTCTGCATCCTCGGCGGAGTAGAACCCGCCGCCTTTGTCCGTCAGGTCGCGGAGCACGTAATCAAGGATTTCGCGCGCCACCTTTTCCTCCGCCGGACCGCGCGAGACTTGAAAACCATCGAGATAGGCGCAGGCGAGCTGCGCCTGATCGTAGAGCATTTTCTCGAAGTGCGGGACGTGCCAGAATTTGTCCACCGAGTAGCGGTGAAAGCCGCCGCCGAGATGGTCGCGCAGGCCGCCCGCCGCCATCGCGCGCAGCGTGAAAAGAGTCATCGCCCGCGCCGCCCGGCCGTCCGGCGTGCCCGCGCCCTCGCGGGCGAAAATGCGGAGCAGGAAATTCAGCGCAACCGGGCGCGGAAACTTTGGCGCGCGGCCGAACCCGCCGAGGTCGTCGTCGAAACTGCGGGCGAGTTGATTGAAGCACGCGGTGAGCGCTCCGCGGCCCGCCGCCTCGCTTTTCGCCGCGCCCGCGGCGGTGTATTCGGCGAGCGCTTGCATCGCCCCGGCGGCGGCCTTGATCACCTCCTTGCGCTCGTCTTTCCACGCCGCGGCGAGCCGCTGGAGGACGGTCGGAAAACCGGGGCGTCCGCCGCGATCCGCCGGCGGAAAGTAGGTGCCGCCGAAGAACGGCTGGAGGTCCGGCGTGAGCCACACGCTCATCGGCCAGCCGCCGCCGCCGGTGGTGGCCTGCACGTAGGTCATGTAGACGCGGTCCACATCCGGGCGCTCTTCGCGATCCACTTTCACGCAGACAAAATGCGCGTTCATCAGCTTCGCCGTCTCCGCGTTTTCAAACGACTCGTGCGCCATGACGTGACACCAGTGGCAGGTCGAGTAACCCACCGAGAGGAAGATCGGCTTGCCCTCCGCCTGGGCTTTGGCAAAGGCCTCCGGCCCCCACGGATACCAGTCCACCGGGTTGTGCTGATGCTGGAGCAGGTAGGGCGATTTCTCCTTGGCGAGGCGGTTGGTGAAAGTGGGCGGGGTCACGGTTTTGGCAGGTTCGGCAGCCCACGCGGTGCAGGCTGCGGCGAGGAAAAGGGCCGCGCCTTTCCAGCGCCCGGGAATTTGTTTCAGCAGCATCCCGCCGACCATCCGCAGCCGTGGCGGCGAAAGCAAACTGGTTTGCCGAATGGCTCTTCAGACCGCCAGCGCGTCCAGCAGGCCAAAGAGCGCGGCTTCGGCAGGGGCGAGATCGGGCTGGCGGGCGACGAGTTCGGCGACGGCGACCGGGCCGGGGCCTGCGTAGGATTGGTGTTCGAGCGAGTGAACGGTCATCGGCGGCGGAGTCTCGCGGAAAGAAGTGCTCGGGGGGGGACTTGAACCCCCACGCCTTGCGGCATACGCCCCTCAAACGTACGTGTCTGCCATTTCACCACCCGAGCTTTTTGCGAGGGGCCAACGTGTAGCAGGGGCGGAAAACGGCGCAAGGAATTCTTTGGGGATCACGCGCGCGGGGGCACGCCGTCGGGGGAAATGGAGCAAGTTTTTTTTGGCACAGAAGCGGCTGACCCGAGAGGTGCTTCGATCCGAGCCTTTACCGATGAAACAGAATACCTCCGCCCGTCTTGTCACCTTCCTCGTGAGCTTGGTCGCCGTGGTGTGGGCACCGGGTTCGGCCCCGGCCGCCTACGTGCTGAGTGCGGAGGAGGCGTTGATCGCCGACTACATGGTAAATGACGCCGGGCAGATGCGGCCGTCGATGCAGTTGGATCCGATTTTGGCTCGCCTCGCCCGGGAACGGGCGCAGGACTTGGCGGCGCGGAATTATTTCGCCCACGTGAACCCCGATGGATTTGGTCCGAACGCGCTGGTCCGGGATGCCGGGTATGTCTTGCCGGCCTGGTGGGGGACAGCGGCCACGGACAACTACATCGAGTCGATCGCAGCCGGGCGGAATACGGCGGCGGCCGCGTGGACCGATTGGATGAACTCGCCGTCGCATCGCACGCACATTCTGGGGACGGATGTTTTCTATCAAAACCAGACGTCGTATGGCGTGGGCTACGCTTACTCAGCCAGCAGCACGTATCGTCACTATTGGGCGATCCTCACGGCACCGCCGAATGCCGCGGCGGGAAACGCGGCTCTTTTCATGGTGCAGAGTGTTCCGGGCACCATGACGCCGGGGGCGCCGACCGCGGTCTCGGTGGAAATGCTGAACACCGGGACGAATACCTGGACGCAGGCCGGTGGCTACCGGCTGGGGTCGCAGGCCCCCGCAGGCAATTGGGCTTGGGGCTTGTCGGAGGTGAATCTGCCCGGCGATGTCGCTCCGGGTAGTGCGGTGACCTTCAATTTCGTGGTGGCTGCGCCAGGAACTGTGGGAACGACGAATTTTCAGTGGCAGATGCAAAAGGATGGGGTGGGGGCCTTCGGTGAGCCGACGCCGCTGCGGCCGATTTCCGTGGGCTATCCGGCACCCTACGTGGCTCCGCCGGTCAGGTATTCAAGCAGCCGCAGTTCCAGTTCGAAGAAAGAGAGCGACCAGAAGAAGTCGAAGAAGTCGAAGAAAAAGAAAAAGAAGAAAAAGAAAAAGTGAGCCGGTCGTTCCGGCGGATGCCGTCCGGGCCGCCAAAGTGGGGTGGAAGAATTCTTTTGGCACAAATGCTTGCGGGCTGCCGGGATGACTCCATAGTGGCGCCCCCACAAGGTGGCCGCCCTTCCGGAAGCGGAGCGCCCGAGGGAATTGCGGGGTGTAGCTTAGCTTGGTAGAGCGCCTGGTTTGGGACCAGGAGGTCG
>CAIQUL010000168.1 GCA_903874975.1 uncultured Chthoniobacter sp. | reverse complement strand
CTGATAGCACTCACAGACCCGCTCCTCCAGTCCGGGGCGGTTCAGCACCTTGATGTGGCCGCGCCGGTATTCGATCAACCCCGCGCCGCTCCACCCAACCACCCGTCCAGCCGCCCGCCATGCGCACCAGATCGGTGTCGAAAAGCTGCGCCGCCTCGCCGCCCGGCCCGAGCTTTACGGCCACGCCTTTATTCGCCGCACTGCCCGCCTTGGCGCCTTCGAGCGTGCTCTTGCCGTTGGTGTTTTGGTAGGTCGCTGAGAGGAAGCGGCCGTAATCCATCTGCGGCCACTTGTCGGCGGCGCTGGCGGAAAGCGTGGTGAGACCGAGGATCGCGGCAGCGAGGAGAGGTGTGGGTCGTGGATTCATGGATGGGATGAGGTTTTGAGAAAACAAGCACCCGCGCGGGGAGCGGGCGGGCGTATGTAGCGGTTTCGATCGGGCTGTTGAAGGAAAATTAGGCCCGGAAAACGGACGCAGCCCAACCGACGAGTGCGACACGGAGCGCGGGTGGGAAGATTCGCTGAAACACCATTTAACCGCCGCCGAAGCCGCCTTCTGCCCGCACCGTCGGCGGCGCGGCCGCGCCGCCGATACGGCACCCCTGGCCCTGCTGGAGCCGCCGGGCGAACTGGCCCGCGCCTGGGCCGCGCGGAAGCGCCAACTGCGGGACGCGGCGCTGGCGGGCATCCTTCACGACACGCTGAAGAACCTCAAACAGCGCTTTCCCGCCTCCGACGAAAAGGCCGGCTACGAGATCGCCGGGTTCGTCTGGTTCCAAGGCTACAACGACTTTTTCGACGACAAGGGCCGCCAGCAATACGGGGCCAACCTCGTGCATTTGATCAAGGATCTGCGGAAGGAATTCAAAGCGCCGGACATGAAATCCGTGGTCGGGGTGATGGGCGTCAACGGCGTCAAGGTCGAGGAGGTCAACATCAAGCAGAAGGAGGTCCGCGAGGGCCAGCGGTTCGTGAGCACCGTACCGGAGTTCAAAGGCAACGTGCAGGCGATCGAGAGCGCGCCGCTGCTGCACCCGGACATCATCGCCATCAAGAGCGCCGGGTGGGTGAACAAGGAACGCGATCTGAAAACCCAGCCGGAAACGCCCGAGGAGAAGGCCATGCTCCAGCGGGCCACTTCCAGCCCGGGCTTTCACGACAACGGCGAAGGTCGCTTCTTCATCCTGCTCGGCAAGGCTTTCGCCGAGGCGATGCTGGAGATGACGAAAAAGTGACCGGAAGCTCCGCGAGGTGAGCACGACCGGGGCGTTCGCGGTGCTTCGTAATCCGTGCCATCCGAGGTGCCGATTGCCGGCTGCAGTTGGGAGATGCCCAACCCGCTGGAGGAAAATTCCTTGTCATCGCTGCCGCGGTTTTGCATTTGAGGCGGATGTCCGTCCTTGTTGTTGGTTCCATCGCCCTCGATACCGTCAAAACGCAGATTGAGGAGCACGCCGATCTGCTCGGCGGCTCCGCTTCGTATGCCGCGGTCGGGGCCAGTTTTTTCACCCCGGTTAATCTCGTCGGCGTCGTCGGCGATGACTTTCCCCGCGCGCATATCGACTACTTCAGCTCGCGCCAGATCGACCTGACCGGGCTCCAGACGGTGCCGGGAAAAACCTTCCGCTGGAGCGGCGAATACATGTGGGATATGAACACCCGCGAGACCCGCAGCGTGGAGCTGAATGTCTTCGAGCACTTCAACCCCGTGCTCCCCGACGCCTACCAGCAAGCGCCCTATGTCCTGCTGGCGAACATCGGACCGAACCTCCAGAACCACGTCCTCGACCAGATGGCGCGCCCGCGTTTCGTCATCGCCGACACCATGGACCTGTGGATCAACATCGCGCTCGACGAACTGCTGCGGCTGCTCGCGCGGGTGGACATGCTCATTCTCAATGACGGCGAGGCGCGCATGCTGACGAAGGAAACGAGCCTGATCAAAGCGGCGGCGAAAATCCGCGGGATGGGTCCGGCCTACGTGGTCATCAAGAAGGGTGAGCACGGCGCGCTGCTCTTCGGGCCGAACGCGCAGTTCTTCAGTTGCGGCGCCTATCCGCTGGAGGACATCCACGACCCGACCGGGGCGGGGGATACCTTTGCCGGTGGGCTCGCGGGCTATCTCGCGGCGCAGGATCACGGGACGGTGAGCTTTGAGTCGCTGCGCAAAGGCGTGGTCTTTGGCAGCATCCTCGCGAGTTACAACGTCGAGAAATTTTCCCTCGAGCGCCTGCGCACGCTGACCCAGGCGGACATTGATGAGCGCTACGCGAGCTTCCGGCGGATGAGTCAGTTCGAGGTGCTGGGTTAGGAGCCTTTTGGAATAGCTCTCACTGCTGAGTTCTTCCTCTTCCTCTCAGTCTTCCTCTGGGGATGAGGAAGAATTAAGAGGAAGAGGGCGTGGGCGGCGGGCGGTATTTCAAAAGTGAGCTAGCCGCAGGGCAGCTCCGCGGCCGGGCAGAGGGTGCGGAGTTCGCAGTCGGGGCAGGCGGGTTTCCGCGCGGTGCAGCGGCGGCGTCCGTGCCAGATGAGCCAGTGGCTGAAGACGGTCCACTGCGCGTGCGGGATGAGCTTCATCAAATCCTGCTCGATCTTTTCCGGCGTGGGTTTTTTCGTCAGCCCGAGACGGGTGCTGAGCCGCTGCACGTGGGTGTCCACGACGACGCCGACATCGATGCCAAAGGCGTTGCCGAGGACGACGTTGGCCGTTTTGCGCCCGACTCCGGCGAGCGCGGTGAGTGCGTCCATGGTGCGCGGGACTGCGCCGCCGTGACGCGCCACGAGCGCGGCGCAGCAGGCGCGGATGTTTTTCGCCTTGGCGCGATAGAAGCCGGTGGAGTGGATCAGGTCCTCAAGCTGCTCGGCGGGCAGGGCCACGTAATCGGCGGCGGTGCGGCAGGTGCGAAAGAGGGCCGGGGTGACGAGATTCACGCGCACGTCCGTGCATTGCGCGGAGAGGATGGTGGCGATGAGGAGTTCGAGCGGCGTGGTGTGGTCCAGCTCGCAGTGCGCGGCGGGATAGGTGCGCGCGAGGATGGTCGTGACGGCGGCGGCGCGCTCGGGGCGAGTCACTTTTTCTGGGGTGCCGTGGAGGGGCCGAGTTGTTGGAGGCGCTGCTCCGCTTGGGCGGCGAATTCGGAATCGGGATACTTGGTCGTGATGTCCTTGTAGCACTTCCGGGCGAGGTTCTTTTGCCGCTCGCGAAACTTCCGGATTTCCTCCGCTTTTTTCTCCGCGCTGGTGGTCTTGCCTTTGCAGGCCGGGCTGCCCAGGCAGAGGGCGGTGGCGAGGAGGAGGACGAGGAGGCGGGGGCGCATGGGCAGTGCGGGACTATTTTTTCGGGGGAACGGCATCTGGTTTGGGCGGTGGCGTGCCGGCGGGTTTGGGCGGGGCCGTTGGCTTGGGCACGGGCGTCGGCATGGGGATTTCACCGCTGGCCTGGCGTTCGAGG
>CAIQUL010000167.1 GCA_903874975.1 uncultured Chthoniobacter sp. | reverse complement strand
GGTCATGGTGGGGGGAGACTTGGAGCAGAAAGTCCCGCGCGGCGGAAGGTGAAAGGCGGCGGGGACATGCCGAATGACGGGTGAATGCGCCATCGCGGTGAGCAAGGGGGCCGCGAGGGCGCGGGCGCTCCCTAGGAGCGTCGGTTCGCAAACAACGGGGACAAACGGAGAACGTCGCCGTGAGCCGCCGTGCATCCGTCATGGGGGCTTTATTCGACATTCCACGTTCGTCATTTCATTCTCCCTGCCCCCCCGCCTCCGCCCACAAATGGTTTGAGGTCCTTTGAGCCCGTTCCCGCCCGCCTGCGTCTGCCGGGATCTCCGCTCAGGATGACCTCATTTTTCCCGCCGCCCCGCTCCACCCCAAAACCCGCTTGCTTTGCCCGCCTTCGTTTCTAGCCTCCCGCGATGCACGACACGCTCGCTTCGCCGCCCGCTGCGGCTCCTCTCGAAACCTCGATCCTCGCGCCTTGCGACACCTTTCCGCGACGCCATCTCGGCTCGGGGGAAAACGAGGTCGCGGAGATGCTGGCGACGCTCGGACTCGGGTCGCTCGATGCGCTGATCGACGCGGCGGTGCCCGCGAAAATCCGGCTGGCCGAGCCGATGAAGCTGCCCGCGGGACGGGGCGAGAACGAGTCGCTGGCCGAGTTGCGTGGCATCGCGCGAAAGAATCACCTTTGCAAAAACTACCTCGGCCAGGGCTACAGCGACTGCATCACGCCACCGGTCATCCAGCGCAACATCCTCGAAAATCCCGGCTGGTACACGGCTTACACGCCGTATCAGGCGGAGATTTCGCAGGGGCGCATGGAGGCGCTGGTGAACTTCCAGCAGATGGTCTGCGATCTCACCGGGCTGGACATCGCGAACGCCTCGCTGCTCGACGAGGCGACCGCCGCCGCCGAGGCCATGCACATCGCGCACGCGGTCAGCAAGCAGGCGGACGCGCACGCCATTTTCGTCAGCGAGCGCTGCCATCCGCAGACCATCGCGGTGGTGCAGACGCGCGCGGAGCCGCTGGGGATCAAGGTGATCGTCGGCGACGAGACGACGTTTGATTTCGCGGAGAAGCCGTTCGCCGTCCTCCTCCAGTACCCGGATACCACCGGCGTGATCCGCGACTACGCGGGGTTCATCGAGAAGGCGCACGCGGCGGGCGCGCTGGCCATCGTGGCGGCGGACATCCTCGCGCTCACGCTGCTGCGCGCGCCGGGCGCGTTCGGCGCGGACATCGCCGTCGGCTCCACCCAGCGCTTCGGCGTACCGCTCGGTTTTGGCGGGCCGCACGCGGCCTACATGGCGGTGAAGGACGCCTACAAACGCCTCATGCCCGGCCGGCTCGTCGGCGTGAGCAAGGACGCGCACGGACGCCCCGGCTACCGCCTTTCGCTCCAGACGCGCGAGCAGCACATCCGGCGCGACAAGGCGACGAGCAACATCTGCACAGCGCAGGTGCTCCTCGCGGTCATGGCTTCGATGTACGCGGTCTATCACGGCCCCGGCGGGTTGCGGAAAATCGCCGCGCGCACGCATCTGCTCGCGCGCACGCTGGCGGCAGCGCTGGTCGATCACGGACACGAGGTGCGCGGGCCGTTCTTCGACACCCTCGCGGTCAGCGTGCCGTCGGCCGATGCCACGCTGCGCGCGGGTCATTCGCAGCACGTCAACCTGCGCAAACTCGACGACACCACCGTCGGCATCGCCCTCGATGAAACGACCAGCGCCGCCGATCTCATGACCCTCGGCCAGGTGCTTGGGCTTGGGTCCGTCGTGAGCAAATACATTGGCGAAACCGAGAAAAACCTCGCGCGGGTTTTCGCCGCCGCCGAGTCGGGAAAGACGGCGCTGCTCTTTGACGAAGCGGACGCAATTTTCGGCAAGCGGACGGAAGTAACGGACAGCCGCGACCGTTACGCGAACATGGAAGTGGGCGATCTCCTCCAGCGCGCCGACCCGGACTATCTGGCGCACCCCGTTTTCAACACCCACCACACCGAGCACGAAATGCTCCGCTACATCCGGCGGCTGGAGGCGAAAGACCTCTCGCTGACCACCTCGATGATCCCGCTCGGTTCGTGCACCATGAAGCTGAACGCGACCAGCGAGATGCTACCGGTGACATGGCCGGAGTTTGGCAAAGTGCATCCGTTCGCGCCCGCCGAGCAGACCGCCGGCTACCGCCAGCTCTGCACGCAGCTCGAAGGCTGGCTCGCCGAGATCACCGGCTTCGCGGGCGTTTCGCTGGAGCCAAACGCCGGCTCGCAGGGCGAATACGCAGGCCTGCTCGTCATCCGCAAATACCACGAGTCGCGCGGCGAAGGGCACCGCGACGTCTGCCTCATCCCGACCAGCGCGCACGGCACAAATCCCGCGAGCGCGGTCATGGCGGGGATGAAAGTGATCACGGTCCGCTGCCTCGACGACGGCGACATCGACCTCGCCGACCTGACCACGAAGGCTGACCAGCACAAGGATCAGCTCGCCGCGCTCATGGTCACCTACCCGAGCACGCACGGCGTTTTCGAGGAAACCATCGTGGACATCTGCGAACTCATCCACGCCCGCGGCGGCCAAGTTTACATGGACGGCGCGAACATGAACGCGCAGGTCGGGCTGACCTCGCCGGGCTTCATCGGCGCGGACGTGTGCCATCTCAACCTGCACAAAACCTTCTGCATCCCGCACGGCGGCGGCGGCCCCGGCATGGGGCCGATCGGCGTGGCCGCGCATCTCGTGGAATTCCTGCCCGCCGTCGAGCGGCAGGGCCCCGATGCGCGCACCGGTTCGGTTTCCGCCGCGCCCTTCAGCAGCGCGAGCATCCTCACGATTCCGTGGATGTACATCCGCATGATGGGCGGCGAGGGACTCACCGAAGCGACGCGCTTCGCCATTCTTAACGCCAACTACATGGCCCGCCGGATCGATCCGTATTTTCCTGTGCTCTTCAAAGGCGCAAACGGCCTCGTCGCCCACGAGTGCATCATCGACCTCCGCGGCTTCCACAAGACGACCGCCGAGGACGTCGCGAAGCGCCTCATGGATTACGGCTTTCACGCGCCCACGCTGAGCTGGCCGGTGGTCGGCACGCTGATGATCGAGCCCACGGAGAGCGAGCCCCAAGCCGAGTTGGACCGCTTCTGCGACGCGCTCATTTCCATCCACGCGGAGATGACCGCCGTGGAAGACGGCACCGCCGACGCGAAGGACAACCTGCTCAAGAACGCACCGCACACCGCGCACTCGCTGATCGCCGGGGAATGGCCCCACGCCTACACCCGCGAGCAGGCCGCCTATCCCGCGCCCTGGCTCCGCGAGCACAAATTCTGGCCGTCCGTCGGCCGCATCGACAACGTCTGGGGCGACCGCAATTTGTTCTGCGCGTGTGTTCCGGTGGAGCCTTCGTCCGGGGCATAGTTTCCGAAATTGCTCCATGTTGCGCGGGTGGATTCAGAACGTCGGAGAGAGAGCGCCGCTGCTCGTCGCGGTGTTGTTTGGCTTCCTCGTGTCTCCCTGTGACGCGCAAGTCGCGGCGCTCATCAGGCACGGTGATGTGGAGGAAAAGCAGGGCCGAACCAAAGCGGCGCTCGCCGATTTCGAGGCCGCCGAACAACTCGATCCGAAGAATCCCGCCATCCTGCTGCGCCTCGCCAAGCAACACTCCGACCTCGTCGATGCGACCAAAGCCCGCGACGCCGCCGAGCAGCATGCGCGCAAGGCGCTCGACTACTCCCAGCGCGCCCTCGCGCTCGATCCGAAAATCGCCAAGGCCCACCTCAGCCTCGCCATCGCCTACGGCAAGCTGACCGATTTCGTCGGCAACAAAACGAAGCTCGATTACTCCAAGATCATCAAAGACGAGACGGTGAAATCCCTCGAACTCGATCCGACTGACGACTTCGCCTGGCACGTCCTGGGGCGCTGGCACGCGGGCGTGGCGAACGTCAACGGCGTGCTCCGCGCGCTGGCCACGGTGGTCTATGGCGGGATGCCTCCGGCGACCAATGCCGAGGCCGCGAAGTGCCTGAAGAAGGCCGTCGAACTGGCCCCGCAACGCATCATGCACCGCGCGGAACTCGCGCGGCTTTACAAGATCATGGGCCAGACCGACCTCGCCGCGAAGGAGTGGCAAACCATCACCACGCTGACCGCGGCCGACTCCGACGAGGAAAGCGAAAAGCTCGCCGCCCGCGAGACGCTCGGGCTGCCCGCCCTCGGTGCCCGGGAGTGAACCGCGCCGCGCGCGGCTTACGCGCGCGGTTTCAAAATCAGCGCCAGCCATCCCGCGAGCAGGCACACGCCACCGAGCGGGGTGATCGCGCCGAGCCATTTCAAGTTCGTGACCGCCAGCAGGTAGAGGCTGCCGCTGAAGATCGCGATCCCCGAGCCGAAGAGCGCGAACGGCACCCGCGCGACGGACGTTCTTTGCGCCAGCACGAGCAGCACGACGGCATGCACGAGGTGGTAAAGCGCGGCCGCTTGCCAGACGGCGGGCGTCCCGTTTTTTTCGAGCACCGCCTTCAAACCATGCGCGCCGAAGGCTCCGAGCGCGACGGCGAGGAAGCCGGCGAGTGCGGCGAGGCGCGTGGCGGTGGTCGGATTCATGGTGATTGGTGATCGGTGAAGGGTGATTGGAAGGTCAGCTTCCTAACATTCGCCATTCCCTAATCACCAATCACAATTCACCTTTCCCGCTCCATGAACTGGTCCACCTGGCAGCCGCGCGAGCGCGCCACGCTTTGCTTCATCGTCAAAGACACGCGCATCCTGCTCATCCGCAAAAAGCGCGGGCTCGGCGCGGGGAAGATCAACGGCCCCGGCGGGCGGCTCGAACCCGGCGAGACCACGCTCGCCGCGGCGATTCGCGAGACGCAGGAGGAGGTCGGCTTGACGCCGCTCGGAGTCGAGGAGCGCGGCGTCCTGCATTTTCAGTTCGCCGACGGCTACAGCCTGCACTGCACCGTTTTCCTCGCGCGCGATTTCACCGGCGAGCTGATTGAGACGGACGAGGCGACGCCGCTTTGGTGCGATCTCCCAGCGATTCCTTATGACGAAATGTGGGAGGACGATCAGCACTGGCTGCCGCACATGATCGCCGGAAAAAGTTTCCAGGCGTGGTTCGAGTTCGACGGCGAACGGATGCTGAGTAAGGACGTGCGGTTCGCCGACAGCCCGGGCAGGCCGCTGGCCTGAGCGGAGGTCCTAGCCCGCGTTACTTTGCCGCGGGTTTTTCGAAGAGCGGTAGGAATTCCTCGTAACCCGCTTCTTTGAGCTTGGCCACCGGGACGAAACGGAGCGCCGCGGAATTCATGCAGTAGCGCAGGCCCGTGGGTTTCGGGCCGTCGTCGAAGACGTGACCGAGGTGGGCGTCGCTTTTGGTGGAGCGCACTTCGTCGCGGACCATGCCGTGGCTCACGTCATTGCGCGCGCGGAGGGCATCCTTTTTCAAAGGCTGCCAGAAGCTCGGCCAACCGGTGCCGGAATCGAATTTGTGGATGGAGGCAAAGAGTGGGTCGCCGCTGATCACGTCCACGTAGATGCCGGCCTCGTGGTTGTTCCAATAGGCGTTGCGAAAGGGCGGCTCGGTGCCGTTTTCGCAGGTGACGTTGAACTGCTCTGGGGTCAGTTTTTTGCGGAGTTCTTCTTTGCTCATTTTCGTGGTGAGGGGACCGGGTTGGCTGGCGGTTTTCGGTGGTTCGGCGTGGCAGCTCGCGAGGGCGAGGGCGAGGCTCGCGAGCAGGGTGAGGTGGCGTGGCGCAGTGGTCATGGCGATCGATTTTAGCGCGGAGATTTTCAGTTGGCAAAGGGGGATGCCGGGCCGCGTACTTTATTCCGCTGTCAGTTGACGCGTTTCATCCGGTCGAGCCGGGTCTGCTCCGCGCTCTTGCGCCGCAGGTCTGCGCGTTTGTCGCGCCAGAATTTGGCAAGGCCGACCGCGACGATGAAAGCCGGCACCATCAGGATGACGCCCTGTTTGTTCGGCAGAAAAATGAACGCGAGGAGAAACAGAAAACCGACCACCCACGCGAAGGCTGAAAACCGGATGGCGATCCCGCGCTCTTCCGCGCTCGTGCTCCGCCGCACGCTGAGGTGCGTACGAAAGACGCCGAAGATCAAGACGGCGAGCAGGATGTAGATGGGGAATTTCATCGGGGCGGCACCCTAGGCACTAGCGACTGGCACCGCCAACCCGGAAGCGAGCGCCGCTTCTTGCGGGGCGTGATTTAATCACACCTCCGATTGCGGCGGCTGGGTTGCGAGGGCGATGGCGGCGTCGAGGTCGAGGGCGCGGCCTGCCTCGTGGGCGGCGGCGCTGGCGGGGCCGGTGAAATCGGGCGCGGCGGCGCGGATGGCGCGCAGGGCGGGATGGTCGGCGATACTGGGGACGACACCGCTGCGGGTGCGGTGGGCTTCGGCGGCGCCAAAAAGACACGCGGCGCGCTCGTCCTGGCGCTGGGCGAGGGCGAGAAAAGCGAAGGCGTCGAGCGGGTAGGACGCGCCCCAGCGGTTGCCGAGATCGATCCCTACGAGCAGGCACTCGCGGAGATGCGTGTGAGCCTCGGCGAAACGACCGAGGACGGCGGCGTTCACGCCCACGCGCCGCGGCCAGCACGCCGCGGATGTGTTGGACGTGCGCGATGAGGCGGGGTCGCGGTGCGAAGTTGCGAGGAGGGAGGCCTCCTCGATGAGGTCTTGAGCACGGGAAAGTTCGTCGGCATCGAAGGCGTGAAAGGCCAGGTCCGCGAGCGCCTTCGCGGTGCCGCGGGTGCCGCCGAGTTGGCGGAAAATATCCAGTGCCTCGGTGTGCAGCGCCATGCGGACCTTCAGCTCGCCGGTTTCGCCCCACTCCGCGGCCCGCAGCGCCCGCAGCGCCCGCAGCGCCTCCAGCGCGCCGACGAGCGCACTGTGCGGCGTGTCGAAGGCCACGCAGAAGGCATCACCGATCGTTTTGAAAACAAACCCACCCACCGCCTCAAACGCCTAGCGTAGCAGCCGGTCGTGGCTGGCCAGCGCCACGCGCATCGCATCCGGCTGCTGCCCCCATTTTTTGGTGCTGCCCTCGATGTCGCTGAAAAGAAACGTAATCGTGCCGGTGGGCTGGACGTTCATGGCCGGGAAAGGCGCGGCAGCCGCGGCGCTGCTCAAAGACTGGAGTTCCGCGGCGTCGCCCAAAATTCCCGCCCGGCTTCGGCCCAGTCGCGATCCTGCACGGTGCGATGGGCGGTGTCGCCCAGGGCCTGCCGCAGCGCGGGATCGTGCGCGATTTTTTCCACCGCGGCAGTGAAGTCGGCGACATCCAGAGCCCGCGTGATGAAGCCGGTGGCGCCGTGCGCGATGAGATCCTTCGGTCCGCCCTGATCGGAGACGACACAGGGGACGCCGCTGGCGAGGGCTTCGAGGATGACGTTGCCGAAGGTGTCGGTGGTGCTGGGGAAAAGAAAAACGTCGGCGCTGGCAAAGGCGCGGGCGAGGTCGAGGCCGGTGAGGTAGCCGGTGAAAGCGGCGTCGGGCAGGAGCTGGCGGAGTTCTTTTTGAAAGGGGCCGTCGCCGACGAAGGCGAGGGCGAGTTTCTGGTTGTCCGCAATCCGCCGCCACATGGCCACGATCACGTCCAGGTCCTTCTCCTTCGACACGCGGCCGACGTAGAGCAGGACGGTCGCGCCGGGCGCGAGGCCGTGCTTTGTCCAGAACGCGGGGTCGCGGCGCGAGGGGTGAAAGAGCGCGGTGTCGAGGCCGCGGGGGAGGATGCGAATTTTGTCGGCGGCGATGCCGCGATCCACCCACGCGCGGCGGTAGCCTTCGCTGTTCACGTAGAGCAGATCGAGCTGCTCGTAGAACCACTTCATGTAGTTCCAAGTCAGCGTTTCGAGAAAGTTGTCGTCGGTCAGGATGCGGACGTACTGGGGAAAATCCGTGTGATAGATGCCGCTGGTGCGGAGGCCGAGGAGCTTGGCGGCGAGCAGCGCGGTGAGGCCGATGGGGCCGGGCGTGGAGATGATCAGCTCGGTGAAACCTTCGCGCTGGATGTAGTCGATCATCTGCAGGATGGGCGGGAAGCTGAGCTTCTGCAGCTCGTACTCGGGCAGCTCAAACTCACCGACGGGCGCGAAGTTTTTGATCGGGATGCCGGTGATCGTGATCGTCGAGCGCGAGGTGACGACGGTGAGATCGCCGCCTTCTGCGATGCACGCGGCGGTGAGTTTGCGGATGGTGTTGGCCACGCCGTTCACGTCCTCGAGGGTGTCGGTGAACCAGGCGCGTTTGCGGTTCTCCAGCAGTGCGGGGCGTTCGCCGGTCAGCGCCTGGCCCACCCCGGCCAGCCACGGGCGGTCGGGGGCCTGACTGCGAAACGCGTAGAAGTATGGCGCGAGCGGCGCGAGCACGGGCAGGAGCACGCTGATCTCGCGGATCGCCTCGATGATGTTTCCTTCCGAGAGCTGCTTGATGAACGTGGTGAAAAAGCGGAACGCGAGCTGGTTGACGAAGAAGTTCGCGGTGACGAACGCGCGCCGCTCCGGCTCGGTGATGCCCTCGGTTTCGCGCGCGAGCCGCTTCTTCATCGCGCCGCCGGTGAAGGTGCCGGCGAACTGCTTCCAGAGCGACGCGTTGGCCGGCTTCGCCAGCTCGAAAATCTTCCCGCTGGCGATGCCTTCGGCGACGAACGCGAGCTTGTCCGTCCACGAAAACTCCGTCGGATCCTCGCCCTCCATGAACCGCGAGAACGCCTTGCCCACGAAGCTCGAACTCTTGGCCCCGGCAAACTTCCCGCCGATGAACTGGCGCAGGTTGTTGTAGAGGCTGTGCGAGAGCGCGAGCGGCGTGCCGCCGGTGCCGCGCAGGGTGCAGTGCCCGGCGCGGATCGCGGCGAGGAAATCCGCGACCGTTTTTCCGTCCGGCGTTTCCGTGAAGGCCGCCGCGGGAAACATCCCGCCGTGGTCGTCGGAGCCGGCGGTGAAAATCTTGCGCCACGGCTCGGCGTGCGTCGGCGCGAAATTGTGGCGGTTCGCCAGCTCGGCGATTTTTTCCGGCGTGAGCCGGCCGAGTACCGCGCGTGCAACCGCGCTGAGCAGCGCGTCGCGGTGTCCATTCAGTCCCTCGAAATGCTGGAACAGCAGCACCAGCTTCTCGACGTGCGCGAGGCTCAACCGGTCGTCCACGCGGTAAAATGGATGCGCCACGGCGTGCGTGAGTTGCTCGGCGGCGAGATACTTTTGCAGGTCGAAGATATTCTCCCGCGCGGTCTGCAGAGCGCGGTGCTGCGCCTCGGTGAGGCCCCAGACGAGCACATGAACCTCGCAGCGGTCGTCGGGGAAACGCGTGCTCACCTGCTCGCTGAGAAAGACACCCGGCCGGCCGGCGATTTCGAGACAACCCTCGATGCGGTTGTGATCGGTCAGCGTCACGAAATCCATGCCGCGCGCCCGCAGCGTGTCGTAAAGCGCGTGCGGCTCGGAGTAGCTGTCCGGCAGACCGACACGGCGGAAGAGCCACTCCGGGGCGCGGGCGCTGTGGCGGGAGTGCAGGTGGAGATCGGCCTTCATGATTTCGGGACGCGCAGTTTTTCAAACTCCGCCAGCGCCATGCCGACGACCTGATCCATGTTGTAGTAGCGGTAAGTGGCGAGCCGCCCGACGAAACTCACGCCGGGCTCGCGCTCGCCGAGTTCCGCGTAGCGCTGGTAGAGCGCGCGGGCGTCGGGCGCGGGGATCGGGTAATACGGCTCGCGCCCCGGCCCGAAATCCTGCGGGTATTCGCGCACGATGGTCGTGACCGGGATCCGCTGGCCGGTGGCGTGCTTGATCTCGACGATGCGCGTGAAGGCGTGGTCGTTCGGGTAGTTTACCTGCATCGCCGGCTGGAAAAATTCCTGGGCCAGCGTCTCCGGTTCGAAGCGCAGCGAGCGATACGGCAGCGGGCCGAAGCAGTGCCCGAAGTATTCGTCGATCGGCCCGGTGAAAATGAGATGCCGGTGGGCGATCTGCGCGCGGGCGTCGCGGTAGTCGGTTCCGAGGCGCACCTCGATCTTGGGGTGCGCGAGCATTTTCCGAAACATGACGGTGTAGCCGTCCTTCGGCAGCGCCTGGAATTTCTCGGAAAGATAGCGGTCGTCGCGGTTCAGCCGGATCGGGATGCGCCCGCAGACGCTGGCATCGAGGTCGCGCGGATCGCGCCGCCACTGCTTGCGGGTGTAGTTCTGGAAAAACATCTCGTAGAGCTTCGTGCCGACCTGCGAGACGATGACCTCCTCGCTGTTGCGCGGCTCGGCGATGGGCACGCGCCACTCGGCCAGCGCGCGCGCCATTTCCTCGCTCGTCGCCGGGTGCCCGACGAGCTGCTCGAAGGTGTTGAGGTTGATCGGGAACGGCCAGAACTGCCCGCCCGTCCACGAGAGGATTTTGTAGTCCACCGGATGCCACTCGGTGAACTGGCTGAGGTACTCGACGATGCGGTCCGAGTTCGTGCGGAAATAGTGCGGGCCGTAGTCGTGGACGAGGACGCCCGCGGCGTCGTAGCGGTCGTGGGCATTGCCGGCGATGTGGGCGCGGCGGTCGATGACGAGGCACGTGGCCCCGCACTGGCTGGCCAGCCGCTCGGCCAGCACCGCGCCGGCAAAGCCCGCGCCGACGATGAGGTAATCCCAAGTCACGGCGCGGGCGGGCAGCAACCCGCGGGCAGCGGGAGCGGTGCGGAAAAAGGGACGGGCGGCACGCCCGCTTCCATCGCCAGCGCGCGGAGAATTGTCGAGTCCGCAAGCCCGGCTCCGGGCTGCCAAAAAATACCGTGCCTCCGCCGGGCCGGTCCCGCTAGCGTCCGCCGCCTATGGAAATTCTCCCGATGGATTTTTTTGGCGTCCACGTGGACGTGCCATTTCCCGCGCCGCGCGGGTTTGCCGAGGCGCGGCTGGAGGCCTTTGGTGCAGCGCTGTGCGACACCACGAAAGGCCTCAGCCTGCGCGCCGACCAGATCCGTCTGAAACGCTGGGACGACCTTTTCGGCTACGAGCTGAGCGCGCAGTTCTTTGGCGAAAACGGGACGCTCACGCGCACCGCCGACCGCATCAAATTCGGCGTCCGCAGCGCCCGCACCGCGGCGGATTGGACCATCATCCGCGACACCCTCGTCCGCTTTTACCAGCTCCTCGATTTCGACCCGAAAACCGTGACCGCGCTCTCCGCGCACGCGCATGGAAAATTCCCGTCCGTCGAGGAGCGCGACGGCTTTCTCCAGCGCTTCTCCTATAGCCCGCTGGTCAATCGGCCGGCCACGCTCGGCTACGTCACCATCCTCGACTGGGAGAAGGACATCCGCGTGCTCATCGAGCAGTCGAACGTGGTGCCGGGCGGCGTCTTCGTCACGTGGGACACGCAGTTTGCGAACAGCCAGGATTGGGAGCCGTTCATCGCGGGGCTGCCCACGCTGATGGATAACTCGGCGAACCTTTTCGACCTCGGCTTCGAGCCGTTCCGCGAAGTGGTCTAGCGGGTGGAAAGCGGTGGGCCGCCGGGAGGGGCGGCGGGCGTTATTTCGCGGGCGGGGCGAGCCAGCCGCGCCGCCAGTACTCCAGCCAGCCGATTTCCTCGTGGAGCCAGAAGCCGACTTTTGCGAAGCCGTCGCTGCCGGGGACGCCGAAGAAGAACGGCGCCCTGCCGGTGCCGACGCTCGTCAGGAAATTGCACGGCGCCGGCGTGACCTCGATCCCGAGATGCCGGAAGGTCGCCGAGGCGCGGCGCATGTGGTTTGCGGAGGTCACGAGGAGCACGCGCTGCCAGCCGCGTTCGGCGGCGAGCGCGCGCACCTTGAGCGCCTCGTCGTGGGTGTCGCGATTCGGGCCCAGCGGGAGCATCGCCCCGGCGGGCACGCCCCAGCGCGTGAGCAGATCTTTGGTCAGGTGGGATTCCGGGGCCTCGCGGCCATCGAGCTGTCCCCACGCACCGCCGAGCACGAGCACCGGCGCTTTGCCCAGCCGCATCAGCTCCGCGGCCATGACCAGCCGATCGCCCGCCGCCGAGAGATGCACGCCCGCCACCTCGTAGCGCGACGCCTGCGCCCCGCCGCCGAGCAGCACCACGGCATCGGCCACGGGCAAATCCTCCGCTTTCACTCCCGCATAGGGACGCTCCAGCGAGCCGAGCAGCAGCCCCGGCACGCTGGTCCCGCCAATGATCGTGATGCCCAGCACCAGCCCGCCGACGCCGAGCGCGAAGCCGCGCAAGCGCCGCCGCCAGAGCAGCACGGCGAGGACGATCAGCGCCACCCAGAGCAGGCCGACGGGCGCGAAAAGGGCGAGCGTTTGACGCAGAAAAAAGGGCTGCACGCCCGCCACGCTACGCGGCCCATCACGCGGAGCGGGAGGAAAAATTCCGCTCGCCTTCCGGAAACGTTTTCCAAAACCTCCGGCCCGGTTCGCCATGAAAAAAATCGGTCATCTTCTTGCCCTCCTCGCCGTCGTCCTCTGCCTGTCGGCCTCCGCGGCGTGGGCGCGTCCCACGGTGGTCATCGACGCGGGCCACGGCGGACACGACCGCGGCGGCGTGCCGGGGGACCGCTACGCGGAAAAAATCTACGCCCTCGACGTGTCCCGGCGGCTGGAGGGCCGGCTCCGCTCCATGGGCTACCGCACGGTGATGACGCGGCGGGGCGACTACTTCGTCCCGCTCAATGACCGGTGCTCCATCGCCAATTCCCAACGCAACGCCATCTTCGTTTCCGTGCATTTCAACTCCGCCCCGCGCGAAGGGGCCAATGGCGTCGAGACCTACTACTACTCGCGGCGGAGCGGCAGCCTCGCGTCCGCGGTGCACCGCCAAGTCGTGCGCGCGGCTGGCACGGAGGACCGGCGGGTTCGGTCCCGGGGGTTTTATGTCCTTCGCAATACCCGCATCCCGGCCATCCTGGTCGAGTGCGGTTTTCTGACGAACCGCTCCGAAGGCCGCCGCATCGCCGGTTCGGCTGCCCATCGCCAGCGCCTCGCCGACGCCATCGCGCTGGGGATTCGCAGCCGCTACTGACTCGCCCGCGCCCTTCAGCGCAGGGGAATCGCCCGCCGAATTTCCGGCGGCGGTGGGGGGCGCCCGCCGCTCGGACGCGCGCCGGCGGCGAGGCGGTTGCCTGCGGCGTCGTAGTCCTCGATGCGCGCCGAGTTTTTTCCCTCATAGATGAACACGCGCCGACCCAGCGGACGATCGTCCGCGGAGAAGAGCTTCGACTCGTTGATCCGCCCCGAGGAATCGAACTTGTAAGCCTCCTTGTAGCGAATCACGCCCTTCGCATCGAGATGCGTGGCACCCCTGGCGAAGTTTTGGGAGTTGAGAAAGAAGATGGTTTTGCTTCGCACTTGGCCGGCGGCGTCCACGATGGATTCCTCGCGCGTGCGTTTGTCGGGATCAGTGACGGCGGTGAGCGTGCTGCCATCGGGCAGGACCCGGGTGGTGGCGCGGATGGTGCCCTGCGCGCGCGCGGCGGCGAGCGGGAGGAGGAGGGTGAAAAGGAGGGCGGCGGTTTTCACGGGGCGTGGGCGTGAAGGGTGATCGGTGAAGAGTGATTGGATGGCAAGCCCGCGCGGACGACGCTCGATTCACTGATCACCGATCACCGATCACCCTTCACAGGGCGACCAGTTCCGCGAGCGGCACGTCGCCGCCATTGTGGCGGTTGAATTGCAAGTCGTAGAGCCGGCGGTAGTAGCCGCTCTGCGCGAAGAGCTGCGCGTGCGTGCCGGTTTCCTTGATCATGCCGTTTTCGAGGACGACGATCTGGTCGGCTTTTTGGATGGTGGAAAGGCGGTGCGCGATGGCGAGCACGGTGCGGCCTTTGGCCAAAGTCTCGAGCGCTTCCTGGATGTGCTGCTCGGTCTCGGAATCGAGCGCGCTGGTGGCCTCGTCGAGGAGCAGGATGGGGGCGTTTTTGAGCAGCGCGCGGGCGATGCAGAGCCGCTGCTGCTGCCCGCCGGAGAGCATGCAGCCTTTGTCGCCGATGACCGTCTCGTAGCCCTGCTGCTGCGCGAGGATGAACTCGTGGGCGTGGGCCAGTTTCGCCGCCGCCTCGATCTCCGCGCGCGTGGCGTCGAGCCGGCCGTAGCGGATGTTCGCGAGGATGGTGTCGTGGAAAAGGAAGGTGTCCTGATTGACCATCGCGATGTGCTCGCGGAGCGAGGCCTGCGTGACCTCGCGGATGTCGTGCCCGTCGATGCGGATCGCGCCGGCCTGCGGTTCGTAGAGCCGCTGGAGCAGCCAGAAAAGCGTGCTCTTGCCCGCGCCGGTCGCGCCGACCAGCGCGCAGGTCGTCCCGGCGGGCACGGTGATGCTGATCCCGCGCACGGCGGGCGCGTCCTTGCCGGAGTAGCCGAAGGTCACGCCGTCCAGCGCCACGTCGCCGCGCACGCCCCGGAGCACGGTCGCGGTAGGCGCGTCCTGGATGGCGGACGGGCGGTCGAGCAGCTCGAAAACCTTGGTCGTCGCCGCGAGGCATTTCTGCATGAGGATGTTCATCTTCCCGAGCGCCTTGGCCGGGTTGTAGAGCAGGATTAGGCCGGCCTGGAGCGCGAAGAATTTCTCGACCCCGAGCTGGTAGTGCCACGCATAGACGAGTGCGCCCACGATCCCGATCGACGACACCGTCTCGACCAGCGGCGTGACGATCTCCTGCGCCTTTTTCCAGCGCATCGCGAAGCGCAGCATCTTCAGATTCGCCTCGTTGAAACGCCCGGCCTCGTAGTCCTCGCGCGCGTGCGTTTTCACCACGCGCACCCCGGCGAAGGCCTCCTGCATCACCACCATGAGCTGCCCCGCCTCGTCCTCCTCGCGCGCGCCGGCGCTGCGCACTTTTTTCCCGATGATGAGCACCGGCAGCAGGCAGAGCGGGAAGACGGTGAAGGCGAGAATCGTGAACCGCGCGTCGATCGCCAGCAGGGCGGCGAGCGCGGAGAGGATCGAGATCGGCTGCTTCACGATGTCGCCCGCCATCTGCGTCAGCGCGGACTGGGCGACGCGCGTCTGGTTGAAAACCGTCTGCACGAGTTCGCCGGATTTGGCGCGGTTGAAAAACTCGAGCGACTGCCCGAGCAGATGGCGGAAGAGCGAGCAGCGGATGTCGTCGAGCACGCGCTGGCTGACCCAGAGCAGGCAGTAGGCATTGAGGTAGGAAAGGAGGCCGCGCACCGCCATGAGCGCCGGGATGGTCGCGCAGAGCGCCGCGATTTCCCCCAGCCCCGCGGTGTGCGGATGGATTTCCGGGAGCTGGAACGGCATCCAGCCCGGGAGCTTCACCGCTTGCGCCTGGCCACCGGGAAAAATCGCCGGCAGCACCACGCGGATGAGCAGGATGAGCGCGCCATTGGCCACGCCAAAGAGCGCGCCAAAAAGCATCCCGAGCAGAAAGCGGCCGCGGTACGGCCGCAGGTAGCTGAGCAGCCGCCGGTATGGTCCCTGGCCCTTGCGCAGGAGTTCCAGTGACGACATTTTGGCGGCGTCTTTGCGGGAGATTCTTTTGGAGGCCATGTGGGGCTAGCGCGTTGGCGCGAGGAGGGAGTCGATAGCACGGATGACCGCCGCGGTCGAGATGCGCTCCATCGCGGCGCCTTTCATGCGTGGGTCGAAAGCGGTGAACGGAGCGTCGGGCTGCGCGGCGGAAAGGACGAGCGCGAGGTCGTGCCGGGGCCGCCAGTGGAAGGGGTTCGTCGGGCCGAAAAGCGCGATCTGCGGCGTCTGGAATGACGCGGCGAGATGCACCGCACCAGTATCGCAACTCACGCACAGCCGCGCCTGCGCGAGCACGGCGGCGAAAGTCAGCAGGTCGATCCGGCCGGCGAGATTCACGATCCCGACGCCGGTGCGGCTGAGATCGGCAGGAACCACGGATTTCACGGACGGCACGGATTGGGGATTCTGAAAATCCGTGTCATCCGTGAAATCCGGGATCAACCGAGTCTCCGACCTCGGCGAAAGCGCGTCCTTGCTAAGGATGCCGGCGAGGTGCGCGAGTTCGTCCGCATCGCTCCCGCCGGTGATGACGCAGGCCAGCCCGTGCGCCGCGCGGAGATGCTGCGCGACCTCGGCCCAGCGCTCCGGCAGCCAGTACTTTTCCGGGCGGGCGGTGCCGGGATGGAGTACCGCGAACGGGCCGGTGACGCCGTGCGCGCGGAGGATTTTTTCCGCCTCCGCTCGGGCGCTTTCCGGCACGCGCAGTTCGGGCAGCGGCGCGGTTTCGACGCGTGCCACGGCGGCGGCGAGGTCGAGGTAATGATCGACCGTGTGCCGCTCGCGCACCGGCGAAGCGACGAAGCGATTGAAGGCGACGGCGCGCAGTTTCGACTTTTTCACCCACTCGAAAGTCACGCGCTCTTCCGCCCGTGAAAGTGCCACCGCGAGCGCCGAGCGATCCGTGCCGGTGAAGTCCAGGCACACATCCCACGGCCCGGTGAGCACCTGCTGCCACGGGCGAAAGCCGCGTCCCTTGCCGAGCACCACGCCGGTATTGATCGCCGGAATCGCCCCCAGCAGCGCAGCGCAACCCGGCGCGACGGCGAGAGCGAGGTGCGCCTCCGGCCACGCCGCCCGCAGCGCCCGCAGAGCCGGGGTGGTCAGCACCAGATCGCCGATGCGCTTGAGTTGGAGCGCGAGGATTCTCATGAGGCGCGCGGCCGCAGAGTCCGGGTGGAGCACGCGACCCGCGTGCCGTCCCCGGCGACCCGCCGAGGACAACAGTGAGCGGGTGCCATCTGAACGCTTGTCCCAATGCGGGGCGAGTTGCGGACCACGCCGCGCTCCCGGTCTTCGCGGCGGGTCGCCGCGAAGCGCACGCGGGTCGCGTGCTCCACCCGGAAACTGGAGGTCGTGCGCACTTTCATTTTTTCAGCACCACCCGGTACGCCTCCAGCAGCCGCTCCCCAAAATGCTCCCACGTAAAGTTTTCCACCACCCGCTGCCGGCCCGCCGCGCCGAGCCGCGCGCCGAGATCGCGGTCGCGGTAGAGCCGCTCGATCGCGGCGGCCAGCGCGTCGGGATCGTTCGGCGGAATGATCAGCCCGTTTACGCCATCCTGCACCACGTCGCCGCTTTCGCGCGTGGTGATCTGCGGCAGCCCGCACGCCGCGGCCTCGTAGGTGCATTTCGCGCTGCCTTCGCACTCGCTCGGCAGGATGTGCACGGTCGCCGCGCGGTAGCAGTCCTCCACGCGTCCGACAAAGCCGGGCAGCCGGACATTGCCGCCGCCGAACTGCGCGAGGTCCGGCTGGATCTCGTCATGCGCCGTGCCGACCAGCACCAGCTCCGCATCTTTCAGCGCCAGCCGCCGCCAGACTTCGAGCAGATGATGCACGCCCTTCCGCTTGATCAGCGCGCCGACGAAAACCGCGACGAATTTTTCCGGCGGTTTTTCCGCCGGCGTGAAGCGCGCGATATCCACCCCGCGCTGATGCCGGAACAGCTTCTCCCGCGCGATGCCCGCCGCGAGAAACGTCTCCTCCGCCTTCTCCGAAAGCACGAGGATGAGGTCCGCGAGATCGTACTCCTCGAGCATCTGCTGCCGGGTCACGAGCAGCCGGTTTTTTACCCCCTGCCAGCCGCGCGCCTCCGCCCGCTCGCGCTCGCTCTTGGTCAGCCGCGCGGGCTTGTCCTTGCCCTTGTGACGGTGCCACGTCGGGATCTCGATCACCGACGGCACGCCGAGTTGCCGCGCGGTGCGCAAAGTCCGCACGCTTTCCCCCGACCAGCCGTGAAAAAGTCCGTAGCGCCCACCCGCCAGCTCCCGCGCCGCCGCCCGGTCGAGCGCGTGCTTTTTCGCCCCGTAGTAAAACTCGCTCCCGAGCCCCGAGAGCAGCCGCACCGGATGCCACCGCAGCGCGCCGATCCGCGCCGCCGGGATTTCGCCCTGCCGGTTGGCAAATGCGAGCACCCGGCCCAGCATCCCCGCGCGCCCGGCCACGCGCGCCGACTCCAGCGCCACGGCATCGAGCCCGCTGCCGCCGAGGCGGGCGGAAGTGGCGTAGAGCAATTTAGGATTTCGCATTTAGCATTGGGGAATCGCAGATTGGGGCGGCGTTCCCCACTCACGACTAAATCCTAAATCCCAAATGCTAAATCCTAAATGAAGCTCGGCCTCGTTCGCCGCGGCTACGCGCGCACCGGCGGCGCGGAAATTTATCTGCGGCGCTTTGCGGATGAGGCGGTCGCGGCGGGTCACGAGTGCGTGCTTTTTTCGGAGCAATGGCCGCGCGCCGCGTGGCTCCACGGGCACGTGCAAATTGCGAGCGATTCGCCGAAAAAATTCGCCGATGCGCTGACGGCGCGCGGGGCCGGGGAGGAGTGCGATTTCCTTTTCAGCCTTGAACGCATCCACGCGTGCGATGCCTACCGCGCGGGGGACGGCGTGCATGCCGCGTGGCTGGAAAGGCGGGCGCGCTTCGAGCCGGCGTGGAAGCCGTGGCTGCGGCAATACAGCGCGAAACACCGCGAGATGCTGGCGCTGGAAAAGCAGCTTTTCGCGGCGGACGGCGCGCGGCTGGTCATCGCGAACTCGCGCATGGTCCAGGCGGAGATGGTGCAGCGGTTTGGCTATCCCGCGGAGCGCATCCACGTCGTCCACAACGGCGTGCCGCCCTTTTCCTCGGCGCCGGAGATGCGCGCGAAGACCCGGCACGAACTCGGGCTCGCCGACGATGAATTTGCGGTGCTTTTCGCCGGCTCCGGCTGGGAGCGCAAAGGACTGCGCTTCGCCATCGCCGCCATGAATGAAGCGCGGGTGCCGGGGGCCACGCTGCTCGTCGCCGGCCGTGGCAACCAGCGCGGCTTGCCGCGCTCGGAGCGCGTCCGCTTCCTCGGTCCCGTGAAGGAAATGAACCGCCTGCTCCCCACCGCGGACGCCTTCGTCCTGCCCACGCTCTACGAGCCTTTTTCCAATGCCTGCCTCGAAGCCCTCGCGGCCGGTCTGCCGGTCATCACCACCGCCGCAAACGGCTTCGCCGAAATCATCGAGCCGGGCGTGGAAGGCGAAGTCGTCCCCGGGCCCGACGACCTCCCCGCGCTTTCCGCCGCACTGAAAAAATGGAGCGACCCCGCGCGCCGCGCCGCCAT
>CAIQUL010000166.1 GCA_903874975.1 uncultured Chthoniobacter sp. | reverse complement strand
TGGAGGAAGGACAGGCCGCCCGCGGGGTTGGTGCCGGCGGCCCATTCGGCGGCGTTGGAGGCACCGTCGTGGTCGCTGTCCGTGGCGCGATCGTCCACGCCGACGATGAACGGAGGCGCTTCCTGACCGTCCGGGATGCCGTCGCCATCGGTGTCGAGGATGGGTGTCGTGACGGCGGCGAGATTGGAAAAGGAGGAGGTGCCCGCGGCGGCAGCGCGCACCCGATAGCAATAGGTGGTGGCGGAAGTCAGGCCGGTGTCTTGATAGGTCGTCTGCCCGGCGGCGAGGGTGAAGGATTGCAGGGCGGTGGAGAAATCGGCGCGGGTGCTGCGCTGGAGGGTAAAGGCGGTTTCGGTGCTGCTGTTGTCCGCCCAGAGGAGGTCCACGGTGCCCGGCGCGGTGGCGTCGGCGGTGAGGCCGGAGGGTGCGGCAGGCGTGGCTCCGGCGGCGGCGATCAGGACGTAGTTGATGCGGGTGTCTTCAAAGCCGGCGCTGCCCTGGTCGATGCTGAGTCGCCTGTCGGTGACGGCCACGGTCTGCGTTTGCCGGACATACTGCCCGGCGGCGAGGCTCTGCGCGCTCCAGAAGCTGACCCCTTCCACGTTGATCGTGTGGGTGGAGGGCTCGTCGCCATCGCCGACGGCGACCGTCACGTTGTAGGTTCCGTTGGGCACGGCGATCTCCCAGACACCGCCTGAGCCGAACCGGCAAAGTGTGGCGAGCCGCCGGTCGGTGACAGCCTGGCTCTCTCGCGTGTACGCCGTGTGAGTCACGTTCCAGCCGTACGAGAGTCCGTTGCCGCGGCTGGCGTAGGTGTCGCCGCTGTCGGTGAAATAGCCCGCGGGAGCGGTCGCGCCGGTCCCTTGGAAATTGATGCTCGCGGAAAATGTCGAGCCGACCGTGACCATCACGGCACTCGAAGTCGTCGTTGCGCCGCTGTTGTCCGTCGCTTTGGCGGTGAGCGAATAGGTGCCTGCCGGCGGGTTTGCCCATGGGTAGCTGTAGGGCGGGGTCAGGTCTTCGCCGAGTTTCGTCGTGGCGTTGAAGAACTCGACCTTGGTCACGCTCCCGTCTGCGTCCGACGCATTCGCGGCGATCGTGACCGTGGCGGGCGCATTGAATCTGGCAAGGATCGCCGGGCTCGTAATGCTCACCGACGGGACCGTGCTCGCGGGCGGATCCTGCGCCGCGGCACTCCCGCCGACGATCGCATCGACCCACGCTTGCGGGACCTCGCCGGGGGCGTTCCAGTTGAGCGCCTCGCTGTAAAGCCACACGAAATCGTCGCACCGGCGCAGGGCGCGCTCGACCGTGGTGCGCAGGATCGTGGGATTCATCGTCTCGCCACCAAACCCATAGTTGTAGAGACCGAAAGAGATGCTCACCTTTTGCCCCCAGACGGGACGCAGAAAGCCCGGGATGAAGGGGCAAGCGGCAGCCGCCGAGGCGATCTCCGTCTTGCGAAAATCGTAGGAACCCTGGAAGTCGGCGACGCTCCGGTAGGCATAGACCTCGCCGCCATCCACGAACTGCGAACGGCTGTCCAGACCTTCGATCAAGCCGACGGAAAACGGGCCGCGCAGTTCGTCCTGCTGCCAGTCCGTCTGGCCGCGGTGCACGGCTTCCGGCGTGCCGGAGAAGCTGGAATACGGGCCATGAAAGGCCAGGAAGACGATCCCGGGATATTCGCCGACGATCGCCTGCATGACTTGCCGGCCCCGCAACCGCGCCTGCTCACGGTATTGGTCGAGCGACTTGGAGAGATCGCTGCAATCCTCGGGATAGTTGAAGAGGGTCCCGGCGTACTCCTCGTTGTCGAAAAAGATGCCGGCGATCCCTTTCTCCCGCAGCACCCGGGCGAGGACGCGGAAGTTTTCGATGGTCGCGGACCAGTCGCCGAAGAAATCCGCCGGGCGGTCCACGAACACGAGGGCGAAGTTGTGCGTCATCCGGGTGAAGACGAGGCCGTTGAGCGGCGCGAAATCGGCGGAGATTTCCGCGTAAGTCCGGGGCGTTCCCTTCATGAGCACCGCGCCGGTGGTGGTGCTCAGGGCCAGGCCGTCGAAGGGGAGCGTCTCGATGTGAGCGAAGTGGTCGCGCACGAATTCGGGTCGTGACCGGAAGCTCGCCTGCTGGGTATTGATCAGCCGCGGCCGGGCTTCTGCTGTGAAGGTCAAGACCCAGGCGGCGAGGAGGATGCGGAGCAGTTTTGGAAAAAGCATAGTCGCCTCATTTCGACCTTCCGGGAGCGCGTGCGGCGGTCGGTCAGGGTCAACGGGAAATAATCAGAATTCGCAGGTTGCACCAGCGGGAATCGAAGTCGGCCGGATCGTCCCAAGCCGGGCGTGGCCGAAGCAAAACCTTGACATAAATCCACGGCACTCCCTTGATCGCGGTCCGCGGTTGGCGAGAAGAGGCATTCCATGATCAGATCCGACATTTCGAAACTTACGACGGGCCTGTGGCTCGCGATTGCGGCGTGTTCTCCGAGCCTGCATGCGCAGGAGCCGGGACCAGCCCCGCTCGAATTACCGAGTCTGACCGAAGAGCTGAGCGAGCCCGGTCTCGCGCCATCCTTCAGCTTGGAGGCCGTGGAATCGGCCTCCGAGCCCGTGGCGGCGACCGGCGGGGAGCAGGTGCGCGCGAGCCGCTGGAAGGTGTCGCCGCACCTCCACCTGGAGGCGACTTATGACGACAATATTTTCATCCGCGCGACCGGCAAGGTGGCGGATTTCGTTTTCACCGCCGCACCGGGCCTCGCCATCGGTTATTGGGACTACGAGGAAGAAATGGAAGGCTATCTCGAGCGCGACCGCAGCGCGGCGCTCCTCGACAAAGGCGAGGGCAGTTTTTTCGTCCTGGACTACACCGCGATCCTGCTGGATTTCGCCCGGACGCAGTCGCAGGATGCGTTCAATCAGGATGCGCGTTTCGACATCCGCTGGCGCGCGGAAAAGCTGACCGTCCGGGCGAGTTCGCACTTTGAGTCCAAGTCCGAGACGGACATCAATATCGGCGGACGCCTGCGGCGAACCGCCGTGGCCACGGAGGTTTCCGCCGACTACCAATTCAGCCCGAAGACTTCACTCTCGGTTGGTTTCGAGAATGTGATCGAGGATCGGGACAATTTCGTGAGGACGAGCGAGTGGCGGAACGAGACCTCCCTCGACTACCAATTGACGCCGCTCACACAGGTCGGTGTGGGCGGGGCGCTGGGCCGGTTGGAGGTGGAGGGCCAGCCGGATCGCGTGTTCGAGCGGGTGCTCGCGCGGCTGGATTACGAATCGACGGCCAAGCTGGGGCTCGCGGCGCGCGGCGGGCTCGAGTTTCGCCAGACGGACAGCGCGTTCGGCGACAGTGTGACGCCGGTTTTCGACATCAAGCTGCGCTACGCGCCTGCGGAAGGCACACTGATCACCCTCGACGGTTACCGCCGGAAGAAACCCTCGATTACGCAACCCGACGAAGACTACACCGCGACCGGCGTGGGCCTGCACTGCGAGCGCAGTGTCCGGACGGGGCTGCGCCTCTCCATCGATGGCGGTTATGAACACACGGCCTACGACACTCCCGCTGGCCGCGCTCCGCGCGACGACGACTTTTTTTACGCGCGGGTGGGATTGCTCTACAACTTCGCGCACTGGGGCAATATCGGGATTAGCTACGAATACCGGCAGAAAGACTCCACGCAGCCGTCCGCCAGCTTCGAAAACAACCGCATTACCTTTCAAGTCAGCCTCATCTACTGAGCTTGAGTCTGACCTTGCGCTCGACGGCAGCGGTTACAGTAATTATAAATTAATCTGTTTTTATGTTTACCATCCGAATTGCCACAGCTTTGACCGCCTTGTTCTGCGTCGTCGGAGAAGTCCAAGCGCAGCCTGCTGCGGTGCTCGAAAAGGCTCCGTCAGCGTCCGCAGTGGTCGCCCCGGCAGGTCCCGGCTCCGCCCCAAACTACGTCCTCGCGCCGAACGATCTCCTCGAAATTAAAGTTTTTCAGGAGGCGGAACTCGACACCACCGCGCGCATTTCGGCCGACGGAAAGCTGAATCTGCCACTCATCGGCGAACTGCTGCTCGGCGGCAAGACCGTGCAGCAAGGCACGCGGCTCATCCGCGACCGGCTCCAGGCCCGGTTTCTCGTCGATCCGCAAGTCACGATCCGGGTGATCGAGCCCGCGAAGCGCCTCTTCACGGTTCTCGGGCAGGTGCAGCGGCCGGGCACGTATCGGTTCCCTGATCGCGAGACGTTGAATTTGATTCAGGCCATCGGTGTGGCGGGCGGCTACTCGCGGCTCGCCGCCCCGTCGCGGGTCACGGTGAAGCGGGTCACCGACGGCAGGGAAGCCGTCTTCAAGCTCGACGCCAAGCGCATGGCCTCCGATTCGACCACCAAAGCCTTTGAGATCGCCCCCGGCGACGTCATCACGATTGGCGAACGCTTGTTCTAATTTGAATCCACCTATGCCGCGGCCACGATGTCAAAATGGAGCGCAGGATCGGTCCCGATCCAACGCTTGTTCTGATTTGCATCCCCATGCCGCGTTCCACCGAAAAACAGCCGAACTTGTCCCTCGCGACGGACCTGCGCGGGCTTTATTTCGCGCTGCGCGAAAAGGCCTGGCTGCTCGCGCTGGTCACCGTGCTCGGAATCGCCGCCGCCGCCTTTGTCGTGCGGCGCAGCCAGAAAATCTACGCCGCCACGACGACCATCCAGATCGAAGAGGAGCGGCAGCGCGTAGTCCGGGCCGACACCCGCGGAACGGACGAGCTATCCACCGAGAAGGAGCTGAAAACGATCGTGGGGAATCTGGAGAGTCCCGCGCTCATGCTGCGCCTCGCGCGCCATCCGGAGCTGGCGGAAATCCCGGCCTTTCGCGCGCAGATCGCCGGGATTGATTCCGAGTCGCGCCTGCAGGCCATCGTCGGCGGGAAAATTTCCGTCAAAATCCGCGTCGGCACGCGGCTGATTGACATCGCGGTGGAGGATGAAAATCCGGCGCTCGCGCAGAAAATCTCACAGCTCGTGGTCAGCGAGTTCATGAGGGCGAGTTCGGAGAGCGGGGCGCAAAATTCGCGGGGCGCGCACGAGTTTTTGCGGCAGGAGGCGGACCGGCTCAAGCTGACTCTCGCCAAGTCCGAGCAGGCGCTCCAGCGTTACAAGGAACAGAATCAGGCGGTCTCGCTCGAGGAGAAGCAGAACATCGTCGTCGAGCGGCTCAAGGATCTGAACACCAAGGTGACCGCGGCCAAGGCGGAGCGGCTGCGGATCGAGGCCGACCGCGCGCAACTCGATCGTCTGCAGGGAGAATCGCCCGAGCGCCTGCTCACGCTGCCGAGCATCGCCGGGGCGGCGGTGGTGGTGGAGGTGCAGCGGAAGATCGGGGAGAAAGAGGCCGAGTTGGCGACCCTGAGCCGCCGTTACAAGCCGGAGTACCCCAAGTATCTGGAGGCCACCGGCTCGCTCGCGGAACTCAAGGTCAGCTTGGGCGAGGCGATCCTCAAGGCAGCCAGCCTGCTCGGCACGGCTTTTGAATCCACCAAGGCCAACGAGGAAAAACTCGAAGCCGCCCTCCGCGGCCAGGAAGGCAGCGCGCTCGAACTGAGCCAGATGGCCATCCCCTACAAATCGCTCGAACGCGACGTCGAGGCGGACCGCACGCTTTACGACGCGCTCGTCGCGCGGCTTAAAGAGACGGATGTGGCCCAGGGCGTTTCGCGTTTCGCCGTGCGCGTCGCCACACCCGCCACGCTGCCGGAGCGGCCGGTGAAGCCGAAAAAAGCCCTGATCCTCATCTTCGGAGCGCTCGGGAGCCTGGCCCTCGCGGCGTCGGGCGTCCTGGCGGCGCACACGCTCGACAGCTCGTGCAAAACCGTCGATCAGGCCGAGCGCCTGCTCGGCCTCAGTTCCCTCGCCGCGATCCCGAGACAGGCGCGGTCCGTGGTCGCCGGGAGCGTCCTCGTGAAAAAGCCGCAGTCCGCACTGGCCGAGTCCTTTCGCACGCTACGCACGAGCCTGGGCATCACGGGCAAGGACGCGGGCGGCCACGCCGTGCTCTTTGCCAGCGCCATCCCCGGTGAGGGCAAATCCTTCTGCGCGATCAACTGCGCCGTCGCCTTTGCCCAGCAGGGTTTGCGGACGCTGCTCATCGACGCCGACCTCCGCCTCCCGACGGTCGAGCGCATTATTTTGCAAACCCAGGGCGCACCGGGCCTGAGCGACCTGCTCCTCGGTCACACGCATCTGGGCAAAGCCATTCATCTCACCGGCATCAAGAACCTCTCCGTGATGCCCGCCGGGAAGCGCGTCCCGAACCTCGCTGAACTCTTCGGACGCTCCGAACTCCCGGCTTTCCTCCAATGTGTTGCCGGCGGCTACGACCGCGTGGTGATCGACAGCGCCCCGGTGCTGACCGTGAGCGATACGCTGCTCCTCGCGCCGCACGCCGACACCGCCTGCCTCGTCGTCCGCGCCGGGGTCACCCCCGGCCAGGCGGTGGTGCGCGCGGTGGAAAAGTTGCGCGAGAGCGGCGCGAAGATCGCCGGCTTTGTGCTCAACGCCCTCCCCATCCGCAACGGCGGCTACTACTACCACTATCAAGCGCCAGGCTACGGCAGCGACGAAGTCTATGGCGCCAGCGCGGCCCTCGCCGACGAAGCAGCCGTCGAGTACGCCCCGAAATGAACATCCTCATGGTGACAGGGATATTTCCGCCGGATCGCGGAGGTCCGGCCAGCTACGTGCCCCGGATGGCGGCGGCGCTCATCGCCCGCGGACACCGCGTGGAAGTCCTCTGCCTGAGCGACCGCCTGGATCACGACGACTCCGCGTTCGGCTTTCCCGTGCGCCGGCTGCGGCGCGGCATTTTCTGGCCGACCCGCATCCTGCTCACCACCCTCGCCGTCTGGCGCGCGGCCCTGCGGAACCAAATCGTTTTCGTCTCCGGCCTCGGCGCGGAATCCGCCGTCGGTGCGTTGCTCGCGGGCGGCTGTCCCACGGTTTATAAAATCGTCGGCGACTACGCGTGGGAGCGCGCGGTCGGGCGCGGCGCATTTTCCGGGACGATCGACGAATACCAGACCGCCGCGAAAACCCCGATCCTCCGGTTCTTTGACTGGGTGCGCACCTTTCCTCTCCAGCGCGCGCGCCGGATCATCGTCCCCAGCCGCTACCTCCAGCGCATCGTCAGCGGTTGGCCGGTGCGGGCGGAAAAAATCCACGTCGTTTACAACGCCACCCCGCCCGTCGGCGACGGCCCATCCGCGGCGGCCACCCTGCCCGCGTGGAGCGGCCGCACGCTGCTAACCGTCTGCCGCCTCGTGCCGTGGAAAGGCGTGGACGGGCTCATCCGGCTGGTCGCGCAACTCCCCGACACGCGGCTCGTCATCGCCGGCGACGGCCAGATTCGCGGCGAACTTGGCGACATCGCCACGCAGACCGGCGTCGCCGACCGCGTCATTTTCCTCGGCGACGTGCCGAACCGCGAGGTCGCGGGCTACCTGCGCCAGGCGGATGTTTTCGTCCTGAACTCGACCTACGAAGGACTCCCGCATGTCGTCCTCGAAGCCATGGCCGCGGGCACGCCGGTCATCGCCACCGATGCCGGCGGCACCGGCGAGGTCGTCGAGCACGAAGCCACCGGCCTGCTCGTGCCGGTCGGCGACGCGGCGGCGCTCCAGGCCGCGGTGGAACGGCTCTGGCGCGAGCCCGCGCTGGGCCGCCAACTCACTACCGAAGCGGCCCGCCGGCTGCCCGCGCATTTCGATTTCGACGCGATGGTGAACGCCACCGAGGCCGTGCTGCAAGCGGCCGTGAAACGGTCGGCGGGAACCGCACTCATCGGAGCAAAGCAGACATGAACGTCCTCCTCATCGGCTCGGACCCGACAATTTTTCAAACCGGCAAAGCCGTCTTCGGCGACACGCGCAAACGCCATTTGGCCTATGCCCGCCAGCTCCGCGAAGTCTGCGGACCCGCGAGCCAAATCCGCATGATGGCCTATACCCCGCGCGGGGCGGATTACCGGGTCCGGGAATTGGCCGACGGGCTGACGCTCTACCCGACGCGCTCATTCCACCGCGTCACCTTTCTGCCCGATCTGGCCCGGCTGCTGCCCACCGTGCTGCACCGTTGGAAGCCTGACATCATCAGCCCGCAGGGCCCGTGGGAGGAGGGGACGCTGGCGTTTTTTTTGGCCCGCTGGCTGGGGGCAAAGTATGTGCCGCAGCTTCACGCGGACATCTTCACCGAGAGCTGGCGCCGGGAGCACTGGCTGAATCCGTGGCGCTTTTTCCTCGGCAGCCGGCTCATCCGCGCGGCGGATGGCGTGCGCGTGGTTTCGCAGGGACTCAAGCGCCACGTCGTCGCCCGCCTGGGAGTGGCCGAGGAAAAAGTCGGCGTCGTTCCGCTCGGGGTGAACTTCACGCCCGTGGATCCCCGCACGCCCAAGGAGGACTTCAAAAAGCAAATCGCGTCCCAGCTTTCCGGGCGCAAGACGGTGCTTTTCGTCGGACGTTTTTGCGCGGCGAAGAATCTGGAACTGTGGGTGGAGGTGGCGCAAATGGTCGCGCAGCGCCAGCCCGGCGTGGCGTTCCTCATGGCGGGCCACGGCTCGCTGTTGCCGCAGATTCAGCAGCTCGTGGAAGAGAAAGGCCTGGCGGATCGTTTTCATTTTCTCGGCTCCGTGGGGCATGAAAAACTGCCCGAAGTTTACGCGGCGGCGGATGTCTTCCTGCTCACCTCGCACTACGAAGGCTACGGACGGGTGATCGTCGAAGCGTACCTCGCCGGCGTGCCCGTCGTCAGCTCGCGCTCCGGGGGGCCGGAGGACATTGTGCGCACCGGCGTGGATGGCTTTCTCACCGCGCAGCCGCACGAACTCGCCGACGCCGTGCTCGGCCTGCTGGCAGACCCGGAAAAAGCCGCGCGCATGGGACAGGCCGGCCAGGCACGCATGCGGGAGGAATTTTCGCTGGAGGTGCTGGTGCCGCGCCTCGTCGGCTGCTGGGTCAAAGCCTGCGGGCACGAGCGGCAACGCGCCGGGAAAAACTTCGCGGACGCTGCCGCGGCCAACGAAGTGCGCCCATGAAGAACGGCGACATGACCCACGCCAGGCTCCTGCTGTTCAACCTCGCCACCGACGTGAACCATCCGATCCTCGGCTTCACCACCCAGTGGATTAGCGCCCTGGCTGGGCGCGTCGCCTCCATTGATGTCATCACGATGCTGGCTGGCGAGATCGCCGTCCCGGACAACGTGCGCGTGCATGCCGTCGGCAAGGAACTCGGCTACTCCGAGCCGCGCCGGGTCGTGGAATTTTACCGGCATCTCTTCGGCATCCTCGGACGCCAGAAAATCGACGGCTGTTTCTCGCACATGATGCAGGTTTTTTCCGCGCTCGGCGGCCCGGTGCTGCGCGCCCGCGGCATCCCGCTGGTGACATGGTACGCGCATCCCAGCCTCACGCTGTCGCTGAAACTCGCGCACTTCGCCTCGAACCGCATGGTGACCAGCCTCCCGACAGCCTACCCGTACCGGAAGGACAAGCTGACCGTCATCGGACAAGGGATCGATACCGCGCTTTTCACCCCGGCGACGGACGGCAACGTGCGCGAGGACGTGATCCTCTGCGTGGGCCGGCTATCGCGGGTGAAAGACCACCCGACATTGATTCGCGCATGCGCCCTTTTGCCGGAAAATTTCCGCCTCGTGATCCTCGGCGCGACCGCCGGCGCGCCCGATGAGGCGTATCTCGCCGAGTTGCGAAAGCTCCTCGCGGAACTGAAAATCGGCGATCGGGTTGTCTTTGAAAAGCCGGTCCCGCCGACCGAGCTTCCCGCGCATTTCCGGAGCTGCACGGTGCATGTGAATCTCACGCCCGCCGGGTTCGGCGACAAAGTGGCGTGGGAGGCGATGAGCTGCGGGCGCCCATGCCTCGTGGCGAATGCGGACTTTGCCGAAACCCTCGGCGATACCCGCGACGCCCTGCTTTTCAAAACCGGCGACAGCGCCGATCTCGCCGCAAAGCTCACCGCCGTGCTCGCCCAGACGCCCGCCGCGCGCGCGGCCATCGGCCTCTACCAGCGGACCCAGGTCGAGCGGCTCCACTCCCTGCCGCGCCTCGCGGACCGCGTGCTCGCGGAGATCAACCAGTGCCGCGTCCGGCGGTGAACCGATGAGCGCCCCGTCCAAAGTCATCTCCGCGCTGCACGCGAACTGGTTCCTGAACGCCGCCGGGCTGTTTCTCTCCTACGGCGCGTCCATCGTCATCGTCCGCGCGATGGCGCCCGCGCTCTACGCCGAATACGCGGCGGTCATTGCGATCATTGGGCTGGCCACGTTCGTCTTCGAGGCCGGCGGGAACAGCGGGCTCACCCGCTACCTCGCCGCGGCGGCCGATCTCCAGGCGCGCGGCACTTTCTACCGGCGGATGCAGAGCCGGCGCTGGCTGGCGGCGGGCGCGTGCGCCGTGGCGCTGCTCGCGCTCGGGCCGCTCTATGCGCGCACTACGCAGTTCGCCACCCTCGCCGTCCAGCCGTGGATGTTCGTGCTCATCGCCGGGATCGTCGCCGGCACGCTCACGCGGCTGCTCGCGCACTACGGGCTGCTCGCGCTTTTCGAGGCCAAAACCGCGCTCCTGCTGCAGCAGGGTTTTCTCGTCGGCCGCTCCTTCGTGCTCGCCGTGGTCACGCTCCTCGGCGGCGGGCTCTGGGCGCTGGTCGCGGTGTTTCTCGCCAGCACCATACTCGAGGCCGCGGTGGTGCATCACCGGCTCTGGCGCTTGATCGGCGCGGAGCGGACGCCGCTCCCGGACGGCTTCGTCAACCGCGCGCAGGGCTTCGGCTTGCTCAGCGTTTTTGACAAGGCGTGCGCGATGCTCGGCAGCGGCACGGTGCTGCTCCTCGTGCTCGCGCCGGGGCGGTCGCCGGTGACCATGGCCTTCCTCGGTCTCGCCGTGGATCTGGTGGGCAAACTCGTGAGCCTCACGGTCATGCCGATGGGCAATCTCGTGGCGCCCTACCTCAGCCAGACGGGCGACGCGCCCGAGGCCCAGGCGCTCGCCGCCGCCCGCGTGGCCAAGCTCTCCAGCCTGCTCTACAGCTTCAGCGTCGGCGCGGGCGTGCTGCTGCTCCCGTGGTTCGTCTCGGTTGCCTATGGCGGCGACTACGCCGGGGCGGTGCTCTTCGCGCTGATCCTGCTTGTGCCGACGGCGTTTGAAAACTGGATCCGCGGCTGCTGCTCGCCGGTGCTCCTGCGGAATGGCCGCTATCGCGAGTTGATGCGGGTGAATGTCGTCCAGGCCGTCATCACGCTCGCCATGCTGGCGCTCATGCATCGCCAGCCGGTGGAAATCGCGATCTTCGCCGTCGGCGCGGCCCGCGCGGCGGTCGCTGCGCTGAACCTGATCGCATTCCGCCAGATCGTCCCTGCGGGCACCGGCCGTGTCCCGCTGCAAGGCGCGCTCGTGAGTGCGCTGGCCTGTGCGCTGGCGTCCGTCTGGGGGCCGCTGCTCCCGCTGCCCGCCGCGGCGCGCGCGGCCGCGCAAGGGCTGGTCTTCGCCCTCGTTTTTTACGCTGGGCTGCGCTGGCTGGTCTTCCGCGACGCCGACACGCTGCACCTGGCCCGCCGTATCGCCGGCCGGCGCATCAAAGTCCTCAGCCTGCTTTTACCCGCCTCGCGGGTCTCGCCCGCATGAAGGCCGTCCTGCTCCTCTTCGCGGCGCTTTACGCGCTGCTCCCGGGCGCCTACGCGGTCGCGCTGGTGCCGGCCCTCTGGATCCTGCAAAGGCTCTTCATCGAGGAGGGCGAGGCGATTTTAACGGTCGGGCCGGTGGATATCACCGCGGTTGATTTTGCCATCCTGATCCTGTCGGGAAAATTGCTTTTTGAGATCGCCTGCAAACGCGCCCTCGCCGCCGACAGGCGGCTCTACGCCGCCCTCGCCATTTTTCTGGCCATCAATTTTCTCGCGACGCTCGCGGCGGGCGTGAAGTTCGGCGAAAGCCATCTGCTGCGCTGCGTCACGTCGTGGGCGCGGCTGTCCTCGGACATGATGCTCGTCCCCGTCGCGGCGCAGGCGGTGAAAACCCTGCCGCAGGCCCGGCACTGCCTGGGGATTCTGCTCGGCACGCTGGGCGTGCTGGCGGCGATTCAGTTCGTGAATTTTTTCGGGGCCAGCCACGGGATCATCATCGGCGAAGTCCAGGGGATCGAGCGCGGTGAGGTCCGGTATTTTGGCCCGGTCGGCGATTCCGTCGGCTTTGTGCTGCTCCTCGGCTACCTCCTCGCGCTGGGCTTCGGCAGCCTCGCCGGCGCGGCTGCTTTTCTCGGCGCGATCCTGCTGACGGCCGGCCTCGGCGCGATTTTCGCGACCGCGCTCGGCACCGGGTTCTTCCTGCTGGCGGCGCGGCGCACGCCGGCCTTTGGCGCGGCGGTGCGCCGCTGCGCCTGGCTGCTGCCGGTGCTGCTCCTCGCCGGAGTCGTGGCGGGCCTCGCTTTCGCCCGGCCCCTGATCGGACCGCTGCTCGACCGCGTGGGCACCGGAGGCTACGCGAGCAGCGGCAGCCAGCGGCTCGACTCGGCCCGGATAGCCGGGGCGATGATCCTCGACAATCCGCTGCTGGGCGTCGGCTACATGGGCTACCAGCAGGTGCTCGAACGCTACGGCGGGAAGAAGTTTTTTGATCTCTCGAAACCCGACGGCGCCACGGCCAATTCGAACAATCAGGTGCTCCAAGCGCTCGCCGACAGCGGCGTGCCGGGCCTCGTCGCGCTCGTGGGGCTGATCTTCTGCGCGGGCCGCTCGCTCCTCAGAATCGCGGTGCGCCGCGACGACCCGTTTTTCAGCACGTTTTATCTCGCTGCTTTCCTCTGGCTGCTCGCGCTGGTCTTCGGTGACCTCGCCGCGGTCTGGCTGCTGCCTTCGTTTGGCGCGCGGCTGCTGTGGATTCTTTTGGGCGTTTCCGTGGCGCTCCCCCGGCTGCTGGCGGAACAGGCCGCTCACGAAAACTCGCCGTCGTCCTCCGCACCGGCGGCAACCGAACTCGCTCCCGCATGAAAGTCCTCCACGTCATCACCGGTATCGACCGCGGCGGCGCGGAAAATCACCTCGTCGATCTGGTCACGCATCAGCGCGCGGCTGGCTGGAGCGTGACCCTCGCGTATCTGCGCGGCCACGGTTACTGGGTCGAGCCGATGCGGAAACTGGGCGTGATCGTCCACTTCCTGGCGCTGCGCTTTTACGGCGATCCGCGGCCCTTCGGGAAACTGCGCGCGCTGCTCGCGGAGTCCGACTTCGATCTCATCCACGCGCACCTGCCGCCCGCGGAACTCTACGTGCGCGTGGCGCTCGCCAGCCTCGGCGACAGCGCTGTGCCGCTGATCATCAGCAAGCACAACGACTGCCCCTTTCACGGGCTGCCGGGCGAGCGGGCGATGGGGCGCTGGGTGGCGCGCCGCGCCGCGCTGGTCATCGCGATCTCAGCCTCGGTCCACCGCTACATGGTCGGCCCCACGCTCGGTCTGCCCGCGAGCCAGGTGCAGACGATTCTTTACGGCATCGCCACCGCTGCCTACCCGCTGGTCGCACCCGAGGCCGTGACCGCGCTGCGTCGGGAATGGGGCGCGACGGAGAGCACGCTGGTCATCGGATTCGCGGGTCGTTTTGTGGAGCAAAAGGACCTCCCCACACTCATCCGGGCGTTTGCCATTTTTTGCGAAATCTCCGGCTGCGCTGCGCGGCTGGTGCTGGTCGGCCGCGGGGAGCTGGTCGAGCCGATGCGCCGCCTCGCTGCGGAGGTCGGGGTCGGAGATCGCGTGGTCTTTCCAGGTTTCCGCGAAGACGTGCCGGTGGTCATGCGGGCGTTCGATGTGTTTGCGATCACGTCGGTCCATGAAGGCTTCGGGCTGGTGCTGGTCGAGGCGATGGCGGCCGAGCGGCCGGTCGTGGCGACGCGCGCTGGTGCGATGCCGGAGATCGTCGTGGACGGCGCGACCGGGTTCCTCGCGGATGGCGTGGAGCCGTTCGCGCAGGCCTTGGCGCGGCTCACGGACCCTGCGGTGCGGCAGCGCTTCGGCGTGGCCGGACGGCGGCGCGTGGACGAGCACTTCGCCGTGGCCCGGATGTGCGCGGAGACGGATGCCGCCTCCGCGCGCGTCCTCCAGCGAGTGAAACCCACGCCCCGCCGGGCCGGCTGACCTCCCGAGCATGCGCGTCCTTTTCGTCATCCCCAACGTCATCAGCTTCCAGAGCTTTCTCGGCGGACTCGCCGCGCAGATGATCGCCGCCGGTGACGAAGTGCATCTCGCGTGCAACTTGGACACGATCTGGGGCAATGATCCGGCGGTCCCGGACCAGGCCGGCGTGCGGCAGCATCGCATCGAGTTTCCCCGCGGGATGAATCCGCTCCAGCATTTCAAAGCGGCGCGGCAGTTGCGGCGGCTCGTCGCCACGCTTCGGCCCGATCTGATTCACGCCCATTTTTCCGCCGCGATCTTCACCACGGCGCTGGCCCATAAACGTGGCTGGGCGCACTGCATCGCGACTTTTCACGGGCTCTCGTTTCCGGTGCGCACCGGCGTCGGCGGCCGGATCATTCGCTTCGCGGAGACGTTTTCCGCGCAGCAGTTCGACGAAGTCTGCGTGCTCTCCGACGACGACACCGCCGCCCTGCGCCGGGCCGTGCCCGGGGTGCGGGTGGGGACGCTGCCGTCCTGCGGACTGGGCTGCGATCTTGCGGAGTTCGCACCGGCCTCCGCGCCGGAACGGGAGGCGCAGCGCGCGACGCTCGGATTCACGCCCGAGCATTGCGTGTTCGTCTTCGTCGGCCGCTTCGTTTCGTTCAAGGGCTTCGACGCCACGGTGCGCGCCTTTTTGCGGCTCGCCGCGGATCATCCGCAGGTCCGGTTGCTCCTCGTGGGCATGCGCGACCCGATTCACCCGGACGGGCTCAGTGAATCCGAGGAGCAGGCGCTTGCAGCGTGTTCGCAGGTCGTGGATGTCGGCTTCCAAAAGGATGTGCAGCGCTATCTCGCGGCGGCCGACGTGATGGTCTTTCCGAGTGCCCGCGAAGGCATGCCGGTGTGCCTCATGGAGGCGCTGGCGGTGGGCATCCCGGCGATCACGCGCGACTCGCGCGGCTGCCGCGAGGTCGTGCGCGACGGCGTGGACGGGGTCGTGCTGGGCGCATGCGATCCGGAGCCGCTCAGCCGGGCGATGCAGCGGCTGGCGGACGATCTGCCGCTGCGTGCGCGGCTCGCGGCACAGGCGCTGGCTGGTCGGGAGCGCTTCAGCCGGCGGCATTTCGTCGCTGCACAGCGTGCCGTTTATACGGCGCGGACGGCGGCGGCGGGCCGGGTCAAAGTGGGGCACGTCACCACGGCCGCTCAGTCCCTGCGCGGGCTACTGCTGAACCAACTGCAGAGACTGCAAGCCGCGGGGTATGAGGTCGCCGGTATCTCTTCGACGGGGGGCGATGTCCCGGCGATCGAAGCCGCAGGCATCCCGCACCTCGCGGTGCCGATCAGCCGCAATCTCACGCCGCTGGCCGACCTCACCTCGCTCTGGCAGCTCTACCGCGTGATGCGCCGCGTGCGCTTCACCATCATCCACACGCACACGCCGAAGGCCGGCCTGCTCGGCCAACTCGCCGCGCGGCTCGCCGGCGTACCGATCGTCGTGAACACGGTCCACGGGTTCTATTTCCACGAGCGCATGAGCGCGCGGGCGCGGCGTTTTTACATCAGCATGGAAAAGGTCGCCGCGTGGTGCTCGCACCTCATCCTCTCGCAGAACGCCGAGGATATTCAGACCGCGCTGCAGGAAGGTATCTGCCCGCCGAACAGGATTCAGTTTCTCGGCAACGGCATCGACCTCACGCTGTTCGATCCCGACGCCATATCCGCAGAGGACGAGCGGCGCTGCCGCGAAAAACTGGGCCTCGCCCCGGACGCGCCGGTCGTCGGTTTTGTCGGGCAACTGGCTGCGCGCCGCAAAGGCTTCCTCGATTTCCTCGCCGCCGCGCGGGACCTCGCCGCCCGGCTGCCGCAGGTGCGTTTCCTCATCGCCGGCGATTCCGACCGCGGCAAGCCCGACGCCGTCGATCCCTCGGTGGCGGCGGATTACGGCATCGCCGACCGCTGCATTTTTGTCGGGCAATGCCCGAACGAGGAACTGCCGCCGCTCTACAAAATCATGAACGTGCTCGTGCTGCCGTCCATCTTCGAGGGCGTGCCGCGCGTGGTCATGGAGGCGGCGGCGATGGGCACGCCCGCCGTCGTCACCGACGTAAAAGGCAACCGCGAGGCCGTGACCCACGACCGCAATGGGCTGCTCGTGCCCTTTGGCGACGTGCCCGCGCTCACCGCCGCCATCATGCGCCTCCTCACCGAACCCGCCACCGCGCGGCGCATGAGCGCCGCGGCTCGGAGCGTCGCCGCGGAGCGCTTCGACGAGCGGAAGGTTTTTGAAAAAGTGAAAACGGAATACGCCCGTTTGAGCGGCGAGAAACGCATCAAGCCCGATGAACTATTAGGCGTATGCGAGGGGGCGATTCTCCGGCCTGCCGATAAAAAACTGGAGGTCGTGAAATGAACACGGTGCTTGGAAACATCCTCAAGCGGTTCCAAACGGAAGGTGTATCCAGCGCGCTGCGCCTAATGGGTGCGCGGATCGGGTCCCTGCTCCGGTCGGCCATTGAGGATCGGCGGCGCGGCGTCTCCACAGCGCGCGAACTAAAGGATCGCGCCCTGGGCATTACCGACCTGAGCAATCACTGGTATGTCGCGACCGATTATCAAACCTTCCGCCGCGCCATGAAGCATGTGGACATCCGGCCCGGTGAGGACGTTTTTGTGGACATTGGCGCAGGCATGGGCCGGATGGTCCTGCTGGCGGCAGAACTTCCGTTTCGCAAGGTTCTGGGCGTGGAATTCTCCCGGCAGCTCACCGACATCGGACGCGAAAATCTGCGCGCGGCGCTCCCCGGCCTGGCGTGCAAGGATGTGGAGTTGATCCTGGCGGATGCCACGCAATGGCCGGTGCCGCACGACGCCACGGTGCTATTTTTGTTCAACCCGTTTGACGGCGAAGTGCTGGCCAAAGTGTGCGCCAACATCCGCCAGTCGCTGGCCGAGGCACCACGCAAACTGACCATCGTCTACGTTCGCTCGGAAAAGTTTTTTGAAAAGGAAATCGCATGGCAGGAGTGGCTCCTGCGGACGCACGAGATCCCCTGCGTCGAGGGCAGGGTCGCCATTTACGAAAGCAAGCTGCTACCGGGCGCTGTCCGGAATGGACGGCCCGGGCGCGCCGCCAAACCCGAACCCGCGGAGATTCTGTAAACATGAATTTTCTCCTCACCTGCGTCGGTCGCCGGACTCCCATTGTCACCGCCTTCAAGGACGGGGTGGGAGGCGAGGGCCGGGTGTTCGCATGCGATACCAACGCCGATGCGCCGGCTTTGCAGGAGGCCGACAAGTCATTCGTGGTGCCGGCAGTGACGGACGCGAGCTACATCGACGCACTCCTTTCGATCTGCGAGGAAAACCGCGTGGGCATGGTGATCCCCGCGCTCGAAGCGGAGTTGCCGCTGCTCGCTGTGCATCGGTCGCGTTTTGCGGACATCGGCACGCTGCCGCTGGTTTCAGCACAGGACGTCATCGCGAAATGCAATGACAAGCTGGAAAGCGCCCGCTTTCTCGAGTCCTGCGGACTTTCGGCGCCGCGCGCTTTTTCCTCGCTGAAAGCGGCGCGGCAGGCGCTGGCGGCGGGAGAGATTTCCTTTCCCCTCATCGTCAAACCCCGGTGGGGCGTCAGTTCGATCGGCACACAGGTGGTCGAAGACGACGAGGAACTCGACCTGGCGTTTCGCCTGACCCGAAAGCAGATCGCCCGCAGTTGTCTCGCGGAAATCAGTGCCACGGATCCGGAGCGGAGCATCCTCGTGCAGGAGCTTCTGCCCGGCTGTGAATACGGACTGGATGTGCTCAATGACCTCGATGGCCGGCATGTTTGCACCTTCGTCAAACGCAAGCTGCGCATGTGGGCGGGACAAACCGATCGCGCCGTGACCGTCGCCGATCACCGCCTCGAAATGCTCGGCCGGGTCATTGGTGAAAAACTCGGGCACGTGGGCCTGCTGGACTGCGATGTTTTTGTAGCCGGGCACGACGCCTGGGTGATCGATCTCAACCCGCGGATGGGCGGAGGCTATCCCTTCTCGCACATTGCCGGTGCCAATTATCCCGCGGCGTTACTGGCCTGGGCGGAAGGCCGGGAACCCGATCCACGGTGGTTCCAAATCGAACCTGGGGTCACGGCATCCCGCTGCGACCGCTACATCGTCACAACAACCAACCAATCAACTCCAAGGACATGAAAATACAGTCATTCGTAAATAATCCCCGCAAATCCCAACTCAACGATCGGCCCGTGTGCCAGGTGGCTATCATCGGCGCAGGGCCGTATGGACTCGCCGCAGCGGCGCATTTGCGCGCGGCGAAAATCGAAACCCGAGTATTTGGAGAAACGATGGGATTTTGGTCGCGGCAAATGCCGGAGGGGATGATCGTGCGGTCCATCTGGGACGCGTGCCATATCTCGGACCCGCACCGCGCCCTGACGATGGACGGCTACACGGCGGCTGAGCGCGTGCAGATTCCGCAACCCGTAGCCCTGTCTGACTTCATCAATTACGGGAGGTGGTTTCAGCAGCAGGTTGTGCCGGACGTGGACGCGCGCCATGTCGCCGGGATCGAACTGGCTCCCCATGGTTTTCGCCTCGTGCTGGATGACGGTGAGTCCTTCCATGCACAGCGGGTGGTCATCGCCACAGGCATCGCGAAATTTTCGCGCCGTCCGCCGATCTTCGACGGCTTCCCCGCCGAACTCGTTTCGCACACCTCAGAACATCGGAAGCTGAATCATTTTGCAGGAAAGTCCGTCGCCGTCATCGGCGGAGGGCAGAGCGCCTTGGAAACCGCGGCCTTGCTGCACGAGCTGGGCGCGGAGGTGGAAGTCATCGCCCGGCAGCCGAGGATCAACTGGCTGGATCAGAAAGTGACGTGGCTCAAGAGCGAGGCCAATCCGTTCCGCAGGATTTTCTATCCGCCGAGCGATGTCGGCCCTCCGGGGCTGAACTGGATCGTGGCGACGCCGGGACTCTTCCGACAGCTCCCCCGCCGGACGCAGGAGTGGGTGGCTTACCGTTCCATTCGTCCTGCCGGCTCGGGCTGGCTCGTGCCGCGTCTGCGCACCGTTCCGATCCGGACGAGCCTCACTGTCACCACCGCCACCGGTGCCGGGACCGACAAGGTCGCGCTCCAGATCGACGACGGCAGCGCGCGCCGCGTGGACCATGTGATGCTGGCGACCGGATATCGCGTGGACGTCACCCGCCACAGCTTTTTCGCGCCCGACCTGCTCAAGGCGCTGCACGTCGCGGATGGCTATCCGGAGTTGCGCGCCGGACTCGAATCGTCGGTGCCAGGATTGCATTTCGTGGGAGCGCCCGCGGCCCGCTCCTTCGGCCCGGTAAATCGCTTCGTCTCGGGCACAGGCTACGCCGCCAGTTCGCTGGCCCGCCGCATCGTCGCCAGTGCCGGACGGAATGAACCCTGATCCATGAACCGGAAACTTTCCACGCGATGACAAGGAACGACTACCGCGGAAAGCGGCTGTTCGACCTTGCGCTGGCGGTGCCGGCGCTGGTTTTGCTCGCGCCGGTCATGGTTGTTGTCGCCGTGGTGATCGCGCTCGGGTTGGGCCGCCCGGTGCTTTTCCGCCAGCGCCGGCCCGGTCTGCACGGAGAGCCGTTCATCCTCGTTAAATTCCGCACCATGATCGACTGCACCGATACCGCCGGCCGGCCGAAGCCCGATGCCGCGCGGCTGACCGCGCTCGGTCAATTGCTCCGCAAGACGAGCCTCGATGAACTGCCCCAGCTCTGGAACGTCCTGCGCGGTGAAATGTCCCTCGTGGGGCCGCGTCCCCTGATGATGGAATACCTGCCGCGCTACTCGCAGGAGCAGAGCCGCCGCCACGACGCGCTTCCTGGGATCACCGGCTGGGCGCAGATCAATGGCCGCAACGCCGCGAGCTGGCCGCGCAGGCTGGCGCTCGATGTGTGGTACGTGGATCACCAGTCGCTCCGGCTCGATTTGAAAATTCTCGCGGTGACTTTTTGGAAGGTCTTCAAACGCGAGGGAGTCAACCAGCCGGGCCGCGCGACCGCGGATGCTTTCATGGGCAACGAGGAGATCAGTGCGCTGGAGGAAATGCCTTGAGTCAGCTCATCGGGACTGGTGCAGGAGCAGAAACCACGCAACGCGGGGAGCGGCGGTGCGTGGTGCTTCGCACGAACGAAGAAGATCAGTGGATGGACGTGTTGGCGCAGGCGGCGCAGCACGATTTCTATCATCTGCCCTTCTATCACCGGCTCGCCGAGGAACGGGGCGAAGGCCGGGCGCACCTCTTTGTCCATGAGGAAGGCGGCCACACCATCGCGCTGCCACTGCTGCTGCGCCCCCTGACCGGTCTGCCCGGTGGTGCTGCGGGGGCCGGGTGGAGCGATGCAACCTGCGTGTATGGCTATGCGGGACCCGTGGCCTCGCAGGTGGAATTGCCCGCCGCGGTGGTGCGCAACTTTCAGGAGGCCCTGACCGCGGCGCTGGCGCAGCAGCGCGTCGTCACGGTATTTTCGCGGCTGCATCCGCTGATCCCGCAGCGTGGATTTCTCGCCGGCCTGGGCGAGTGCCCGCGGAAGGGCCCCACAGTCTCGATCGATCTCACGCTGCCCGCGGACGAGCAGCGCGCCCAGTTTCGTGGTTCGCAGCGCACCCGCATCAACAAGCTCCGGCGGGAAGGCGCGGTCTGCACTCGCGGCGAAGCCCCGCAGCACCTCGGCGAATTTGTCAGCATCTATCACGAGACGATGCGGCGGGTGAACGCGTGCGATGCCTATTTTTTCGGCGAGGATTATTTCACCGCACTCGTGGACGGGTTGGGATCGAAGCTGCAGTTGTTCGTGGTGTCGGTGGAAGGCCAGGTAGTCGCCGGAGCCCTCGTCACGCTCTGCGACGGGATCGTGCAGTATCATCTGGGCGGAACGCGCAGCGAGTTTCTGCACCTCTCCCCCATGGGATTGATCTTCGACACCGTCCGGCAGTGGGCGGGAGAACAGGGTGCGCGCTTCTTTCATCTGGGCGGAGGCGTCGGATCGGAGGAAGACTCGCTCTTTCATTTCAAGGCGGGTTTCTCCAAGAGCCGGCATGACTTTGGCACCTGGCGCTGGGTCGTGGTCCCCGAGGTTTACCGCGAACTCTGCGAGGCCCACCAGGAGGCGGACCGGCAACTTGGCGCGGAGCCGGTGGCGTCGGATTTTTTCCCCCTCTACCGCCGTCCCGTGTCCTCGCCGGTAGCCGACACCGGAGCCGCGACCATAGCGCTGCCCCACTGACCAAGACGTTTATGAGCACCCGAACGGAACCGCGCATCTATCTCTCGCCGCCGCACATGGGCGGGGAGGAACTGGAACTGGTCAAGGAGGCTTTTGCCGCGAACTGGATCGCGCCGCTCGGGCCGCACGTGGACGCCTTTGAAAAGGAACTCGCGGCCTTTACCGGGGCGGGTCACGCGGCGGCGCTGTCGGCGGGCACGGCGGCGCTGCATCTCGCGCTGCGCCTGCTCGGCGTGCAGCGGGGCGATGAGGTGATCTGCTCGTCGTTCACCTTCAGCGCGAGCGCGAACCCGATCGCCTACGAGGGCGCGACGCCCGTTTTCATCGACTCGGAAAGCACGAGCTGGAACATGGACCCGGCGCTGCTCCGCGAGGAACTCCAGGCCTGCGCGGCGCGGGGAAAACTGCCGCGCGCGGTCATCGTCGTGGACCTTTATGGCCAGAGCGCGGACTACGACCCGATCGTGGCGGCGTGCGCGGAGTTCGACGTGCCGCTGATTCAGGATTCCGCGGAGGCGCTCGGCGCGACCTACAAGGGACGCCGCGTCGGCACGCAGGGGCGGTGCGCGATTTTTTCCTTCAACGGCAACAAGATCATCACCACCTCCGGCGGCGGCATGCTCGTGGCGAACGACGCCGAGATGATCGCCCGCGCCCGCTTTCTCGCCACCCAGGCGCGCGATCCCGCGCCGCACTACCAGCATTCCGTGATCGGTTTCAACTATCGCATGAGCAATGTCCTCGCCGGGATCGGCCGCGGCCAGCTTCGCGTCCTCCCGCAGCGGATCGCCGCGCGCCGGAGCAACTTCGAGCGGTATCAGGCGGCGTTCCGGGGCGTCCCCGGCATTCGCTTCATGCCCATCGCCGCCTACGGCGAGCCAAACTACTGGCTGACCTGCATCACCATCGACCCCGCCGAATTTGGCGCGAGCCGCGAGGATGTGCGGCTCGCCTTGGAGGCAGAAAACATCGAGTCGCGCCCGGTCTGGAAACCGCTCCACCTGCAGCCGGTTTTCGCCGATTGCCGGGTGCGCGGCGGCGCGTTTGTGGAATCAATATTCGATTTGGGCCTATGCCTCCCGAGCGGCTCCAATCTCGCCCCGGAAGATCACGAGCGCGTCTGCGAACTCGTCCTGAGTGTCCCGAAGAAATCCACCCCCCTCGTCCCATGACCAGGATCCTCGTCCGCCCGATTCTGCGCCTCCTCTGGCGCGTCCCGCTCCTGCGCTTCCTGTTTCTCGTCGCCACCTACGGCACGGTTTTGGTGGTCTGCCTGTGGCTGGCCTACCAGCTTCGTTTCGATTTCAACGTGCCGCCGCTGCGCACCACGAGGCTGCTCTCGATCGGTGCGATGACCGTGCTGACGCACCTTTTCGCGCTGTTCTGCTTCCACCAGTTCGATGGGCTGCTCACCTATTTCAGCACGCCCGATGTGAAACGGCTGGCCGCCGCCTGCACCGCCGGCTCGCTGGCGATCGGGGTGTTCTGGTGCTTCGGTCAGCTCAATCTGGCCCCTCCGCGCGGCGTCATCCTCATGGGCTCGGTGCTCAGCTTCACGGCGCTCGCGGCCACCCGTTACCTCTTTCGCTATGGACGCCGGCTGGGCTTGGGCTCACACGAGGGCAGCGGGCGCAAAGCGCGGCGCGTGGGCATCGTGGGAGCCGGCGACACCGGGGCGGCGCTCGCCAAGGATCTGCTCGCCAAACCCTGGCTCGGCCTTCGTCCGGTGGCGTTCTTCGACGACCTCCGCCACACGCGCTCGCGCGTCCACGGCATCCCCGTGGTCGGCGACCCGGGGCGCATCGCCGAGCTGAGCCACGGCCTGCGTCTCGATGAACTGATCATCGCCATGCCCTCCGCGACGCCGAAAAGGACGCGCGAAGTCGTGCACCTGATTCAGGAGGCGGGCCTGCGGTGCCGCACCGTGCCTTCGCTTGATCAATTGGCCACGGGCCGGGTCAGCGTCTCCGTGCTTCGCCCCGTCGAGATTCAGGACCTGCTCGGGCGCGCGCCGGTGCAGATCGAAATGGGACGCGTGTGGCGCAGCCTGCGCGGGCGCACCGTCATGGTCACTGGCGCAGGCGGCAGCATCGGCAGCGAACTTTGCCGGCAAATCCTGACCTTCGGCCCAAAGAAACTCCTGCTCGTGGAGCGCTCCGAGCCGCAGCTTTTCCTCATCGAGCAGGAACTCCGCGCCCTCGTCGAGGGCGACGTCGTGGAGCCGCTCATCGGCGACATCACCCGCCCGGACCGGATGCGGGAAATCTTCCGCCGGTTCCAGCCGGAGGTCGTCTTCCACGCCGCGGCGCACAAGCACGTGCCGTTGATGGAGCACCAGCCCGAGGAGGCCATCCGCAACAACATCTTCGGCACCGCGCTGCTCGCCGACCTCGCGGTCGAAAATCACGTCGATCATTTCGTCCTCATCTCCACGGACAAGGCGGTCAATCCCACCAACGTCATGGGCGCGACCAAGCGCGTCGCCGAGCTGCACCTCCAGGCGCTCGCCGCCGGCCAGTCCGGCACGAAGTTCCAGGCCGTGCGCTTCGGCAATGTGCTCGGCTCCTCCGGCAGCGTCGTACCCACCTTCACCCGCCAGATCGCCGAGGGCGGCCCCGTCACCATCACCCACCCGGAGATCACGCGGTATTTCATGACGATCCCGGAGGCCGTCACGCTCGTTTTGCAAAGCGCCGCCTTTGCCCAGACCGGTGAGATTCACATCCTCGACATGGGCGCACCGGTGAAAATTTTGGATCTCGCGACGCAGATGATCACGCTCAGCGGCTTCACTCCGCACACCGACATCGAGATCGTTTTCACCGGCCTGCGCCCCGGCGAAAAGCTCTACGAGGAACTCAGCCAGGGCAACGAAGAGATCACCGGCACGGATCATCCGAAAATCTCCCGGCTGGTCGCACCGCCGTTGCCGAAGGGCGACATCAACGCCCATCTGGCAACCCTCACCGACGCCCTAAACGACGGCCTTTACCACCCCGAAATCCTGCGCGAACTGCTCGCCGTGATCGTGCCGGAGTACCGGCCATTTACCCAGCCGCCGACCACTCCCGCGCCGCCGATTCCGCCAGCCGCGGAGCCGCTGCCGCACACTCTCGCCGGCGCCGCCTCTGCCTGACGCTTTCATGGAAAGCCCGACCCACATGTATCTCTACGGTGCGGGCGGCCACGCCAAAGTGGTCGCCGGCATCCTCACCAGCCGCGGGGTGCGCGTCGCCGGCGTCTTTGACGACAATCCGCCCAACGCCAAACTGCGGATCATGGAGGTGCGCGACGGCGTGCAGTTGCTCGGCGGCGCTTTTCCGAAACTCGACGCGCCCATGATCATCACCATCGGGCACAACGGTCGGCGCGCGGAACTGGCGGCGCTCATCGACGCCAGCTTCGGCACGGCCATCCACCCCAGCGCCATCATCGCGTCGGGCGTGCCCATCGGCGGCGGTTCGATGATCCTGCACGGCTCCGTCCTCCAGGCCGGCAGCCGCGTCGGGCGGCATGTCCTCATCAATACCGCCGCCAGTATCGACCACGACAACCTGCTCGGCGACTTCGTCCACGTCTCGCCGAACGCCACCCTCTGCGGCCACGTGGAAGTCGGCGAAGGCACGCACATCGGGGCCGGGGCGGTGGTCATCCCGCAGGTGAAAATCGGGCGCTGGTCTACCATCGGGGCCGGGGCCGTGGTCCTGCGCGACGTGCCGGACTACGCCACCGTGGTCGGCAACCCCGCCCGGGTCATCAACATCCAGGAGCCGCAGGCCACGGAAACCGCGTCTGCGATGTAGGAAAACGACTGGAGTTTATGACATCGCGTTGGTCGGGCCGGGCGGCACGTATCTCGAAGGCCGCTCCGGCGGTCCGAAAATCATGGCCGCTCCGATCTCCGTCATCGTCCGTTGCGCCGGTTTTCAGGGCGTGGCAAAAT
>CAIQUL010000165.1 GCA_903874975.1 uncultured Chthoniobacter sp. | reverse complement strand
TGCCAGCCTCGGCGGCACACTGCTTATGAAAAACTCCCCGCTGTTCCTGCTCCCGCTCGTTTTCACCGTGCTGACCCACACCGCCTCGGCTGAGGTCGGGCTCGGCGCGAAGCCGCTCGACGGCGCGGAGGTCATCATCGACGGCACGCGGGCGATGCTCGATGAGAAGTGGATTTACTGGGAAGGGCCGGGCTTCAAGTCCGCGCTGCCGATCAAGTGGAAGATCGTGGACGACCCGGTGGACAAAGGCACGGCGGTCATGACCGACGACCCCGTGGCGGCGGGCGGGAAGTTTGGCACGGCGGACATCGTGACGAAAAAGGAGTACCGCGATTTCCGGCTGCACATCGAGTTTCTCGTCATGAAGCCGCGCGGGAACAGCGGCGTGTATTTGCAGAACCGCTACGAGATCCAGGTGCTCGACGGCGACAAAGGCAAGCACGGCCTGGCCGCGGTGATCAACGAAGTCGCGAACCCGAAGCCCGAGGCCTACCACGGCGTGGGGAAATGGAACGCCTACGACATCGTGTTCCGCGCCGCGCGGTTTGCCGACGGCAAGATGGTCGAGAAGCCGCTGGTCTCGATGTATTTCAACGGCCAGAAAATCCACACCAACGTGACCATCAACCAGGTCTGGGGCGGTCCGAACTCCGGGCTCGATGGCGGCAACGCCGGCGGCAAAGGGATCACCGACAAACCCGGCGGGCTGAAGCTCCAGTGCGAGGGCCACGACGTGCGCTATCGCCACGCGTGGATCAAGGAGATCGACCTGGAAAAGCCGGACACGGATTTCAAGGAGTAGCACGCCGCGCGGAAAACAGCCGCGCCCAACTCGTCATCGGGCAATGGCTGGAAACCGCCCGCGAATTCGGCCACCCCATCCCCGAACCGCGTGGCAAAGCTCGCTTACGCTTGAGGAGCAAAAAGACAGCGAGATTCAAAGGCTGGCCCTCTCTTCCTGTTGACGAAAGTAAGCTCTGACCCCTTCCACCTTCCACTCGCCGGATTTGCGCGGGGAAGCTGAGCTTCGTGGTGCGGGGCGGGACTTGCCTGGAGCCAGTGCGGCGGCGCGTGGACCCTACCACCCCACGCTACTACGCCGCATGCAGTGCTTCCGGGTGATTCCGGGCCACGGCGAGCAGGCGCAAGGCGGCGCCGCTGGGTTTGCGCGTGCCGTTTTCCCACGAGATGGCGGTGACGGTCGGGACATTGAGCAGCACGGCGAATTCGGTTTGCGTGCAGCCGAGGCCCAGACGGATGGCGCGGATTTGCTTCGCGGGGATCGGCTTGACCGGTGGAGGCAGTTTCAGCGTGCGTTCGCGCGCCGGTTGACGTCCGGCGGCGAAGCCTTCGACGCGGGCGACGAGCGCTTCGGCATCGAAGGTGATTTCGGGGTTCTTGGTTTTGGTTTTCATCGGTTGTAGCTGGCTTTGATGGTTTCGACTGCCGCTCGCAATCGGACGAGCAGTGCGGGCGGGATGTCCGTCTGTTTCGCCTTGGTGTAGAGCAGGAAGAGCACGAAGCGCCGCGCCTCCGGCAACCAGAGGTAAATCACGCGCGCCCCGGAACTCCGGCCCCGCCCCGGCAGCTTCATGCGCGCTTTGCGCAGCCCGCCCGAATGCCGGATCAAATCCCCGGCTGCCGGGTGGGCAGCCAGCTACGCCTCAAACTGCCGCAGCGTCTCCTCATCGGCGACGCGCAGCACTTCCTCGGTGAAAGCCTCCAGCTCGACAAAACAGACAGTCATCGGAGGGGAGGATGATACATGGTATAAGTGCCGTCCAGTGCCGATCTCTTCGGGCGGGTCACCAGTCGCCACCACGGTCAGAGCCAGCAGCGCATCGGGGTTTTCACCAAACTCCCCGGATCGACCTCGAAAAGCCGGACACGGATTTCAAGGAGTAGCCGCGGTGCGGCGGTGCGGCGGTGGGGTCAGCTCTAGAATTTCGCTCATTTCGAGTGCGGCGGCGCGTGAACCCGGCCACCCGAGGCCGGCCATTGGAGCCGAACTGGGTGGAAGAACCACGCTCGCTGGTCCGGCGGTCTTGTCAGCAGTGGCGTTCCGGTTATGCTCCCCGCATGTCCATCACGCTGGAGCTAGACGAAGAATCGCTGCGGATGCTGCCGCTTGGGCCGGGCGAGCGCGAGCGGCACATGCAGATCGAGCTGGCCTGCCGCTACTATGCCCGTGGCTGGCTGACCCTCGGCCAGGCGGCGCGCATGGCGGGGCTGGATCACTTCGCTTTCGCGGTCGAACTGGCCGAGCGCGACATTGCGCGCGACTACACGATCACGGAAGCGACCGAGGATTTGGCGCATGCGCGTGGTCAGTAATACGTCGCCGATTTCCAATCTCGCGATCATCGGACGGCTGTCGTTCCTGCGGCAGCGGTATGGGCGGGTGACCGTGCCGCCCGAAGTCGCACGCGAACTCCGTGCGCTCAGTCATGTCGCGGCGCGTGAGACGACCGACGCGGCTTTCCATGAGGGATGGCTGGTCGTGGAATCGGTTCCGGCCCCGAGTGCGCTCGGAGAACTGCGGGGGACCTTGGATGCCGGCGAGGCGGAAGCGATCGCGCTGGCGGCGGCGCCACGGCGGATGTGCTGCTGATTGATGAGCGCCGCGGACGCATCGCGGCGCGCGACCGTCATCTCAAAGTGGCGGGCGTGCTCGGTGAACTGCTGCACGCGAAATTCTCCGGGCAGTTGCCATCGGTGCGGGAGGAAATGCGGAAGCTGCGGAGCGAAGCGCGTTTCTTCATCCGCGCCGACATCGAAAACTTCATCCTTTCGCAGGCAGGCGAGTAGCTGGCGGAGACGGACCGCTGCTCACCAGTCGCGGTCGCGGATCTGGCGGGAGAAGGGGGAGACGCGTTTGGCGGACAGGCCGTGCACCGCGCGCAGGAGTTCGGCGACCTCGGTGGGATGTTCGCGGATAGTGGCGAGCAGATCGCTCGAAACCTTCCCGGCCAGCGCGAGCGGCGCATCGGGGTTTTCACCCAGCTCCCCGGCCAGACGGCGGACGGGCGCATCACGGCGCAGCAGATTCCCTCTCCGTGTTCGGCGCAAGGCGGCGCGCGAACGGGCGCGGACGGAGCCACGCTATCCACCGGGGCGAACCGCCGCGCCTCCCTCACCTTCTCGATCGTGAATGCGAGGAGTAGAACCAACTTTTTTGACGGGAAGCTGAGCTGCCTGGAGAGGTGCGGATCGGCAGAGCCAGTGGAGCGGCCCGTGAACCCGACCGCCCTACCCCGCCCGATGGCGGTCAAAGGGCCCGCTTGTTTCCTCCGCGTCTCTCTGCCACCTTGCGGACATGGAAATCGTTTTCAGCATCACTCAGGAAGCTGATGGAGGGTTCGTCGCCGAGTGTCTTTCGCAGGACATTTTCACCCAGGGCGATACGTGGGACGAAATGCGCGCGAACGTTCAGGAAGCCGTGAGCGCGTATTTTTTCGATCAACCCAAGCCCACGGCCATTCGTCTGCATCTGGTGCGTGACGAAGTGCTGGCCGTGGCATGAAGCTGCCGCGGGATCTGAGCGGGGCGGAGTTGGTCAAGCTGCTCGGCAGGCATTTCGGCTATCGCCGCGTGAATCAGGAGGGCAGCCACGTCATTCTCGAAACCAGCGAGCCCCGCCAGCACCGGATTTCCATTCCCGACCATGCCCCGCTGCGCGTCGGAACCCTGAACGCGATTCTGCGGGCCGTCGCGACGGCCAAGGGTGTGGAGAAGGAAGACATTTTGCGGCATTCGTAGGACGCCACGCCGTTTTTTCCGGCGCGCGAACGGGATGGATGTGGCGGTGCTTTTTTGCGACGGTCGGCGCTCGTGAACTCCGCACCGCTTTCCCCACCGCCGCCCATCGCCGGAAACCGGGCGCTGGTGGTCTCGCTCCACGATGTCTCGCCGCGGACGCGCGCGGAGTGTGCGGAAATTCTCGGGCAGTTGGCGGCGCTCGGCGTGCCACGCTGCTCGCTGCTCGTCATCCCGGATCATCATCACCGCGGGCATTTTCTCGCCGACGCGGATTGTGCCGCGTGGCTGCGGGCGCAGGCCGCGGCGGAGCACGAATTGGTCATGCACGGCTACTACCATCAGCGGGCGCGGCGGGAGGGCGAAAGCGTGAGCGCGAAATGGACGACGCGGATTTACACGGCGGATGAAGGCGAGTTTTACGACCTCGACCGCCCGGCGGCGGCGGCGCTGGTGAGCAAGGCGCGCGAGGATTTTCGCCAGCTTGGCGTGGAGCCGGCGGGGTTCATCGCTCCGGCGTGGTTGCTGAGTGCGGAGGCGGAGGCGGCGCTGCGGGAGCTGGGCTGCGAATATACGACGCGGCTCGGGAGCGTCGCGGAGTTGCAAACGTCGCGCGTGTGGCCGTCGCAATCGCTCGTCTGGAGCGTGCGCAGCGCGTGGCGGCGGCAGGTCAGCCGCGCGTGGAATGCGCTGCTCTTCCGTCGGCTCGCCGCGAATCCGCTGCTGCGCATTTCCATCCACCCCGTCGATCTCCGGCACCCACAGATCTGGCGGCAAATCCGCGAACTAGTCAGCCGCGCGAGCGCCGACCGCGAACCGCTGACGTATCACGAATGGCTCGCGCGTCAGCGCGCCGTCACGTCAGCGCGCGGTTCACCGCGCTGAGCACGGCTTTGATGGGCGCGAGTTCGATGTTCGTGTCCACGCCGGCACCCCACTTGGTCTTGCCGTCGGGGAGCCGGATCTGGATGTAGGCGATGGCGCTGGCCTCGGTGCCGGAGCTGAGCGCGTGCTGTTTGAAATCGGCGATCTCGAAACGCGGCGCGCCGCTTTCGTGCAGCGCGTGGACGAACGCGGCGATGGGTCCGTTGCCCGTGCCGGTGAGCGCCACCTCGGCTCCGTCGCGACGCGCCGAGGCGCGGCAGGAGAAGACGCCCGCCGAGCCGTCGGCGTGAAAGTGGATGAGCTGCCACGGCTCGGCGCGCTCGAGGTATTCGCGCCAGAACATCGCCTTCAGCTCGGTGCCGCTGACCTCCCGGCCGAGGCGGTCCACGGCATCGTTGGCGAGCGGTCCGAACTCGCGCTGGAGATCCTTCGGCAACTCAATGCCGAACTCGCTTTCGAGCAGATACGCCACGCCGCCTTTGCCGCTCTGGCTGTTCACGCGGATGACCTCGCGATACTCCCGGCCGAGGTCGCGCGGGTCGATCGTCAGATACGGCACATCCCAATGGTCCCCTGCACGGGTCTCCCACTCGGCGAGCCCCTTTTTGATCGCGTCCTGATGCGACCCGGAGAACGCCGTGAAGACCAACTCGCCCGCGTAGGGTTGCCGCGCCGGGACGGTCATACCGGTGCAGCGCTCGTAGATTTGCACGAGGTCGTTCAGCCGCGAAAAATCGAGGTTCGGCGCGAGGCCGTGCATGAAGCAGTTCATGGCCACGATCACGATGTCGAGGTTGCCGGTGCGCTCGCCGTTGCCAAAGAGCGTGCCCTCCACGCGCTCGGCGCCGGCGAGCAGGCCCAGCTCGGTGGCGGCGACGCCGGTGCCGCGGTCGTTGTGCGTGTGCAGGCTGATGATGACCGAGTCGCGATTCTTCAAATTGCGGCTCATCCACTCGATCTGGTCGGCATAAACATTGGGCATCGCCACCTCCACGGTGTCGGGCAGGTTCAGGATCATCTTCCGCTCCGGCGTCGGCTGCCACACATCCATCACGGCTTCGGAAATCTCTTTGGCAAACTCGACCTCGGTCGCAGAAAAACTCTCCGGCGAATACTGCAGCCGCACGTCCGTGCCGGCGAGGCGCGGCAGGCGGTCCTTGATCCATTGCGCGCCCTGGACGGCGATCGCCACGATCTCGGCTTTCGTTTTTCCAAAAACCACGCGGCGCTGCGCGGGCGAGGTGGAGTTGTAGAGGTGGATGATCACGCGCTTCGCCCCGATGAGCGATTGCACGGTCTTCTCGATCAAATCCTCGCGCGCCTGCACGAGGCACTGGATGGTCACGTCGTCCGGGATGCGACCCTCTTCGATCAGCCGGCGGTTGAACTCGAATTCGGTGTTCGAGGCCGACGGAAAGCCGACTTCGATTTCCTTGAAACCGCAGCGCACCAGCGCGTCGAACAGCTCGAGTTTTTGCGAGACATTCATCGGCACGGCGAGCGCCTGGTTGCCGTCGCGCAAATCCACGGAGCACCAAATCGGGGCGCGGGTCAGCGTGCGGCTGGGCCACTGGCGATCCGGCAGATGGATCGGCGGGTAGGCGCGGTATTTCGAGGATGGGTTGGAAAACATGATGAGGAAAGGGATGGGCGGGACTTTGGGAAAGCCAGCCTGCGCTTCCGCCCGAAGCAGCGCGAGCCGGCAGTTACGCGAGAAAGGCTCCGCGAATCCGGCGCACGAAAGCGTGCCCGGAGAATTCGCGGAGCGGCGTAAGTCGGTGATTCGGCAGGTGCATCACGGCGGCGAAACTAGCGGGACGGCTGGGGAAATCAACCGGACGGCGAGGGGTGAACGTGAGGGAGCCGGAGGCAAAGCGCGTGGAGCCTGTGGCAAAACGGCGTCCACGTCACAAGACGTGACAAAACCTTCGCCACCGGCTGAAGCGTCGCTATTTTCCGCAGCGTATGCCGACGCCACTTCTCGCCGACGCCGAAGCGCTCCTGCCCGCCATGACGCCGGGTGAAAAAGCGGCCCTGCTGCAAATCGTGGCGCGCGACCTTGGCCAGAGCTTCCCCGGCGTGGACAGCGACCCCGCCGTCTGCGGGGGCGAAGCCTGCATCAGCCGCACGCGCATTCCGGTCTGGACACTCGCCCGCGCCCGCGAGCTTGGCCTCAGCGAAGCCGATCTTCTCCGCAGCTATCCCACGCTCCACGCCGAAGACCTCGCCAACGCCTGGGCCTACCACCGCGCCCATCGCCCGGAAATCGCACGCGCCATCGCCGAAAACGAAGCGGACTGACCGGGTGTGTTGCGGCTCTGCTCCAACGAAAACTTCCCTCTGCCCGTCGTCGAGGAACTCCGGCGACTCGGCTGCGATGTCACCACCGTTTTGGAAACCGGACACGCCGGGCAAGCTTGGCCGGATGACGAAGTCCTTCGCTACGCCAGTGGCGAAAATCGCGTCCTGCTCACCCTGAACCGCAAAGACTTCTTTCGCCTCCACCGTGCTCAACCCGGCCACGGCGGCATCGTGCGCCTGCACCATGGACATCGACTTTCCCGGCCAGGCCCGACGCATCCACGCCGCGCTCATCGCCGCGCTCATCGCCGCGGGTGAAATGCGCGGCCAACTCATCCGCGTCAATCGTCCGGCGGGAGGCTCAAACCAATGAAAGCCTATTCCTGTTCGGGCAGGCAGATGAACTCGCGGACTTTTCCGGCCAAGACTATTCCCGCCCGCTCGTGCGAGAGTGGTGGAGAAAGCCATACGACATGGCCCGTTACCAGCG
>CAIQUL010000164.1 GCA_903874975.1 uncultured Chthoniobacter sp. | reverse complement strand
TGGTTGCGCAGCAAGCGCGACATCCGGGCCGCTTGGTTGAAGGCGCCCTTGGCATTGAGCGTCGCCCGCAGCGCGCGCTCGTAGATCTGCTCGAAGTGGGCCTTGCCAGCTTTCAGCTCTGTCGGCGAGATATCAAAGGCGATCGCCCCCGGGCTCAGGCCGAGCGGATTGAGGTGGGCGTTGGCGCTGTCGATCGTGCCTTGGAAGTCGTTGCCCGCACTGGCGAGTTGGTTGAGCTCCGGCACGGTGCTGCGGTCGATGATCTGCACGCCGCTGTGGTTCGGATCGGTGTCCTTGTCGGGCAGCAGGGTGTTGGCTGAAATCCAGTTCACATAACTGCCCTGCGCGCTGCGCGAGACCCACTCGTCGAGCGCCTGGTGGCGGGTCACGCCGGTGCTTGCGTTGACCTTGCCATCGCGGAACTGACTCCAGCCGCTGGCCGGATCGTCCTGGTAGTTTTGGCGGTGCACCAGCGCCACGATCTGGCGGGCGCTGCTGGCGGCGTTGGCCGCGGCCGCCGCAAATTTCCGCTCGTCCTTGTAGTCGATCTGCACCGACTGGCCGAGCACCGTGACATCCTCCGCCGAGGTCTGCCAAGTGAAGTAGGGGTGTTCGAGCAGTTTGTAATACCCTTTCAAAGCGGTCAGGTAGTGACCGTAGGCATCGCCGTGGCCCTGCGGGAACATCCGCTGGGCATCCGCTGCATCGACCACGCCGTTGGCCGTGCTGCTGCCGGTTTTTTCCTTGATGTTGTAGTTGGTGGCGTAGAGCACCTCGCCGCTGTTGATGCCGCGGGTATAGTTCCACCACAGGCGGTGGTAGGCCGGAGCTGTGCCCACGCCCGGATTGACCGAATCATCGCGCCCCTTGAGCAATGCCAGCTCTTCCTCCAGCGAGCTGGCCACTTGGCCCTCGAACGAGAAGCGACTGGTGTTCACTTCGGTGCTGGAACTGGCATCGTCGATCGAGATCGTCGGATTCGCCGCGTCGGCGTAGGCCTCGTTGCCGAGGATGGTGTAAAGGTCATTGAGATAACCGGCCGCCAGAATCAGCCCGTTGTTGGCTGAGGAAAAGTCGATGCCCGCGCCGATGGTGAAGTTCTTGCCGCGGTTGAGCACGGTTTCGTAAATCTCGATCAAGCCGACGTCGTTGATGTTTTCCAGATTGAGCGCGACGTCGCCCTCCCAGCGTTTGCCGGCCTGGGTGAGCATCGAGACGTCGGTATTGATCTCACTGTTATAGAGGTCGCTCATGCGCTGGTTGAACGGCGTGATCTTGGCGAGCACGCGCTTGATCCAGCCCTCGACCAAGACGGGCGATGTCCAGCCGGACCAACCCGCACCGGCCCCTTGACCATCGACCTTGAGGCGGTAGTTCATCGTGAAATAAGTGTCGCCCATCAGCACCGCCGGTGAGCTGATCGTGGCGGTCACCGAGCCACCGACGAGGATGGATCCGCCCAAGGTGCCACTGGGCTTGAGCCAGGTGCTGGTGCCCGATGCGATCTTGATGCTGTCGGAAGTGATCGTCGGGTTGGTGCCGTTGGTCGGGTAGCCGTAGCGCCACTGGAATTCATACAACTCCGGGTGGCCGGCGTAGTCGCCGCTGTGGCGCAGGGTGACCTGCTCGTCGAGCGGATTGCTGGCCAGCAGCACCTTGAGATCACCTTTGTAGAGAGCGGA
>CAIQUL010000163.1 GCA_903874975.1 uncultured Chthoniobacter sp. | reverse complement strand
GATCAAGGCTCCGGTCAGCGCGCCGAATGTGCTCATCGTGCTCGTGGACGACATGGGCTTTGGCATGCCGAGCGCCTTTGGTGGGCCGGTGCGCATGCCAGCGGCTGAACGCCTGGCCAAGCAAGGGCTGCGCTACAACCAATTTCACACCACCGCACTCTGCTCACCCACGCGGACGGCTCTGCTCTCGGGCCGCAATCACCACATGAACCACATGGGCAGCATCACCGAAACCGCCACGGGCTTTCCGGGCAACACGGGGCAGCGGCCCAACAGCGTCGCGCCGTTCGCCGAGATCCTGCGCCTGAATGGCTACAGCACCGCCTTCTTCGGCAAGAACCACGAGACGGCACCTTGGGAAGTCAGCGTCTCCGGACCGACCGACCGCTGGCCGACGCGCTCGGGCTTCGACAAGTTCTACGGCTTCTTCGGCGGCGAAACCGACCAGTGGAATCCCACACTCTATGACGGCATGGCCCGCATCCCCACGCCGCGCCACCCCGGCTATAACTTCATGACGGACATGACCGACCAGGCGATTTCCTGGATGAAGTTCCAGAAGTCGCTCACCCCGGACAAGCCCTTCTTCATGTATTTCGCACCGGGGGCCACGCACGCGCCGCATCATGTGCCGAAGGATTGGATCGCGAAGAACAAGGGTCGCTTTGACCAAGGCTGGGACAAGCTGCGCGAGGAAACGCTGGCCCGGCAGATCGAACTGGGCGTGGTGCCCAAAGGCACGAAGCTCGCCAACAAGCCTGCGGACATCAAGGATTGGGACACGCTGGGCGCCGACGAGAAGAAGCTTTTTGCCCGCCAGATGGAGGTCTATTCCGCCTTCGGGGAATACGCAGACAACGAGATCGGCCGCCTGTTCGATGCGGTCGGCGCGACCGGCCAACTCGACAACACACTGATCTTCTACATCATCGGCGACAATGGCACCAGCGCCGAGGGCGGCATGAGCGGCATGTTCAGCGAGATGACTTACTTCAACAACGTGCAAGAGACCGTGCAGGAGATGCTCAAGCACTACGACGAGTGGGGTGGGCCGACGACTTACCCGCACATGGCCGCCGGCTGGGCCGTCGCGGGCGATACGCCCTTCATGTGGACCAAGCAGATGCCCTCCAACTATGGCGGCACGCGCAATGGCATGATCGTCTCCTGGCCCAAGGGCATCAAAGCCACGAACGAAATTCGCGCGCAGTGGCATCACGTCATTGACGTCGCTCCCACCGTCCTCGAAGCCGCCAGCCTCCCTGAGCCCAAGAGCGTCAACGGCACCGTCCAATCGCCCATCGAAGGCGGGAGCATGCTCTACTCCTTCGACAAGCCCGACGCAAAGAGCACGCACACGACCCAGTATTTCGAGATCTTCGGCAACCGCGCCATCTATCACGACGGCTGGTTTGCCGGCACCGTCCACCGGGCACCGTGGGAGAAAGTCCCCCGGCAAAAGCTGACGGAGGACAAGTGGGAACTCTACGACACGACCAAGGACTTCAGCCTCGCGAACGACCTGGCCGCGGCCCATCCGGCGAAGCTCAAGGAACTGCAGGACATCTTCATGAAGGACGCGAGCAAGTATCGCGTGCTGCCCATCGATGACCGCCTGCTCGAACGCCTTGTCGCCTCAACGGCGGGGCGGCCGGACTTGATGGGGGACCGCACTTCGCTCACCCTCTCCGAGGGCATGGGCGGCATGAGCGAAAACGTCTTCCTCAACCTGAAGAACCGCTCCTGCTCGATCACCGCCGACGTGGAGATTCCCGCGGGCGGGGCGAATGGCGTGGTCATCGCCCAGGCCGGGCGCTTCGGCGGCTGGAGCCTCTACCTCAAGGACGGAAAGCCGACCTATTGCTATAACTTCCTCGGACTTCAGGAATACAAAGTCGCGGCCCCCACGGCACTCGCCGCTGGGAAGGCGACCATCCGCATGAACTTCGATTACGACGGCGGCGGGGCTGGCCAGGGCGGCCTGGCCACGATCCTCGTCAACGGCGAGAAGGTCGCCAGCGGACGCATCGAGCGCACGCAGATGGCCATCTTCTCGGCGGACGAGACGGCCGGCGTTGGGATGGACGACGCCACCCCCGTCACGACGGACTACAAGGAACGCGACAACTCCTTCACGGGGAAGATCATCAAAGTGACCATCGACGTGAAACCCGTCGGAGCCGCCGTCAAGGCGCAGGCCGACGCCGCTCAGCAAGAGAGCCGGGTGAAGACGGCCCTGGCCAACTAACGCTCGTGAAACGCGCGGGCCGTCTCCTCACGGGGCGGCCCGCGACTTCACCAGCGAGTCCAACCCAAACAAACACCCAACGAATACAACCTTGAAAACCAAACTAAACCTTATCGCCGCCGCACTGGCGCTGGCCGCTCCCGCCTTTGCCCAGACGAGCGACGAGGAACTGCTCAAGCAACTCGCCAACCCGGTCGCCTCGCTGATCAGCGTGCCCTTCCAGTCGAACTTCGACTTCCGCATGGGGCCGCTGGACCAGGGCACGCAGTTCAAGCTGAACTTTCAACCGGTCATCCCCATCGCGATGAGCAAGGACTGGAACCTCATCATCCGCACGATCGTGCCTTACGTTTCGCAGGAGGATGTGTTCAAGGCCCCGCTCCCGCAGTTTCCCGGACTGCCGGGCGATGTGCCGGACGCACTCGAGCGCGCGGCGGAGAAGGCCTTTAACAAGGCGGCGAAGAAACGCTTCCCGAACGATGCACACCAGGATGGCCTGAGCGACATCGTACAGAGCTTCTTCTTTTCGCCGAAGGAACCCGTGGGCGGCTGGATTCTCGGCTTCGGCCCGGTGCTGCTTTACCCCACGGCGACGGATGACAAACTGGGCACGGAGAAATGGGCCGCGGGCCCGACCGCGCTGGCGCTCAAGCAGAACGGCGGTTGGACTTACGGCGTGCTCGGAAATCACCTGTGGAGCTACGCCGGCAACGAGGACCGCCGCAGCGTGAACGCGACCTTTGTGCAGCCGTTCATCAGCTATGCGACGAAGACGAAGACAACCCTCGGTCTTAATGCCGAGTCCACCTATGACTGGAATAACAGCCAGTGGACCGTGCCGGTGAACGCGACCGTGAGCCAACTCGTGAAGGTGGGCGGGCTGCCAGTGCAGTTCACCGTCGGCGGGCGCTACTACGCCGAAGGCCCGAGCGGCGCGCCCGAGTGGGGCCTGCGCTTTGTCATTACCCCGCTCTTTCCCACGGGTGCCAAACCGGCATCCGCGCCGGATGGGAAGAGCTCCGCGAAATAGCCCCTGCTGCTTTCAGATGAACCAAACAGAAAACCAGGCAAACCCATGAAACCCAACCTCACCTTCGCCGCCGTCAGCCTCGCGCTCGCTGCGGCCTTCACTCCGCCGGTGCTCGCCGCGGCCCAACCTGCTGCGGCGCAACCGTCGAAAGGCGATCAAATCCTCCGGCAGATGTCGGCCAAACTGGGGGGCGCGCAGAAATTCAGCTTCCAGGCGCATCGGGAGATGGATGCGGCGCTGGTTCCCGGCGGCCTCGCGGCGCAGGACGCGCGCATCGGCGTCTCGGTGCAGCGGCCGAATCAGGTCGCGGCCCGCTCGGTTAGCGAAAAGGGTGCGCGCCGGTTCCTCGCCGACGGTCAGAAACTGACGCTGACCGATGAGAAGCTGAACGTGTATGCGACCGTGCCGATGCGGACGACGATCGACGGGCTCGTGGAGCGGATCGACGCTGTGTTTGGCTTCACGCCGCCGCTCGCGGAATTCATCCTCAGCGATCCCTACCGCCTGGGTTTTCGCCGTCAGGCGCACACCGTGTCCTACGGCGGGCGGACCACTTGGTGGGCGGGATTTTTCGGCCCCGTCGAGTGCGACCGGCTCGTGCTTACGGGCGCCGAGGCGGACGCGGAACTCCTGGTGGCGGTGAGCGACGGCCTGCCGCGGAAGCTGACGGCCACCTTCAAGCACCTCGAGGGCAAGCCGCAGCTCAAGGTGGAATTCTCGAAGTGGAACCTCGCCGCGCCGGTGACCGCGGCGGACTTCGCCTTCACCCCGCCGAAGGGCGCGGAGAAAATCGAGATTTGGACCAAAGCCCGGATGCAATCCGCCAACCAGAAAGCAGCCGCCAAGAAAAACTAACTCACTTACTTCCATGAAAACTCGCATCCATCTCCAGCATCTCTTCCTGCTCACCACCACGGCTCTGCTCCTCGCCACCAGCGCTGCCCAAGCGGGCCGTCGCGCCTACGGCGTGAGCGGCGACCGTGGCACCGCCGTAGCCACCCCGCGCGGGGTCGCATGGTCGGGCGAACATAGTTCCGGCGCAGTGACGCGGCGCGGCGGAGCCGTGGCCACCGACAACGGCGTGGCCGTGGCCGGACGCCGCGGAGTCGCCGTCGCGGGCGATAATGGCGTGGCCGTCGCACGCCGCCCCTACGTCGCGCCAGTGGCGGTCGGCAGACCGCTGCCGCGCGGCTACATCCGCGTCGTCCCCACGGGCTACCGGATGGTCATCTACGGCGGCTACAACTGCTACTTCGTCGGCGGAGTCTATTACCGGACGGTCTTCTACGAGGGTGAGACAGTCTATGTGATCGTGAACTAAGACCCTGCGCATATTCCCTCGCACCCACCAATGCACAAACATCTCACCACCGCCCTCCTCGCCGGCCTCGCGTTTGGCACCACCGCCTTGGCCGGCGACAACGACAAAAAAACCATCGTGCCCGCGCCGCTCGACGACGCGTGGCGCTTTAGCCTCTCGATGCCCGGCTGGATTCCCTGGCTGCAGGGTGACTCCGGCGTGCACGGGATCACCACGCACATCGACCTCGGGCCGGATGACATCGTCCCGCGCATCGACATGGTCGCAGATGTCCGCATGGAGGCGCACAAGGGGCGCTTCAGCATCATGGGCGAGTTCCTTTACATGAGCCTCTCGGATGGCATCGGCACGAATACTGTGGTGCAGAAGCTCGACGTGCAGGTGGACCAGACGATGGGTGATCTCGGCGTCGCGTGGCGGATCATCGGCAGCCCGCGCGGCTACCTCGATGTGACCGCGGGCGTGCGCTACATGAACTACTACCAAAAGCTCGCGCTCCAGCCAAATGACGAGCGGATCGAAGAGGTCGTGGACTCGCTCGCGGCGGTGGCGGGCAACCGGCTGCGCTCTCGCGTGGCCGAGGTTCTTGCCGCTCTCGCGGGCAAGGACCCGACGCTGCCGATCGCGCCGCTCGACGGCGATCAGGCCGCGCGTCTCGCCGCAGCGATCGGGAAGATCAAAGGCACCGTCGCCGAGCGGAAGGCGAAGATAAAGCAGCGGCTCCACGACGCGCTCGACCGCACGGTTTCGCGCACCGACGACTGGTGGGATCCCTACATCGGGCTGCGCGGACGCTACAATTTGAATGACAAGTTTTACCTCACCGGGAAAGGCGACATCGGCGGATTCGGCGTCGGCAGCGATCTGACTTGGACGGCGGAAGCCGCGCTCGGCTGCCAGCTTTCGAGTCGCATTTTCACCGAAGTCGGCTACCGCGCGCTCGGTGTGGATCTCGAGAAGGACGGGCTGACGATGGACACCGTGACCCACGGCGCGCAGGTGACACTGGGGATCACTTTCTAAGTGCGCCGCCTTTTCCACATTCTCGCCGTGGCGATCGCTCTCGCGGTTGCCGCCGCCGCGGAGCAGCCGGCAGCTCACCCGGAGGGAACGCCGACCGGCAAACCGCCGGGCGAGTTGAAGCCGGGCGAGGATGGGTGGAATCCGGGCGTCTCGCCGGACGGACCGGTGGTCGTGCTCGTGAGCCTGCCGGAGCAGATGGCGCCTGTGGATCGCAACGGCGTCCTCGGCGGGCGCTCGGCGGTGCGCACGGGCTCGCAGGGTCACAAAACGCCGACGGGGGTTTTCCCCATCCTCGCGGACTGACCCGCGGGAAGTGCCCACTTTATGAAAACCATCCGCAGCCTCGTGGCCATCGCCCTCTTCGCCCTCGCCGCGCCGCTGCCCGCGCAGACGGACGACGCGGCCTTTCTCACGCAATTCGAGAAGACCTTTGAGCCAGGCGGCGCGGTCCCGGCGAAGAACTTCGTCCCGGCCGAACTGCTGAAGGGCCGCCTGCACGCCGTGCGACCGCAGGCCGACAATGACGGCCTGCTCAACACCTATTTCGTGGATACGCCCGACGGTTTGCGGGAAGTCACTGGCACGCCCGCGCTCAAAACCTGCATCCGCGAAATCTACGCGCTCGATGACCTGCGCGGGCTGAGCAAAACGGAGGAATTTGGCAAGGCGATCGGCAAGACCGTGGGGGAAAAGGTGGAGAGCGCCGCCGGGATCGTGCGTGATCCCATCGGCACGGTCAAAAACGTGCCGAAAGGGGCGTCGCGGTTTTTTGGGCGCATCGGCGAGGGTCTCAAAAGTGTCGGAAAAAGCGCGGGCAGCGGAAGTGCGCTCGCGAACATCGTGGGCGTGAACAAGGCGAAGGCGCAGCTCGCGGCGCAGCTCGGCGTGAGCCCGTACACGACGAACGAGGAACTGCAAAGGGAACTCACGGCGACCGCGCGGGCGATGGCTGGGGGTGGTCTGGTGGTCAGTGCGGCGACGGCGGCGGTGAGCGGCGGCGCGGGCACCGCGCTCTCGGTCGTCGGCGTAAACGAGACCCTGCAAAACGCGCTCGTGAATTCCACCCCCGAGGACCTGCGCCTCAACAACCGCAAGAAGCTCCTCGCGCTCGGCGTGAACCGCGCGCTGACGGATGAATTTCTCATGCACCCGTGGTTTTCGCCTTGGCATGAGACGATCATCACCGACGCGCTGGCCCGCATCGGTGTGAATCCCACCGCCTTCCTCACCGGTGCGGTGAAGGCGCTCACGCCGGAGGACGCGTCCTTTTTCCAGCGCGTGGCGCAAATCCTCGCGCGCTATCACGCGGAGGCCACGCCGCTGCGGGCGATCCGCCTCGAGGGCGGCGTCATCACCGCGCTCGACAAGAACGGCACACTCGTCGTTCCGGTCTCGTTCGACTACGCCATCTGGGCCGAGCGCACCGCGCGCCGTGCGGAGGAATTCGCCGCGCTCGCCCAGGGGGGCGGCGAGATCAAAGGTCTCGCGCTCTGGACCGACGGACTGATCTCCGAACGCCTCACCGCCGAACTCCAGCAGCGCCACATCGCCACGCACACCCGCGCCCTCGACGCCGCCGGCGCGCGCTCGGGCCAAGCTCCTTAAGCCCGTGAAAATCCGCCCCATCCACATCCTCGCCGGCACGCTCGCGCTCACCGGATGCAGCACGCTGCCGCTGGCGGAAACTTCGGCGACCGCCGAATTGCCAGGCACCGGCCTTCCCCATGCGGATGAGTTGCTCCAACACGCCGGGCGGCTGGTCGCGCAGGAGGAAGTCGCTGCCGTCTATCGCCTGCGCGCGGCGGAGATCGCGTGGGGCACGCTCCGCGCCCGCAACGGCACGGTCAAAGACCTCGCCACGCTGCCGGAATCGCAGCGGCATGCGCTCCGCATCCTCGCCACCAGCGCCGAGAAACTCGCGCCACTTTTCGTCGGTGCCGGGGCGGTGCCCACGCGCGACTTCGCGTATGCCGGCCATCGCTATCACGTCAACGCGTCGCGCGCGGATAAGCCCGGCCTTTATCCGCCGGCGCGCCTCGCCTCGGTCAAGCCGGCCAGCGAGGTGCCGCACAAGCTCACCGTCAACTGGCACACCGCACCCGGAGTCGGGGCTCCACTGGCACCGACGTGGAAACGTCCCACCGATCCGAAAATGCAGCGCTTCGTCGGGCCGCGAAGCTTCATCGAGCCGATCACCGCCGTGCTCGATTTCACCGGCCCGGCCAAGCCCGGCGCGGTGCGCACCGCCACGCTCACCGGCTACGATCCCACCGCCATTTCGCGCGTGCGCGTCGGGCCGGCGGAGTATCCGCTCGCCGCGGATTTCACCGCGCCCATCGTGGACCGCACGCTCGACATCAATGAATTCCGGCTCGCCCTCAGCGGCTTCTTTCACCCGGACGCGCGGGAGGCCCAGCTCGGCCTGATCGAGCCCTACGATCGCCACCGCATTCCCGTTATCCTCGTCCACGGTCTCAATTCGCACCCGCGCATGTGGCGCAACGTGGTCAACGATCTCCGCGCCGACCCCGCGCTCCGCGGGCGCTATCAGTTCTGGACATTCTACTATCCCACCGGCGCGCCCATCGCCTACTCCGCGCTGCGCCTGCGCGATGAACTCGCCGCGCTCGTCCAGGTCATCGGCCCGCAGCGGCGCATGGTGCTCATCGGACACAGCATGGGTGGGCTGGTTTCGCGGATGCAGGTCATCGCACCGGGCCGCGCCATCTGGGACGCGCAGTTGAAAAGCAGCGCCCAAAGCCTCTACGCCTCGGAGGCCGCCGACAGCCTGCTCCGGCGCTCGCTGCTTTTTTCGGCCAATCCGGAGATTGGCCGGGAGATTTACATCTGCGTGCCGCACCGCGGCAGCGGACTGGCCGACCGGTCGCTCGCCGGCTGGCTGGGGAGCCTGGTGAAACTGCCGGGCAAAATCACCAGCACCCTGACCGCGCTGCCCGTATCCGTCCTGACAGGACGTCAGCTGAACAGCGTCAGCGGGCTCTCGCCGGCCAACCCGCTTTACGGCGCGCTCGAGAAAGTGCCGATCCAAGTCCCGCACCACTCGATCATCGGTGATCGTGGCAAAGGCGGAAACAAGGACCGCAGGCCGCCGGTCAGCTCCGACGGCGTGGTGCCGTACTGGAGTTCGCACCTCGAGAGCGCGCAGTCCGAAATCATCGTCCCCGGCCCGCATGGTTCGTATGAAAAGCCGGAAACCATCGCGGAGCTGAAGCGCATCCTCGCCCGGCACGCGCGGCAATGAGGCGGGCGCTGCGGGGCCTGGCTTTGACGCTGGCGGGGCTGCTCGCGCTCGGCGGTGCGGCGTGGGCCTGCGGCGCGCTCTCCTACGACTTTCCGGTGCTGCGGGGCGCGGTCGCGGGGGGCTTTGCGCTCGCCGTGGCCGCAGCCATCATTTTCATCCGCGGCGTGGGACGAAAGCTCGGCGCGGTCTTCGCGAGTTGCGCTCTCGTGCTCGCTTGGTGGCTCACGCTCCAGCCCAGTAACGACCGCCCCTGGCAGCCCGATGTGGCGCAAACCGCGTGGGCGGAAATCGCGGGCGACACCGTCACGCTGCACAACGTCCGCAACTGCGACTACCGCTCCGCGACCGCCTACACCGCGCGCTGGGAGACGCGCACCGTGCGGCTCTCGCAGCTCACCGGCATCGACCTCGCGATCAACTACTGGGGCTCACCGTGGATGGCGCATCCCATCGCCAGCTTCCAGTTTGCCGATGCGCCCCCCGTCTGTTTTTCCATCGAGACGCGGAAGGAAACCGGCGAGAGCTACTCCGCCATCGGCGGCCTCTACCGGCAGTACGAACTCATCTACGTCTGCGCCGAGGAGCGCGACGTCATCCGCGTCCGCACCAACTACCGCCACGGCGAAGACGTCTTCCTTTACCGCACCACCGCCACGCCCGGGCAGGCCCGCGCCCGCTTTCTCGAATACCTCGCCGCCATGAACACCCTGCGCGACCACCCGCGCTGGTACAACGCGGTCACCACCAATTGCACCACCGCCATCCGCACCCAGCACGACCCGGCCCGGCGCGCCCCGTGGGACTGGCGCATCCTCCTCAATGGCCAAGGCGACGAAATGCTTTTCGAGCGCGGGTCGATCGTCACCAGCGGCCTCACGTTTTCCGAACTGAAAGCCCGCTCGCTGATCAACGAACGCGCCCGCACGGCTCTGGATGCGCCCGACTTTTCCAACCGCATCCGCGCGCGCCAGCATTGGCTTTTAGAAAAGTGACAGCGGTGAGTGGGGCGTTCGGTTCAGAGGAATAACGAGAGCTGCACGGAAAGAAAAGGGATGCGGCTCTGGCGGATTTTGCGCGGGAGCGGGCGATGAGTTTTTCGCGTTTGCCGACGCGGCGCTCGATGGGCGCAAGCGTTCGCGCGCGGAACGGCTGGAGATTGGCGCCGTCCTGGATCAGTTTCACGAGAACTTGGTCGCGGTCGGAGGGAAGAACTCGCCGAATTCCCGCGAGAGCACTGCCGCATCCGTGTGGCCAATGCGGAAGGAGCCGACTGGCTTTCGGAAAAGCGCTGTGAATACG
>CAIQUL010000162.1 GCA_903874975.1 uncultured Chthoniobacter sp. | reverse complement strand
GCCGCAGGCTGCCCGAAGGGGGCGCGCAGCGCAGCAAATGGACAACGCAACGCGTTGGGCGAAGCCCGACCGAGCGGGGTCGCAAGGGAGTCAAATCCGGCTCTCGTAATAGATCGCACCGTGGCCTTGACGGCGACGGCGCGCTGGATGTCGTAGATGGAACCGAGCGGAGCGAGATGGACAGGAGCGAAGCGACGTGCCCGAAGGGTGCGACCGGAGGGGAGCATCAAATGGAGTCGCCAAAGACGGCACTCGTGTTGCGTCCATCTTATCAATTTGCGTGCCGATAGAGCCGGTATCTCTACGCGGGGAAAATCATCTTGGCTGGGCCGGAACGCCGACCTGCGCCAGGCACTCTTCAGGTCGGAACATCAATTGCGTCCAGGTGAAACTCCAACCGGGACCTTTGAAAGTCGCCGTCGATGGATCAAAGCGAAGCTGAACTGCGTCTCGCCCTTCTTGTGCCACGGTGAACCGCAACCGTAATTGGCCAACGTCGAACACCTGCTCGCTGCCGACTCGTGGTGGACGACAAATGGCAGGCCACCCCCGCCGCCGTGCAGGGCGAGCTGGACCGCGTCTCGCAAACCCTCACCGGCCGCACCCGCACACCGAAAATTCGCGGCAGATCCAGGCGGTCGCTGTCCCAGCAGGCCATGACCGTGGGGTGGGCGGGGATGCGTCCTCCCGTATGGGTGCGGCAGGCTTGGACCAGCAGATCCAGCCCTTCCGCGTGCCGATGAAATGTGTGGTGTAGGTGACGCCGGGCTCGGCCTCGGCGAACTCGCCGCCGACTGAATGTGCCCGCCGGCGCAAATGCACCGGCAAAATCCGGCTACCTATTGGCAAGCCGGGCGTAGCGACCCGGATTGAGGGCGGTAGGTTTGGTCCATGCCCAATCTCGCGACGCCCATGAACGAGCACCCCAAGCGACCCATTCTCTGCGGCACCGATTTTTCCGAGCAAGCCACCCAGGCCGCGAACGTGGCCGCAGCTTTCGCCCAACGCCTCGGCGCGCCGCTCCTGCTGGTGCATGGCGTGGATGAACGGGGCGACATCCCTTCGCTCTACTGGCCGGGGTTGATTGAGGAATTGCGGCCGCGTTTGGGCGCGGAGGCGGAGCGCCTGCGCCTGCTCGGCGCGAAAGTGGAGGAAACGCTGGCCGGCGGGGTGCCCGATGATGGCGTGGCGAAGTGTGCAGAGCAGGCCGATGCGCGGTTGATTGTGCTCGGCTCTTCCGGGCTCGGCTCGGTTGGTCGCTGGATTCTGGGCAGTGTCTCGGAGCGCATCGCCGAAGCCGCGTGGGTGCCGACGCTGGTGCTGCGCGAGTCGGCGCGGATCGGGGATTGGGCGCGCGGCGGCGCGCCGCTGCGTGTCTTCGTCGGCGCGGACTTCACGCCAGTATCCGACGCGGCCCTTACCTGGGCGGCCGAACTCCGCGAGATCGGGCCGTGCGAATTTACCGTGGGCTATGTCGATCGCTTGGCCGACGAACGCGCCGAGCAGGCGCTGCACGCGCCGCCCAACACGCCGCGTGCGCCGGAAATGCAGGAGATGCTTTCCTATGATCTCCGCCAGAAAGCTGCGGGATTTTTCTCGAAGGAACACCTCGCCGTGCATGTCCTGCCGGCCACCGGGCCGGTCGAGGTCCGGCTGCTCGAACTCGTCGCCGAGGCCCGTGCCGACCTCATCGTCATTGGCACGCACCAATGGCACGGCCGGAGCCGTCTTCGCCACGCCTCGGTGTCGCGGCGGGTGCTGCACACTGCGCCGGTCAGCGTCGCTTGCGTGCCGGCGCACCGGGTCGTCTCCGTCAAAAACGCACCGCTGCCGCAAGTGGGCCGCGTCCTGGTCGCCACCGATCTTTCCACCCACGGGAGCCAGGCAGTGCCTCACGCCTTCTCGCTGCTGCCGGCGGGCGGCGCGGTGCGTCTCGTGCATGTCGCGGAACCGGGCCAGGCGCAGGAGCCGCTGCTCGCCCGGCTGCGCGAACTGATTCCCGCCGAGGCTGCCCGGCCCGGTCTTCATGCCGAGGTGAAAGTCATCGCGCATCGCCATGCCGCCGAGGCGATCTGCGACGCGGCGGAGCGCTTCGAGGCCGATGTCATCTGCATCGGCTCGCATGGCCAGACGGGACTGGCGGCGACCCTCCTGGGCTCCGTCGCCCAGGCCGTTGTCAGTCGCAGCACGCGCCCGGTCCTGGTCGTCCCCATACAGCCAGCTTGAAATCCTCCTCCGCCATGACCGCCTCATTCATCAAATGGTTCGCCGACACCGGCATTGAGGACGTACCGCTTGTCGGCGGAAAAAACGCCTCGCTCGGCGAGATGGTGCGCGAGCTCACGGCGAAGGGCGTGAAGGTGCCGAACGGCTTCTCCATGACGGCGGATGCGTATCGCTATTTCCTCCGCGCCACCGGCGTGGACCGGCAGATCGACGAAATCCTCACGGGCCTCGACACGCGCAACCTCGAGAACCTACGCAGCCGCGCGCTGCGTGTGCGCCAGGTCATCCTCGGCGCGCCGCTTCCGCAGGATTTGGAAACGGCCATCATTGCCGTCTACGAGCAACTCCGCGGGAGCGACGCGCATCCGCCCGACGTGGCCGTGCGCAGCAGCGCCACCGCGGAGGATTTGCCCGACGCGAGCGTCGCCGGGCAGCAGGAGCCCTATCTGAACGTCCAGGGCAGCCGCGCGCTCCTCGACACCGTGCGCCGCTGTTGCGCGTCGCTCTTCACCGACCGCGCGATTGCGT
>CAIQUL010000161.1 GCA_903874975.1 uncultured Chthoniobacter sp. | reverse complement strand
TCGGCGAGGGCGTAAAACATGAAGGCGTCGTCCGGGTCGGGCGAGTGGCCGAGGGTGAGGAGGCGGGACATGCGGGGATGGGTGTGGTTGGTGAAAAGTTATGGGTGAAATTCCGGACTCAAAAGCAACGGCCGCGGCGGAATGCGCGACACCGATTATCCATCACCAAGCGCCGGTCACGCCTGGCCCTACGCTCCCGGCTCCGCATCGGTCGCAGCGCGGGCGACGGTCGCTTTGTCCGCGGCAAACTTGGCGCGCAGGACTTCAAAGACCGCAGGCAGGATGGAGACGACGATGATCGCGAGGACGATGATCTCGAAATTCTTCTGCACGAACGGCAGGTTGCCGAGGGCGAAGCCGGCGTAGGTCAACGAGACGACCCAGAGAATGGCACCGGCGATGTTGTAGGTCAGAAACTTCCCGTAATTCATACGACCGACGCCGGCCACGAAGGGCGCAAACGTCCGCACGATGGGCACGAAACGGGCGATGATAATCGTCTTCGGGCCGTATTTTTCGTAGAAGGCGTGAGTCCGGTCGAGGTGCGTCTTTTTGATAAAGCGGTTGCCGTTGCGCACGCGGTCGCCGAGCCAGTTGCCGATGGAGTAGTTCACCCCGTCGCCGATGATCGCGGCGATGATGAGCAGCACGACGACGAAGTGGACATTGAGATGCTCGGGGGCCGTGGCGGCGACCGCGCCGGCGGCGAAAAGCAACGAATCACCGGGGAGAAAGGGAGTGACCACGAGGCCGGTTTCGCAAAAGACGATGAGGAAAAGGATGGCGTAGATCCACGGACCGTACTGCGCCGCCCACTGCGGAAGGACATCGTCGAGATGCAGAACTGCGTGTAGAAGATCTTTGAGCCAATCCATAAAGCGCGCCTAGATGGCAGAGGGTCGGCAGTGCCGCAACGGAAATATCGGCCGCGTTCACCCGGGCGAAAGCGGCCCAGACTTGTGAATCTACGACTGGATCCAGCGGATGAGCAGCACCAGCACCACGCCACCCGCAGCCAATTCCAGAGCGGTTTGAAGAGCGATCGAGTGCAGATCGACTTTCGGGCGGTGAAAATTGGGGAGCTTCATAGTGCCCCCTTGGCCAAGCATCGCCCGTGCCCTCACGGGCAGGCGGACATTACAAAATTTCCGCTTCGTCCGGGAACCCGGAATCCTGCCGGATCGATTCGAGCCGACGCCGCATGCCGCGGGCGGAATTGGGACGGTTGACCGCGCGAACGATCACGCCCACGAGCACCGGCAACGCGAGCAGCGCGCCGACGGAAATCATCGTGGTCGCCGTGGTTTTCTGCGCCGGTCGTCCGAGTTTGCCCGCGATGAGCAGGCCGATGCCGCAGCCGACGGCAGTTTGCGTGACCGCGAGGAGGCTGGCCTGGACGGGTGAGGAGGGTTTCGGCATACGTCCGGAATATGCAGGGAAGGTGCCAAAAGGAAACCGGAAAGACGCGCCCCGCGCGAAGCCCTTGGCCCCACCGCGCGTTTCGTGCAAGGTCCGCGCTCGCTGTGAATCGCTCCGCCTTTCGTCCCGCCCTCATCGTCCTCGCCGCCGCCCTGCTCGCGGGCTGCGGACGCGCGCCGGAGCGCGCCGAGCTGGTGCTGATCAATGGCGCGGAGCCCGAGCTTTTCGACCCGCCGCTGATCACCGCGCAGGCCACGAGCCGCATCAGCTACGCGCTCTTTGAAGGGCTCACGAGCTACGACAGCAAGGGTATGTCGCAGCCGGGCGTGGCCGAGCGCTGGGAGATTTCGCCCGACGGGCTGCGCTACACTTTTCATCTGCGCAAAGACGCGCGCTGGAGCAATGGCGACCCGGTGACGGCGGAGGATTTCCTCTACTCCTGGCGGCGCACGCTGCTCCCGGCCACGGCCTCGGAGTATTCCTACCAGCTCTATTACATTCGCGGCGCGAAGGCTTTCGGCGAGGGCAAGACCACGGACTTCTCCACCGTCGGGGTGCGTGCGCCCGATCCCTACACGGTCGAGATCACGCTCGAAAACCCGACACCGTTCTTCCTCGATCTCTGCGCCTTTTCCACGCTGCTCCCGGTGCATCGGGCCACGGTGGAGAAACATTCCGACTGGGCGAGCAAGCCCGCGCACTTCACCGGCAACGGCGCTTTCGTGCTGCGGGAGTGGCGGCCGTTTGACCGCGTGCGGCTGGAGAAAAATCCACGCTACTGGAACGCCGCCGCGGTCGCGCTGAAGAGCGTGGACGTGATCCCCGCGCCCCGCCCGCACACCGCTTTCAATTTCTACGCGACCGGCCTCGCCGACGTGATGATGGACAAGGGCCTCGCGCCCACCCCGCTGCTCGGGGAGTTGAAAAAGCGGCCCGATTTCCACGCCGCGCCGTTCCTTGGCAATTACTTCTTCCGCTTCAATGTGACGCGGAAACCGTTCGACGATCCGCGCGTGCGCAAGGCGTTCTGCCTCGTCATGGACAAAGCGTCCCTCGTCGAGCGCATCACCCGCGCGGGCGAGCGCCCGGCCACGAGCTTTGTGCCGCCGGGCGCGGGCACCGGTTACGAGCCGCCGCCTTCGCCCGAGCGCAATGTCGCCGAGGCCCAACGCCTGCTCGCCGAGGCTGGCTTCCCCGGCGGGCGCGACTTTCCCGTGCGCTACTACCTTTACCGCGCCGACTCCGATCTCGACCGCGACATCGCGGTGGAACTCCAGAGCACCCTGCGCCGCGATCTCGGCGTGAGCATCCAGCTCGCGCAGCAGGAATACACCGTCTACCTCAACTCGCAGAGCCAGCTCGACTACGACCTCTCGCGCTCCACGTGGGTCGGCGACTACAACGATCCCAACACCTTCCTCGACATGTTTGTCACCGGCGGCGGCAACAACCGCACCGGCTGGAGCAACCCGCGCTACGACGAACTCATCGCCGCCGCCGGGCGCGAGGTGGATGGGAAAAAGCGCTACGCTATTTTTCGCGAAGCCGAGCGCATCCTCATCACGGACGACCCGCCGATCTGCCCGCTCTATTACTTCGTCGGCATCCAACTCTACGACCCGGAGAAGCTCGGCGGCATCGAGCCGAACCTCCTCGACGAGCATCCGATCAAGGCGATCTACCGGAAAAAGCCGCGGTGATGGATCGCGTCGCCTTCGCGCTCTACCGCGCTCTTTCCGCGCTGCTCTGCGCGCTGCCGCTCACGGCGGTCTTCCGGCTCGGCTGGGCGCTCGGCTCGCTCGCTTACTGGGTCGCGCCGCCCTACCGCCGGCTCGTCCTGCACAATCTGACCATCGCGTTTGGCCGCGAAAAATCCCCCGCCGAGTTGCGGGCGCTGGCCCGCAAACACTTCGCCACCCTCGGCGCAAACATCTTCTCCAGCATCAAGCTGCCCACCCTTTCGCGGGCGGAAATCGCGGCCGTCGTGACCATCGAAGGCTTGGAGACGATCCAGGCGGGCAACGCCGCGGGCGGCGGTTTCGTCATGGCCATCAGCCATCTCGGAAGCTGGGAAGCGTTCGCCCAGTCCTCGCCGATCTATTTCGGCTGCCCGGTCGGCACGATCTTTCAGGCGCTCGGCAATCCGCACATCGACGCCGAAATCCGCCGCGATCGCGCGCGGCTCGGGCTCCAGCTTTTCGAGCGCAAAGCCGGGTTCATCAAAGGCTGCCAATTCATGCGTGAAGGTGGCGCGCTCGGCGTGCTCATGGATCAGCATGCGGGCGACGCCGGGCTGTGGTGCCCGTTTTTCGGCCGGCTCGCCTCCACCTCCACACTCCCCGCCACGCTCGCGCTGCGCACCGGCGCGCGGCTCGCTTCCGCCGCCGTCTATACCGCCGGGGTCGCCCGCTGGCGCTTCGTGGTTTTTCCCCGGATGGAACTGCGTGCCGGTGAGGATGCCGACGCCATCACCGTGCGCCTGAACGCGCAGCTCGAAGACCAAATCCGCCACCAGCCCGAGGACTGGTTCTGGGTCCACAACCGCTGGAAAACGCCGCGGCCGAAGTTTCTCCTCGCGACTTACAAGCGCGGCATCTGCGTCGCCGGCGCGGCCGTGAATAGTGATCGGGGCATGGTGCATCGCGAACCCGCATTCGTGCCCGCACCCCATTCACCGGCCACCAATCACCATTCACGTGCCCACTTCCGCATTCTCCTCCGCGCGAGCAACTGGCTGGGCGACGCGGTGATGAGCGTGCCCGCCGTGCGCGCGATCAAACGCGGCCGGCCCGAGGCCCACGTGAGCGTGCTGACGCCGGCGAAGCTCGCGGACTTTTGGAAAAGTGTCGCGGAGGTGGACGAGGTCATCGCCATCGAGGCCGGCGAAAACATCTTCGCCGTCGCGCAAAAGATCCGCCGCAATTTCGACGCCGCGATCCTTCTCCCCAACTCCCTCCGCACTGCGCTCGAAGTCTGGCTCGCCGGCATCCCGCGGCGCGTCGGCGTGCCCGGCCATCACCGCCGCTGGCTGCTCAACCAAGTCTTTGCGCCCAAGAAAAAGAGAGTCGCCGAGCGTCCGCACCATCAGGTCCACGACTACCTCGCCCTCGCGGAATTCGTCGGTGCGGACGTGGAAGGCGCGCTCGCTTTCCCCATCACCAATCTCCGATCACCAATCACGCCGCCCAAGATCGGCCTCTGCGCCGGAGCCGAGTACGGCGCGGCGAAGCGCTGGCTGCCCGAGCGCTTCGCCGAGACGATGCGCCTCGTCCACGAAAAGACCGGCTGCGAATGGAAGCTCTTCGGCGTCGAAAAAGACCGCCCCGCCGCCGCCGCCATCCTCGCGACCGCCGGCGTCCCGAGCACCGATCTCATTGGCAAAACCACCCTCGCGCAGCTCATGGACGAGCTGCGCACCTGCGACCTGCTCCTGACCAACGACACCGGCACCATGCACCTCGCCGCGCACCTCGGCGTCCCGGTCGTCGCGCTTTTTGGCTCCACCGAGCCCCGCCTCACCGGCCCGCTCGGCCCCGGCCACCGCATCCTCCGGCACCATGTGGAATGCAGCCCCTGCTTCCTCCGCGAGTGCCCGCTCGACTTCCGCTGCATGAAAGCGATCGAGGTGCCCGAAGTCGTCGCCGCCATCGAGGCGATGCTGGCGCTTCAGACTGGCGGCTCGGTGAAACGCGCGTAGCTCGCGACGCCAGCTTCCAGCCGCGCGCGCAAGGCGGCATGCGGGTCCGCCGCCGGCGCGCCGGTCGTCGCCGCGACCATCAGACGCACCATGCCGGCCACGTCGTCCACCGAGACAAACTCGCTCGCGATCTGCGTGTCCGGGCCGCAGTTGTGATAGTTGCCGAGCGCCACGCACAGCCCGGCGCTGCGGTAGCCGTAGAGCTGGTAGGCCGTGGCCTCGCAGGTGCCGCCGCTCATCAGACAGCGCTGCACGGGGATCTCCGCGCGCTGCGCCGCGTCCAGGAGCGACGCCGTCGCCGCGTCGTCGAAGATCGAAGTGCGATCGCCCACGCGGACGATCACGCCCGCGCCCATCTGCGCGGGACCGCCTTTTTCTGAACTCGTCTCGAGAGAAACGACGGTCAGCGTTTTCGGCACCCGCCCCGACTGCGCGAGCCGGATCGCCCCGACAAAACCCACCTCCTCCGCGCGCGTGAAAAGCCCGTGGACACAGGTTTCCGCGCCCGCCCGCTCCAGCTCGTGAAACAGCGCGACCATCGCCGCGCAGCCGATCAGGTCGTCGCACGCGCGGGAGAAAATGCGCCCGTCGCGCAGCTCGAACGCCGGCAGATCCCACATCGCAAACGCCCCGAAATCACGCAGCGGCGGATTTTTCTCCCGATACTCCACCGGCACCCCGCCGAGAAACTCCCCGCCCACGTAAGCCGGATGATCCATGTGCGCCGCGAAGGCGTAACGCGCCTCGCCCGTCCCGCGCCGGTAGCACGCGATCACATTGCCGAAGTCGTCCAGCTCCGTCGTGACGTGCGGACATTGCGCGAGCTGCATGAGGATTTCCGCGCGTACCGCGTCTTCGTGAAACGGGGCGGTCGGCTGGGCGAGGATGGCGCGCGCGATGTCGAGGAGCATGGGGAAAAGGATGCAGGCGGAAGGCGGAAGGATGAAGCAAAGAACGCGCTGCCTGAGAGCATGGCTGTTCCGGCCTCGGCGGATTCAGCGGTTGGAAATTCGGACGGGTTGAATTCATTCGTGCCGGCGGTGTGCCGATTTGCCCGCCGCCGATTGACTTCCGCATCCTCGCTCCCTAGCGTGCGCCCATGACCGTCGCCGAAGAACGCCGCCTAAAGGGACTGCTCAAAAGCGCCCTCACCGAGGTCCTGGAGGAACGCGGCGACCTGCTGCGCGACGCCGTCCGCGAAAGTTTCGAGGACATGGCGCTGCTTCGCGCCACCCAGGCCGGCGAGAAAAGTCCGCTCACCAGCCGACGGAAGATTTTCCTGCAGCTCGACCGCGGGGCGTGAAGACACGCCCTGCCGTTGACGCCCCCTCGCTTCCCGCTTAGCATCCGCCCATGAGCGTGACTCTCGACATTCCAGACGAAGTGCTCGCGGCGCTGCCCATTCAGGAAAAGGAGCGCAATGGCTACCTGCTTCTGGAAATCGCGTGCGCGTTGTATGCGCGCGATGTGCTGAGCCTGGGCAAGGCTGCGGAACTCGCCGGGATGCCGAAGATCGCCTTCGGGCAGGAGATCGGGCGGCGCGGCATCGCGCGCCACTACACCGATGCCGAGGTGGAGGCTGATCTCGCTTATGCTCGTGGTGAGTGACACCTCGCCGTTGTCGAACCTCGCGATCATTGGCCGGCTGGCACTCTTGCGCGAGCAGTTTGCGGAAGTGTGGATGCCGCCCGCCGTGGCACGCGAACTGGCCGCCTTGAACGCTCCCTCCGCCCAGATGGCTCTCTCGGAAGCCCGCCGTGCCGGCTGGTTGAAGGAGATGCCGTTGCCACCATCCGCACCTTTCCCCGCAGAGCTTCGCGGACTCGATGCGGGTGAAACCGAAGCGCTCCGGCTGGCCCTGTCATTCACAGCCGCAGGCGTGTTGATCGATGAGAAGGAAGGCAGACAGCGCGCTGCGATTCTCCACATTCGCGCCATCGGCGTGCTCGGCGTCCTCATCGCCGCCAAGCTGTCAGGAGCCATCCCATCACTGCGCGCCGAGATCGACAGCCTGCGTCGCGACGCCGGCTTCTTCGTGGACCGCCCGCTCGAAGCGCGCGTCCTTGCGATGGTCGGCGAATAATCCGGCGGCGGGGGCGTTCACGATTCGAGGTTCAAGGTTACGCGTTCAATGCTGGATGTTCACCACCCTCGCAGCTTCGCCCTTCCCCTCGGGCTGGCCGTGGAGCTTCGGGTGCAGGTAGGTGGTCACCAACAGCACGACCGAGTTCAACCGCGTCCCCGGCCTGATCGTGGAAGACTGGTCGGCGTAACCGCACCGGATCGCGGAGCCCCGGCGGCTGCGCCTCGGCTACCGCCTGCTGAACCGGCACGGTTGCCGATTCCTCCGCAACGCCAACACGCCAGCGCTCGCGCACAGCAATCCCAGAACCCCCGGCTCCGGCGTGGCCCCGACCTGAATGGGGGCCGCGCTCACGTTCTCGTAAGCCCACGAGATGATCTTCCCCTGCCCGAGGTTGCTGACCTGCAGCTCGATCCAGCCGTAGCGATCCGGCCCGCCCACCGTGGAGCGGAAGGTGACGCCCAGGTAGCCGGGGACGTTGAGCGCGAACTGGCCGACCCCGAGGCCGAAGTGTGTTTCCGACCCGCTTTCGCCCGCGACAAAGTTGCTCGTGCCGTCAATCACGGTGCCCACGGCCAGGTTGAGGATCTGAGACGAGCCGGTGATGATGGGGCGAAGTAGCGGGCTGTTGGCGATCTTCACGCCGCCGAAGAAGGGATTGATCCAAGGTGCGGTGGACCAGTCACCGGGGAGAGCGCCGGCTGTCGCCCCGGTGTCGATGCGGAGATACGAACCCTCGAGATCGAACGGGATGGGGAAATCCTGCACGCCCCTGTAAATGATGGTTGCCCGACTGGCCGGCGTGGCCACGGCGACGGCGAGGGCGCAGAGCAGGAGAAGGGATGGGGTTTTCATGGTGGCAGCGGCGTCAGGGGAAGATCGTCACCTGCACGCGGAAGAAGCGGGCCTTCTTGCCGTTCAGGAAGCCGGGAAACGGCACGCTGACAATCTGGTGGGTGCCGTTGTTGGCCAGCACCGTGGGCAGCGCGGCGCTCGGCGTCCAGGCACCCAGGTCGGGGCTGAACTGCACGGTGTAGGTCAGCCCGGCGGCCACGTAATCGTTCCGCCGGACAAAGAGCGCCCGAAAGTCCACCCCGGCTGGGATGCTCTCGAAAACAATCGTCGGCTGGCCGGTCGCGGTGATCGTGCCGCCGCCGGCCAGGGTGCCGTTGTAGAGCAGCCCGGCGGCGGTGCTGGTGAGAGGATTGGTGCCAAAGGCGAACTCCAGCAGGTTCGTGATGCCGTTGTGGTTGAAGTCGATGCCGGGAGCGGCGTTCGGGTTATCGACTCCAAAGTATTGCACCTGCCAGGAATCGCTGAGTCCGTCCGCGGTGTAGGTTCCGAAGTTGTCGGGAATGGTCTCGATCACGGTCAGCCCGATCGTGCCGTTCTGGCCGAGGTAGATGCCTTGCGCGGTGGCGGCGGTGTTTTGATACACGGTGCCCGCTGTAGCGAGGCCGGTGGGGCTGACTGAGGCGAGCGGGCCACTCAGCACACTCCAGGTCACGCCTGAGGAGGGGACGGCGAGGAAGGTGGCATCGTTGAGGGCTTGCCACGCGGCGAGTTGGTCGGTCGCAGTCTCGTTCACGGTCTGGGAAGCAGCGGTGAGTGTGAGAGCGGTGATGTCGTAAAGCTGGCCAACGTAGCCGTGCTTGACGGCCTGGGCGGGAGCCACGGCGGCAGAGATGCCGGTGAGGTCGCCAATACTGCTGTTGATGGTGTAGGCGGCGCTGGTGGTTCGGGTGATGCCGGCATCCGCGGCGTCGGTCGCGATGTTGTAATTCGTGGAAGTGCGCGGGCCGGCCAGGGCATTGCTGGCGAGAACGATAGACGAGGCCGCTAAGAGCCACGCCAACCGACGCAGAGTTCCAATTAGACGTGTCTTCATAGCAAGGGTAGTTACTGGGGCAGTGCGATCCAGTTCAGCGGGAGATCTCCCGCAATAATGAAGAACACCAACTTCTGGCTGCTTTGCCGGTCGCTGACAGCAGGATTGCCGTTGACAACCCGGAGAGACGTATTCTGCCCCGCATTACCCTCGCTCACTACGCTAAGGGTCAGAGGTGTACCCCAGGCCGTGCCGCTGGCATCGCTGGCCCGGACGTATTTGAGGGTCCCGTGGGTCCCGTCGTAGTAGCTGATGGCTGGATTCCCGCCAACAATTGCCAGAGAGGTGGCTCGGCCCACATTGTCCGTGCTGTCCACCGTAATCGGCGTTCCCCATGTAGTGCCACTGGCGTCGGAGGCCCGGACAAACATAAGGTCCTCATTGGTTCCGTCAAAGTAGCTGATTGCCGGGTTTCCGTTGGCGACTTGCAGGGAGCAAAATGCAGTTACGGCACTACCGGTAGCCACCGTTATCGGCGCTCCCCATGTAGTGCCACTCGCATCGTTGGCTCGGACGTATTTTAGATTGCCGGTGCTATTCTGATAGAAGACGATGGCCGGATTGCCATTAACGATAGCTAGCGATGGAGTAGTCTCCCCGCCGGCGACGGTAATCGGCGTTCCCCAAGTAGTTCCGCTGGCATCGTTAGCGCGCACATACTTCACGGTCTGATTAGTGTTATCAAGATAACAGATGGCGGGGTTGCCGTTCACGATTACCAGAGAGGTGAATCGGCCCACACTGCCCGTGCTGTCCACCGTAAGCGGCGTTCCCCATGTAGTGCCGCTGGCATCGTTGGCCCTGACATATTTGAGGTCTTCGTTGGTTTGGGAAAAGTAGCTGATGGCCGGGTTTCCGTTGACGGTTGCAAGCGATGAAGACTCGCCTGTATTGCCGGCGCTTTCCACAGTCAGGGGCGTGCCCCATGTGGTCCCGCTGGCATTCGTCGCACGCACATACTTGAGATCGCCTTCCGCAGTGTCGTTGTAGCTAATGGCAGGGTTGCCGTTAATGGTTGCCAACGATGTTTTGTCTCCCCCTTGTCCGATATCCAGAATGTGAGTTACAGGTTGTCCGCTCACTCTGGCTGTGAACCCTGTCGCCGTCGTGGAGACGAGCGTGGCGTCGGAGTTGATGATTGTGCTGGATGCCCCACGCGTGATCGTGACGACGGGTGCCACAGCATAGGGTTGCGGGAAGTTTACGGTGACGAGCGATGTCGCCAATGGATCGACTGTGTAAATTCCCGCCTGCGGCGGTTTGGCGAGCTGCGTAAAGCCGATGCTGCCCGGAGCCAACTGTTCGCTTCCGACTGCGCCAGCCGCGAGTTGGCTGCTGCCGACGGCACCCGCAGCGATTTGCGTCGAGCCCACCGCACCCGCTGCAATCTGAGAGCCTCCCACCGCCCCGGTGGCGATTTTCGCCGACGTGATCGCGCCGTCGGGAACCGTCTGGGCGGTCGCGGCCATCATGGCGTAGCCCACCGCGGCAATGCGCTGGTCCGGTGTCATGAGTTGGAAACCACTCATGCCGTCACTGAACCAGACCCGCAGCCGCACGTCGGCGTTGGTGAACACCGTGGCCGGCACAATCGTCATGTTCGGCAGCGTGGCATTGCCGAGCAGCACGGAGTAAAGCCCCTTGGCGACGGGGAGCGTGACCGCAGCGGTGGGCTCGCTGCCGCCCGTGCTGGTGCCGTCATTGCTCCAAAAGGTCGTGCTGCCGTCCGCATTGACGAACGCAAACTTGAACTGGCCGCTGCCGTCAAAGTTCACCGTGCCGACCGCCACCCGGCCTCCGTAATTGATGAGCTGGGGGACTTGGGCTTGCAGTGTGCCCGTGATGAGCAGCGCCGTGATGCAGGCTGCGATAAGTTTGGTTGTTTTCATTCGAGTGGGTGTCTGGTTTTTAAGTAGTGCCGGGTTTGCTAAATGCGGAGTCCGCTAATTCCCAACGATGCGCGATGAGACAGACCGCCGTCCCATGAATCTGTTCTCCCGCGCCAAGGCTCCCGAGAGGGGAGTCCGGCTCGCCGACCGCGCCGCGTACGTTCCTGGGGTTCATTCCGCTGCGGAGGGTTTCGGTTTCCGAATCTCCTGTAAATAGAATTTTCTTCTTTTCTTTCGCGGAAAGGCGGTCCGCCCCGCGCTGCGGCTCCGCAGGGCGTGGGGCGCTGGCTTCGCGCGCTGCCGGAGGGAAGAGGGATGAAGAAGAACCTTCAGTTCCGCGCGCTCTTTTCTTCCGCCTTCATCCTTCGTCCTTCATCCTTTCCGCCATGTTTCGCTGGAAAGAATTCCGCTACCGCCTCGAAGAGCTGGGCTGCCGCCTGCTCCGGCGCGGGCTGCCGCGGCTCTCGCGGCGGAGCTGCGTGCGGCTGGCGAATGGACTCGGCGCGCTGGCCTACCTGCTCGATGCGCGCGGGCGCGGCGTGGCGCTGGCCAATCTCGAAGGGGTCTTTGGCGACCGCTATTCGCCGGTCGAGCGGCGGGCCCTCGCACGGGCCTCGTATCGGAATTTTCTGCGCACCATGCTCGATCTGTTTTGGGCGCAGAATCTGACGCCCGCGAACCATCACGAGTGGCTGCGGCTGGAAGGCTTCGAGGCGCTGCGCGAGCGGCACGCGCAAAGTCCCGGCGGGGCGATTCTGTTTTGCGTGCATCAGGGAAACTGGGAATGGGCCAGCCTCGCGTTCGGCTTCGCGGGACTGCCCACGACGATCGTGGCGGAGAATTTCAAGAACCCGCGGCTGACGCGCATTTTTCAAAGCCTGCGCGAGATCAGCGGGCACACCCTCATCGCGCAGGAAAACTCCCTGCTGCGCATGCTCAAAATCGTCAAACGCCGCGGCACCACCGGCATGCTCATCGACCTCAATCTGCGCCCCAGCCAGGCGGCCACGGTCATCGAGGGCTTCGGCCTGAAAATGTGCGTCCCCCTGCTGCACGCGGTCCTCGCGCAGCGGGCCAAAGCGCTCCTCGTGCCCGTGGAAACGCAGCCGCAACCCGACGGCACCTGCCGAGTGATCGCGCACCCCGCCGTGGAGTGGCCCGAGGGCGCGAGCCTGCAGGAGATCGCGCAACGCTGCTGGGACGCCTTCGAGCCCATCCTCCGCGCGCGTCCCGACCTCTGGCTCTGGCCCTATAAACACTTCCGCTACCGCCCGCGCGACGCCGCCCGGCCGTATCCAGCCTATGCGAACGAGTCGGCAAAATTTACCAAGCTGCTCGGGGAACTGGCGCGTGAACAAAACGCTAAGGCCCCGCGCTAGTTCGCCGATGGAAAGGTCCGGTTTGCGCTTTAAGCGAATTCTGTCAGCATGCCGAACGCTGCCGCATCCGCCTCTTTTAACCTGATGAAACTGTTCCGTTTTCTCGCGCTCCCGCTGGCCTCGCTCGTTACCCTTTCCGCGGTGAGTTGTGGAAAGGAGCCCGATCCGGCGCAAGTGGAAATTTCCGTGGGCCGACTGCTCGAGCAGGGGCACTTCAGCCGCATGAAACTCGACGAGAAAATCTCGAAGACGTTTCTCAAAAACTACCTCGAAGGGCTCGACTACAACCGCCTCTACTTCACGCAAAAGGATGTGGACGGTTTTAACGCGAAATATGGCTCCACGCTGAGCAACGATGTGCTCCTCGGCAACACCGAGCCCCCGTTCACGATTTTCAGCACCTACAAAAAGCGCGTCGAGGACCGCATCGCGAAGAACAAGGCGCTGCTCGAAAAGCAGAAGTTCGACTTCACCAGCGACCGCACCGTGCAGATCAACCGCCAGAAAGCGGCGTGGCCCCAGGACGAGGCCGAAGCCGACCAGCTCTGGCGCGACCGGATCGAGGGCGAACTGCTTCAGGAGGCGCTGAGCAAACATGCGCTCAATCCGCCGGTGAAGACGCTCACCAAGCGCTACGACCAAGTGCTGCGCTACCTCCGCGAGCAGACGAAGGACGACATGATGAAGGGGTTCCTCTCGATCCTCGCGCAGACTTACGATCCGCACTCGGAATACATGAGCCGCTCGGAGCTGGAGAACTTCCAGATCAGTATGCGCCTCGGACTCAAGGGCATCGGCGCGGTCCTGCGATCTGTGGATGGCTACGCCAAAATCACCGAACTCGTCCCCGGCGGTCCCGCGGCGAAAGATGCGCGGCTCAAGGTCGGCGACCGCGTGGCGGCAGTGGCGCAGGGAGAAAAGGAATTCGTGGATGCCGTGGACATGAAGCTCGACAAGGTCGTGGAGATGATCCGCGGCAAAGAGGACACCATCGTCCGCCTCCAAGTCATCCCCGCGAACGCGGCCGATACCTCCGTCCGCAAGATTATCGAAATCAAGCGCGAGGCGATCAAACTCAAGGAGCAGGAAGCCAAAGCCGAGATCATCGAGCGGACCGGCCCCGACGGCACCCCGATCCGCCTCGGCTGGATCGTGCTCCCCTCTTTCTACGCCGACATGGAGCAGAGCGGAGCGGCGGGAGCCAAGAGCACGACCAAGGACGTGCTCGCGCTCATGAACCGGCTCAAGCAGGAAAACGTGCAGGGCATCGTCATGGACCTGCGGCGCAATGGCGGCGGCTCGCTTGAAGAGTCGGTCAACCTCACCGGGCTCTTCATCAAGAAAGGCCCGGTCGTCCAATCCAAGGACCAGAACGGCAACCAGCACGTCTCCAAGGATCGCGACCCCACGATCTCCTGGGACGGGCCGCTCGTCGTCTGCACCAACCGTCTGAGCGCCAGTGCGAGCGAGATTTTCGCCGCGGCCATTCAGGATTACGGACGCGGCTTGGTCGTCGGGGATACCAGCACCTTTGGCAAAGGCACCGTCCAGACGATGCTCGAAATCGGGCGCATCATGCCGTTCCTCGGCAGCGGAAAAAACGAAGCCGGCGCGCTCAAGCTGACCATCCAGAAATTCTATCGCATCGCCGGCGGCTCCACCCAGCTCCGGGGCGTGGAGTCCGACATCCGGCTGCCGTCGATCTTCGACCAAGCGGAGATCGGCGAGAGCGCGCTCAAGGGCCCGTTGCCGTATGACACCGTTCCGGCGGCGGATTTCGAGAAATGGGAGCGTCCGCTGTTCAAAACCGAGTTGAGCGCCCGCTCGGCGGCCCGCGTGACCGCCGATCCCGAGTTCGGCTACATCACGGAGGATCTTGCGGCGGCGAAAAAGCGGCAGGCGGAAAACAAGGTTTCACTCAATGAGAAAGCCCGGCGCGCCGAGATCGCGCAGGACAAAGTGCGCAAGGAAGCCCGCACCGCCGCCCGCGCGAAACTCAAGCAGCCCGAGGCCAAGGTCTACACCGTGACGCTCGAAAACGTGAGCAAGCCGGAGTTGAAGCTGGTGACGGCCGAGAAGGCTGAGAAGAAGCCCGCGGAAGACACCGCGAAGCCGGACGCGAACGACGAGGATGAAGACGCTGAACTGGAAGCCGAAGGCGACCTGAAAGCCGCGGGCCGCGACACCATCAAGCACGAGACGCTGAACGTCCTCAACGATCTCATCGGCCTCTCCCGCGCCCCGAAACCGGCGACGGCCAGCACCGCCAAGTAAGCGGCTGCGGCTCCTCAGCCGCGCCCGAATTTCGCGCGGACCTCGAGGCCGGCGGCGGTGGTGATTTCCACATCGCGCACCTGCAAGCCGCCCAACCCCAGCGCGAGCAGCGGGAAGACGCGCCCCTCCAGCTTGTCGAGGTAGGGACGCGCGAAACCGGCGGCCATTTTCGTGATCAGCGCGTCGCCGCCGAGCGTCAAGCCCGAGAGGCGCACATTGAGTTCCTCATCCACCGCCAGCTCGCCGCAGAGCGAAAGCTCCGCCGTCATCACAAAGACCTTCGTTGTCACGGTGCAGCGAAACGACAGCGCCCGCGGACCGTGCGCCGTCAGCGTCAGCTTCGTTTGGCGCACCTCCACGCCCTGCTTTTCCGCCACGCCCCGCGCGAGCTGATGCACCAGCGCCTCCAGATCCGCATGCGCGACCGCGAGCTCGAGCGCCCCGCTTTCCGCACTGGCCAACCGCAGCACCCCATCCGCCGCCGGCCCCGTGCCGCGAAACTCCGCGCCCGCCGCCTCCACCCGCAGCCGCACCGGCGTGCTTTCAAACTCCAGCGGCTCGCCCACCAGCGCGAAGCGCTCCGCCCGCACCACCACCACGGCCTCCTCCTCGCCCGCCGCCGGGGCCACCCGGAAATCCCGCCCGCACCGCGCCCCGCTCACATCGATCCGCAACTCCGCGAGCGCCGCCAGCCCCGCGCCCTCCGCGCACACACTTTTCACCACCACCCCCCGCGCGGCAAAACCGCCCGTGAGCGCGGCGGCGAGTTCATCGGGCGAAGCGGGGATTTTTTCGGCGGAAAACGGAAGCATGCGCGAGCGTCTGGGCCGTGGCGGCCAGCGTCAAGCCTCCGTCGCCCCGGCCCACCGCCGGCTTGCCCTCGCGCCCGCCGCACGCTCCATTGCGCCCCTGTTTTCCATGAACCTCGACACCTTCACCGGCGGCATCTTCGACACGAACTGCTTCTTCCTCCGCGACCACGGCATCCTCATCGACGCCCCGCAGGACGCCGCCGCCTGGCTCGCCACCCACGGCTACACCGTCAAAACGCTCCTCCTCACCCACGGCCACATCGACCACGTCTGGGACGCCGCCCGCATCCAGCGCGAGCACGGCTGCCGCGTGGGCTACCACGCCGACGGCGAACCCATGGTCACCACCCCGGACTTCTTCCGGAAATTCGGCTTCGGCTGGGACATCGAACCGATCACGCCCGGCTTTCACCTCGACGAAACCCCCGCGCAAACCATCGAGGGCGTCACCTGGCAAATCCTCCACGTCCCCGGCCACTGCCCCGGCAGCCTCTGCTTTTTGGAAAAGGGCGCGGGCATCCTCTTCGGCGGCGACGTCCTCTTTGCCGGCGGCGTCGGCCGCACCGACCTCCCCGGCGGCGACACCGACCTGCTCTTCACCGGCATCCGCACGAAGCTCTTCCCGCTCGGCGACGACATCACCGTCCTCTCCGGCCACGGCCCCGCCACCAAGATCGGCATCGAGCGGCGCACGAATCCATTCGTCGGCGAGGTGTGAGTCGGCAAGCCACGGCGTCTCGACCATCCGCCGCGCAGCGGTGGCGCCGGAAGTGGCCTCCTGGTGGCCAAACGGAGCGCGGCTGCAGAATCCCGTCCTCCCAAAGCGGTGCACCAGCGCCCCACTCCAAAACGCTGACGCGCCGCGCGCGGGTTTTCTGAGTTCCGGGGAGCACGCGAGACGCGCGCGCTCCCCGGATGCGAAGCTCTGCTTCGACGGCGGAACGAACCGCCGAATGCGGCCGCGCCCACCGGGCAGCGGTGGAATCCGCTTCATCCCTCCGCCTTCATCCTGCATCCTTTCGGCCATGACCATCGGCGGCTACCTCATCGAACGGCTCGCGGCGCACGGCGTCGGCCACGTCTTTGGCATCCCGGGCGATTACGTCCTCGGCTTTTACGAGCAGCTCCGGCAAAGCCCGCTCCAGACGATCACGACATGCGACGAACAAGGCGCGGGCTTCGCGGCGGATGCCTATGCGCGCGTCCGCGGGCTGGGCGCGGTGTGCGTGACGTATTGCGTGGGCGGGTTGAAAGTGGTGAACCCGATCGCCGGGGCGTTTGCGGAAAAATCGCCGGTCGTGGTCATCAGCGGCGCGCCGGGGATGAATGAGCGCGAGCGCAATCCCCTGCTCCACCACAAGGTGCGCGAGTTCGACACGCAGCGGCGCGTCTTCGCGGAGATCACCGTGGCCCATGCGGCGCTGGAAGATCCCGACACCGCCTGCGCGGAGATCGACCGCGTGCTGCACGCCGCGCTGCGCTACCAGCGGCCGGTCTATCTGGAGTTGCCGCGCGACATCATCGGCCAGCCGGGGCGGAGCGGACATCGCCCTCCGGAGGTGCATGAGAAAAGCGATCCGCGCGTGCTGGCGGAAGCGCTCGCGGAGGCGGCGGCGATGATCAACGCCGCGCAACGCCCCGTGGTGCTGGCCGACGTGGAGATCCACCGCTTCGGCATGCAGGACGACGTCCTGCGGCTCATCGAAAGCGCCCACCTGCCCTTTGCCGCGACGATCCTCGGCAAGTCGGTGCTCAGCGAGCAGCACCCGCTTTACCTCGGCGTCTACGAGGGCGCGATGGGCCTCGACGACGTGCGCGCCTACGTGGAGGCGAGCGACTGCGTGATCCTGCTCGGCGCGTTCATGACCGACATCAATCTCGGCATCTACACCGCGCAACTCGACCTCGGCCAAGCCATCTACGCGACCAGCGAAAAGCTCGCGATCCGGCATCACACTTTTGAAAACGTCCGCTTCAAGGACTTCGTTCACGGCTTGCTCGCCGCCGGGCTGCGCCCGCACGCCGACGGCGCGCGCCCCGCCCCACCGCCGCCGCGCGAGTTTGTCCCCGCCGCGCCGGATGCGCCGGTGACGATCGCGCGGCTCTTCGAGCGCGTGAACGAATACCTCACGGACCACACCGTCGTCATCGCCGATGTCGGCAACGCGCTCTTCGGCGCGGCGGACCTTTTCATCCGCAACCGCACCGCCTTCCTCGGCCCCGCCTACTACGCCTCCATGGGCTTCGCCGTGCCCGCCGCGCTCGGCGCGCAAATGGCCCGGCCCGAAGTGCGCCCACTCGTGCTCGTGGGCGACGGCGCTTTTCAAATGACCGGCATGGAGCTGAGCACCATCGCGCGTTTTGGCCTGAACCCCGTGGTCATCGTGCTGAACAACGCCGGCTACGGCACCGAGCGGCACATGCACGACGGGCCGTTCAATGACGTCCTCGCGTGGCGCTACCACAAACTCCCGGAGCTGCTCGGCGTCGGGCGCGCGTTTCTCGTCGAGACGGAAAGCCAGCTCGACGCCGCGCTCGACGCCGCCGCGCGCCACACCTCCAGCTACTGCCTCCTCGACGTCCGCCTCGACCCGCTCGACAAAAGCGCCGCCCTCGGCCGCCTCGCCGAACGCATGGCCCGGAACCTGTGAGCCGCCGGTCGCGGGCGTTTCGAGTTTGAAGAGCTGGAGGAGTTTCCCGACTACGTGAAAAACTTTCCGGCCAGCACCGAGGATCCCGACCACTGGGTGCTCGGCAGCCTGCGCCAGGTGCGTTTCGAAAACCTCCTCAGCGCGCAGCGGCCCGACCCCAACGGCCGCCCGGCCTACCCCCGCCGCGGCTACGAGCTGGTGCAAAAGCTCAAAGTCAACGACGTGGAAGCGCGCTTCGCCACGGCGATCAACGGCTCCGAATCGCTGCAATCCATCGCCAAACGCATCGGCATCTCGCTCAACGCCGCGCTGCTCATCCTGTTCCGCTTCGCCACGCTCGACCTCATCGACTACTGGTCTTCCAGCGTCCTCGCACTCCCCTCCGGCGAGCCCGCCGCGGAGTAGCGAAAGAAGGCGGCGGAGCATTGCCGGCGGAGGCGCAGCGCGGCATGGTCGGCGCACCGTGCGCGCTGCCATCGAAGACTTCATCCTCCACCTCGCCACCGAGCGCGGGCTGTCGGTGAACTACCAGCTCTCCACGCGACTCTCGCTGGAAGGCTTCGCGCTCTGGCTCGAGCGCGGCCAGCTCGTGAAAGCGCTGGGCGAAACCGCGCTGGAAGAGCTGATCCAGCGCGGTGAGGAGCCGCCGGCGGTGACGCTCGATCCCGGCTCCGTGACGCTCGACCAGATCGGCGCCTACCTTGGGCACAAAAAGCGGCTCGGGCTCTCGGCGGGCTCGATCAAACTCATCGTCGTCGCCGTGAAAATCTTCATCCGCTGGCTGCACGCGCGGCGGCGCATCCCGCACGATGTGGCGGAAAACCTCCCGCTCCCGCGCATCGAACAGTACCTGCCCGAGACGATGAACGAGCTCCAGACCGACCAGCTTCTGGAAGGCATCTCCGCGACCGCCCCGCGCGGCCTGCGCGACCGGGCGATCCTGGAGCTGCTTTACGCCAGCGGCCTGCGCGTCTCGGAGCTGGTCGGGGCGCGGCTGGAATTTCTCGACCTCGAAAACCGCATCATCCGCGTCGTCGGCAAGGGCAATAAGACGCGGCTCGTGCCGGTCGGCCAGAAAGCCTGCGACGCCCTGCACGCGTATTTGGAAAAGGAACGCCCCGGCATGGTGAAGAAGCGCACCGGCAGTGAGATTTTCCTCTCCCGCAACGGCACCAAGCTGACCACCGTGCGCATCTGGCAGATCGTGAAAAACGCCGCGCGCCTGGCCGGGCTCGATCTCAATGTCTATCCGCACCTCCTCCGCCACAGCTTCGCCACGCACCTGCTGAGCAACGGCGCCGACCTCCGTATCATCCAGGAATTGCTCGGCCACGCCGACATCTCGACCACGCAGATTTACACCCACGTCGATCAGCAGCGGCTCAAAGCCATCCACCACCGCTTCCACCCGCGGGCGAAGTGAACAACCCGCCCGGCTACAACTCAAGGGCATGCCATCCACCCCCCTGCCCGCCCGTCTGCGCGCCGCCGAAATCTGGGTGGTGCTCGGGCTCCTGATTCTGCTGAACACCGCTTTTGTTGCGGGCCTTCATTGGCAGGTCGTGCCGTTCGGGCTTTACGCTTATGGGCGCTTCTTAGTGCTGGGATTGGGGCTCGTGGGGCTGGTGGCGCTGTTTCGCGGGCGGGCGGGCGCGCGGGGACTCGTCCAGGCGATGGCCGTGTGGCGGGTGGCCCCGGGCTGGTACCTCCTGGCGGCGGCGTGGGCGCCGCTGCTGTGCGTGACCACGCTGCTGACGAAAGGACTGTCCACCGGTTTTCAGGTGCTCCGCGCGGACCTCGGTATTTTCACCCAGCCAGCGGCGCTGATGATGATCCTCACCGGCTCGGTCATCGGTGAAATCGTGTGGGTCAGCTACGCGATCGATCGCCTCGCCGGGCGCTTCACGGTGCTCGTGGCGAGCCTGATCGTGGGCGTTTTCTGGACGCTGTGGTGGATGCCGATCGTCTACCTCGGCGTGGGCGTGATCCCCGGCCTGCCTTTCGGCGCGCTGCTCGTGAATATGCTCGGGGTGGCGGCGATGTGCGGCTTCATCTACGCGCGCACCGGCAGCGGCGTGGTCGTGCTGCTGCTCCAGGTCATGCTCAATAGCACGCTCCTCGTTTTCCCCGTGCTCCCGACCAGCGGCGGGCTGAAAACCTACTGGCTTTTCGCGGTCATCTACCTGCTCGCGTCGCTCGCGATGCATGTCGCCTTTGGCCCGCGTCCGCTCTTTCGCGTGGGCAAACGTGGGAACTCGGCCCTGGAGGAGCGGGCCGAACTGCGGGTGTGAGGGTGCCTCCGCATCCTGCCGAGCACAGCCGCCGCAAGCCGCAGAAGATCAGGAGCTGGAGCTGCCCGCGATGCGGCACCGCAGGGCGTGGGGTTCAAGGCGCTGCCGCCGGGGGAATCTTCGACTCCGCAAGCACCCGCGCACTCACCGCGGGCACCGGGCCTTCCGCGGCGACTTCCACCAGACGGCCAGTCTCGCGGTAGAAATCCACGAGCGGACCGATCATTCGATGAAACAAGGCGATCCGTTGCCGAATGGTCGCGGGCTCGTCATCGGCTCGCCGAAACAACTCCCCGCCACACGCCCTGCACAC
>CAIQUL010000160.1 GCA_903874975.1 uncultured Chthoniobacter sp. | reverse complement strand
GGCTCGTCGCTCGACAAGCTGCTCAAGGCTTGGGGACTCACTTTCGATATGACGAAAGTGGTGGCCGACACGGATTACATGGGCCGCAGTCCGCAGGGCCGCGCACCCGCGGTGCTGATGCTGACGGAGAAAGCCGTGAACAAGGACGACGTGCTCACCGCCGACACCGACAACCTCGTGTTCGTTTTTACGGGCGCGTTTACCGGCACGCCGGCGGACGGGTTGAAACAGACCGTGCTCATCAAGTCGTCGAAAAACTCCCAACTCGTGGACCCGATGATGGCGCAGATGGGCGGCGAGGAAATGCTCAAGAGCTTCAAAGCCTCGGACACGGAATATCCGCTGGCGGTTCGCCTGACGGGCAAATTCAAAACCGCCTTTCCTGACGGCAAACCGAAAGCGCCCGACGCCCAGCCCGACGAAAAGAAACCCGGCGAGAAAAAGGATGCGCCCGCCGATGCGGGGCTGAAGGAGTCCGCGCAGGAAGGCGCGGTGATCCTCGTGGGCGATTCCGATTTCATCCAGGACCAGGTCGCCGTCACCGAGATGATGAATCCCTTTGGCGGCCAGCGCATGATCGCGCCGCAGAATGGCAACCTCGCGTTTGGCCAGAGCACCGTGGAGCAGCTCGCCGGCGACAGCAATCTCATCGCCGTCCGCAGCCGCGCCTCGCGGGAGCGGCCCTTCACCGTCGTGAAAAAAATGCAGGCCGACGCCGAGGCGAACTACCGCAGCAAGATCAAGGACATGGAGGCCAGCCTGAACGAAGCGCAGACGAAACTGAACGAACTCCAGCGGAGCAAGACGCCCGAGGCTGGCCAGCACTTCATCCTCTCGCCCGAGCAGCAGGCCGAGATCGCGAAGTTTCGCAAAAAGGAAACCGAGGTGAAGCAGCAGCTCAAAATCGAGCGCAAGAAACTGCGCGCCGACATCGACTCACTGGAGACGCGCATCAAGTGGGGGAACATCCTCGGCATGCCCGTCCTCGTCGCCGCCGTGGGGCTGCTGCTCGCCGCGGCGCGGCGCAAACGCCAGGGGGCGCACTGATTTTTCACGACCATGAAAGGTAAACACCTCGCCCTCCTCCTCCTGCTCGTCGCGCTCGCCGGCGGCGCGGGATATTTCCTCTACAAAGACAACGCCTCGACATGGAACGCCTCGGGCACCGCCGCCGGTGCCAAGGTGCTCGACTTCCCGATCAACGAGGTCGCCCGGGTCGCGATCAAATCCTCGACCGGCGGGCTCCATCTCGTGCGGAAGGGCGATGCGTGGACCGTGCAGGAACGCGCCGATTATCCGGCGGATTTCGGGAAGGTCAGCGACCTGATCCGCAAGCTGTGGGATCTTAAGACCGTGCAGGAGGTGAAGGTCGGACCGTCGCAGTTGGCGCGGTTGGAACTGGTCGAGCCGGGCAAGGAGGGCGCCGCCGGGGCGGTCGTCGAACTTCAGGACAAGGACGGCAAGAAGCTCGCCGCGCTGCTCGTCGGCAAAAGCCATCTCCGCAAATCCGAAGGCATGGGGATGATGGGCGAGAGCGGCGGCGTTCCCGCCGGGCGCTACGTCATGCCCGGCGGCGGCGCGCGCGTCTCACTTGTCTCCGAAACGCTCGACACCGTCACGGTCCAACCCGAACCGTGGTTGCAGCGCGATTTTTTCCGCATCGAAAACGTGAAATCCGTGAAGCTCGAAGGCGCGACCGAAGCCCAGCGCTGGACGCTGACCCGCGAAAGAGCCACCGCTGAGTGGAAGCTCACCGACGCCAAGGGCGAGGAGAAGCTGGACGCCGCGAAGGCCAGCCCGATCGGTTCCGTCTTTGCCAGCGCCAGCTTTGCCGACGTGCTCGCGCCCGACGCCAAGCCCGCGGACACCGGCCTCGACAAACCCGCGACCGCGACCTTCGAGACCTTCGACAAATTCATCTACGTCGTGAAAATCGGGAGGCCGATGGGCGACAACCAGCCGCTCACGGTGGCCCTCAGCGCCGACCTCCCGAAACAGCGCGAGCCCAGCAAGGATGAAAAGCCCGAGGACAAGGCGAAGCTGGATCAGGAATTTCAAGCCACGCAAAAGCGCCACACCGAAAAACTCGCCGCCGAGCAGAAGTTCGCGGCGCGGCCTTACCTGGTCGCGAAATCCACCCTCGACCAACTGCTCAAAGACCGCGCCGCCTTGCTGGAAGAGAAGAAGCCCGACCCCGCGCCCGGTGCCGGCGCGCCGGTCAAGACACGCGAGCCGATTTCCGCGACCACCCCGCCAATCAGCATCCCGCCCGCGCCCGCGCCGTCGGTGAAGTGACGGCAGCGGAAGAGCCTCTCCTTCGCCCTACTTTGCCGCCGGGCCGTAGCCTGCCGCGGGGGTGCCGTCGTCGTTGAGTTTACCAGTGGCCCAGAGGATGCCGCGGGTCACGAGGTCGAGGTAGCGCGCATCGGCGACGGTTGCGGTGTTGTGACCGATGGTCGTGGAGAAAACGCGGGTCTTTTTCGGACCGTATTCATTGGTCCAGGCCACCACGGTTTCCACGTCGCCCTGCTTGCCTTTCGCCAGCGCCTTGGCGGTGAGGATCGCGATGTTGTTGTAGAGTTCCTCGTTGCCCGTGCTCCAATCGGTCAGGCCTTTGGTGATCGGCGAAGTGGGCTCAGTGAAGGTGATGGCGATCGGCCGCTGCGGGCCGTGGCCGGTGGAATGCAGGCCAATGTATTCAAACCAGCGCCCGTTGTCGGCTCCGGCGGCCAAGGGCTGCTTGTAGTTGCCGAACCGGTAGCTGTGCATCGCGCAGTGCAAATTCACCGCGGGGATACCGTCCACGTGCGGCTGGAGCACGGCGGTGATGATTTCGGGAGTGTTTTGGTTCGAGGCACATTCGTCGTGAATGACGAGGTCGTAGCCCTTGGCGTAATCCGGATTCGGCTTCTCGCCGGGCTTGCCGTAAATCTGCTCGATCGGCGGCTTCATGCTCTTGTCCGGCGAGTGGGCGTGCTCGATGAGGACATTGGCCCGCGCTTCGAGACCTTCTTTGAGCACATCCTTTTGCTTTACGTAGTCGTGGCAGCAGCCGCCGGTGATGAGCAGGATTTTGAGAGGCTTCGGCGCCTCGGCAGCGAAGCTGTGGAGACCGAGGGCGGTGGAGACGAGGAGGGCGAGGAAGGAGGAGCGGTGCATAAGTTTGGTAGTAAGCAGAGTGGGCCGGAGTCCTTAGCCGGAGAAGGAAATTTTTCGGCCCGCGACTTGGTTTTGTGTCCGTGTGCGCGCGCGGCGCGTGGGTGGATTGCCCGGACCTGCCCAGATGAAGACCCCGCGGTTTGTCTCTCCGCGTGCCGCCGGTGGCTACGCCTGCTCGGGCCGACAGGGCAGGAGTAGTTCGAAAACGGTATGCCCCGGCTGGCTTTCGTAGCGCAGCAGGCCTCGATGCTGGGAGACGATCCCGGCGGTGACGGTGAGACCGAGGCCGGTGGCGGCGGGCTTTCTCTTTGTGGAAAAGAAGGGCTGAAAGATGCGGTTCCGAATGTCGGCGGGGATGCCGGGGCCGTCGTCGGTCACGCGGACGGCGACCCACGAGGCGGGCTCGGCGGGAAAGCTGGGCGGTGGCACTTCGGGGCGCAGGTCGATGGTGATGTTGCCAGCGGTGGCAAAGGTGGCGTCGAGCGCGTTGCGAACGATCTCGAAGACTGCGGATTTCACGCGCGTGGCGTCGGCCCAGACCGGCGGAAGACCCTCCGCGACGTCGATGACCAGTCTCGTGTTCGGACCGCGGAGACTGTCGAAAGTGGGGCGCAACATACGGACGAAATCGCCGAGCTGGACCTCGCGCCAAACGACGTTCGTTGGACGTACGATGGCGTGCGCGCGGTCGATGAGATGGCACGCGGCTTTGGCTCCGTCCTGGATGCGGCCGAGCCCGTCCACGGTGCCGCGGTCGAGATTCTTATTGTCCAGCAGCAGGCCGACGTAGCCGTGGAAGAGAGTCAGGATGTTGTTCATCCGGTGGGCGAGGCCGCGGACGAGTTGGTCCTGGAATTCGGAGTGTTCGATCTGCATGGGGCGGGATTTGAGAAAGCAGGTGGTGTGCGCGGGTTCGGGGATTTTCTTGGGGAATCTTGCGGACCAGAGTCGGCAGGATGGTTTGGGTGGCGGGACGGTGGGAAAAATCTCCGTCATCCTGAGCGGAGTTCCCGGCGGGCGAAGACAGGCGGGACGCAGTCGAAGGACCTCTAACTTTTCCGTGGGCGGAGGCGGTGGGGAATGACGAATGACGAATTCGTCAGGCTCCGCGTCTTGCGTCATCCCGGCTTCGATCCTTTTCCCCCATTCCCCATTCCCCCGGGCCGCGTGCGTTCCTACTTCCGCGCCTCGGGCGTGACTGTCACCTCCACGCGCTGGCCGTCGCGCAGGACGGTGACTTTCACGGGCGTGCCGATTTTCACGGCGTCGAGCGCGTAGGTGTAGTCGTAGATGTTCGCGATTTTCTGGCTGCCGAATTCGACGATGACATCGCCGCTCTTGAGCCCGCCCTTTTCCGCCGGGCTGCCGGCGCGGACGCCGCTGAGCTTCACGCCTTTGATCTCGGTGGAGTAGTCGGGGATCGAGCCGAGGTAGGCGCGCAGGGTGTCGCGCGAACCGGTGCCGGTGTCGCTGCGCTCGACACGCGCGAGGTCGGGGCGCGCGGGGGCGGTGGCGAGATCGAGGACGATCTGCCGCGCGAACTGCGTGATGCGTTCGAGGCCGTCGAGGTTCAGCTTGTCGGCGGTGTCGGTGGGCCGGTGGTAGTCGTCGTGCGAGCCGGTGAAAAAATTCAGCACCGGGATGCGCTTCGGGTAGAGGCTCGTGGTGTCGGTCGGCAAATACGGATCGTCCTGCAGGGTGAGGGCGAAGCCCGCGGCGACGTTGCGTTTCTCGATGAGTTTGCGCCACACCTTGCTGCTGCCCACGCCCTGGAGCGTGAGCTTGTTTTCGCGCAGGCGGCCGACCATGTCGAAGTTCACGTAGGCGGCGATCTTCGTGAGGGGCACGGGAGGTTTTTCGGCAAAGGACGCCGAGCCAATGAGGCCGATTTCCTCGCCGCTCCACAGGGCGAAAATGAGGCCCCGCCGGGGTTGGTCGCGCGGCGCGGCGGCGAGCGCGGCGGCGAGTTCGAGGATGGCGGCGGTTCCGGAGGCGTTGTCGTCCGCGCCGGGGTGGACGTTTCCCTCCTCGCCCGCCCGCTGGAGCGACGAACCGGTGCCGCGGCCGAGGTGGTCGTAGTGCGCGCCGACGAGGACGTATTCGTCGCTCCCGCCGGTCGGGGGCAGGTAGCCGATGACGTTGCGATCGGCTTTGCGGATGTGCTCCACGCCGGTCGCGATCCGCACTTTGGTTTTCGGCAAAACGAAGCCGCTTTCCGCGTGCGGGTTTTCGCTGTCGAGCGCGGTCTGGAGGGCTTTGAGTTTTTTTCCGGACGGCCCGAGCAGCGCTTCCGCGACCGCCGCGGTGATCGAGGCGGCGACGATGCCACTGCCGGTGTTGCTGCCGTCGTTGGTCAGCGGGAGCAACTCGCCAGCGTTCGGCGAGTTCGGTCCGGTCACGACGAGCACGGCCTTCGCGCCACGCTCGCGGGCCATCATCGCCTTGTAGCGCAGGCCGGAGTAACGGTTGAGCTGCGCGCGGCGGGGCGGCTCCACGGACTCGGGGACATAGCGCAGGAGCAGGACGATTTTGTCCTTCACGTCGAGACCGTCGTAGCTGTTGTAGCGCCCGTTTTTGCCGTCCTCGGGCACGCTCAGCCCGTAGCCGGCAAAGACGACTTCGCCCTCGGCGTCGCCGTTGTCGGAGAAGGGCAGGGGACGGAAGTCCTTGTCCAGCGCACCGTCGAGCGCCGTCGTGCCGGTGATCGCGAGGCGGCATTTTTCCGGAAGCACGCGCTCGCCGGCGGTGAAGTCGAAGGGCTGAAAGTAGTCGTCGCCGAACGGCTTCAGCCCGGCTTTTTTGAAGTGGTCGGCGAGCCAGGCGGCGGCGGATTTCGCGCCATCGCTCCCGGTCGCGCGACCTTCGCGGGCGGGGTCGGCGAGCCAGGCGGTCTGGGCTTGCAGGTCGGCGCGGGTGATCGCCGGGGTGAAAGGGACGGCCGACGGGGCGTCCGCGCCACGGGGGGGAGCTTGCGCCAGCGCGGTGCGGGCGGCGGCGTGGTTCCACTCCGCGAGGAAAAGCTGCGACTTGCCGTCGGCGGTGCGACCGCTGGTCCAGCAGAGCTTTTTGCCGTCGGGCGAAAAGACTGGGAGGCCGTCGAAGCCGTCGGTGAAGGTCACGCGCACCGGCGCGCGCGCGCCCGCGGTGTCCGCGAGGAACAACTCAAAATTTCCGAAGCCGAGCTTGTTCGACGTGAAGACGAGGTACTCGCCGCTCGGGTGGTAGAACGGTGCCCAGGACATCGCCTTGAAGTCCGTCACGCGCTGCTGGTCGCTGCCGTCGGTCTTCATCGTCCACACGTCGGCGATCATCCCGCTGTCATCGAAACGCCGCCAGACGATGCGCTGGCCGTCGGGCGAGAAAAACGGGCCGCCGTCGTAGCCGGGCGCGTCGGTCAGGCGGCGCACATTCGAGCCGTCGGCGTTCATCGTGTAGATCTCGCCGAACCACGCGGGATCCTTTTCGTAGCGGGCGCGCTGCGCAGGCGGGAGCTGCTCCAGCGGGAAAGCGGCGCGCAGCGAGCAGAAGACGATCTGCTTTCCATCCGGCGAGAACGCGCCCTCGGCATCGTAGCCCGGCGAGTTCGTGAGATTCGTGAGCTGCGTGCCGTCCTGCTGGCACGACCAGATGTCCATCGCCGCATCGTAATCCCACGCGTAACGCCGCTGCTTTCCGCTCCCGCGGAATTCCAGCTCCGCCTTTTGCTTCGCCGCGCTTTCCGGGTCGGCGTGGGTGGAGGCAAAGAGCACGCGCCCCGTCCCCGGCTGGAAAAATCCGCACGTCGTCTTGCCCGTGCCCGGCGAGACGCGTGCCGTTTCGCCCGTGGCAAAATCGAGCACGTACATCTGGTAGAACGGATTCCCCTCCGCGCGCTCGCTTTGGAAAATCAGCCGCTGGCCGTCCGGCTGAAAGTAACCCTCCCCACTGCGTTTCCCCTCGAAGACAAGCTGCCGGGCGTTGCCGATGAACCGCACTTCCGGCGGAACTTCTTCCGCCCGTGCCGGGAGGAGCGTGAGCAGGAGCAGCGACCAGCGGAGTCTCAGCATGGCGCGCAGGACCGGGTCAAGACAGCTCGCGGACCGCAGAACGGCGCGAATGAGCTACCAATTTTTAAGCCAGACACTCGTGACATCTCCCGCAACGCCCGGGCTGGGCGGAGTCGACTTGCCCCCCGTGGACCAGACGTCGAAGGTCGGGTTGTAACCTTGGTCTTTCTCCCGTGTGGCGGCTGGGTTGGCCAGGACAGCGGCGCGGAATTTTTGCTCCGCTGCTGCTCCTTTGGTGGAGTAGCCGTAGGTGTTGCCCCAGGGATCCTTGAGGAACCGGACGTAGCCAGCGGTCCCCACTCCGCTCGACGACTTGACGCTCAAAATATTCGGTTTGAAGAAATCCGAGATATACGACTTCGGTTCCGGCGTCGAGGCCGCGGTGTCGTTCCGGCCGTTGGCGTCGAGGTCGCCGCTGAGCTGCTTGTAGAGAAAGAGCGACGCTTCTTCGTAGGAGGTGGGCGTGCCCGTGGTCCGGGGGTCGAGCGCATCGGTCGTCGTGTCCTGGGGAAATGAGCCGTGGTCCGCCTTGTAGGCGTCGCACCCGCCCGACAGGGCTTTGATTTCCGCCTCCGCGCGGGCGCGGGCCGCCTTGTTTTGCACGAGGCCCGCGACCGACAAAACGATCGAGGCCAGAATGGCGATGACCACCATGACGACGAGCATTTCGATGAGCGTGAAGGCCGCGCGGCGGGCAGGGAGAGAAGTCATGGGTGAAGTTAAAGGGCGGCACTCGATGTGCCAGCGGAAATCCGGCTAGTTGGACCCTCCCGGGTTGCCCATTTTCTGGATGATCGAAATGAGCGGCATGAAGAGCGCGATCACGATGGTCCCGACGATGAGGGCGAGCAGCACGATCATAATGGGTTCGAGCAGCGAGGTCAGGCCCTCCACCGCATTATCGACTTCGTCATCATAGACCTCGGCGATTTTCAAGAGCATCTCCGGGAGCTGGCCGGTCTCTTCGCCGACATCGACCATCGAGATCACCATTGGCGGAAACACGCCGCTGGCTTCGAGCGGCTGGACGATGGATTCGCCCTCCTTCACTGCGTCATGCACTTTGGAAACGGCGTCGGCGATGACCACGTTGCCGGCGGTGTCGCGCGTGATGTTCAGCGCCTGGAGGATCGGCACGCCGCTCGTCACGAGCGTCCCGAGCGTGCGGCTGAAACGGGAGATCGCGCCTTTGCGCAACAGATCGCCAAAGAGCGGGATCGAGAGCTTCACGCGGTCCATGAACTTGCGTCCACCAACGCTGCCGCTGACCATTTTGATGCCGATGACCACGGCGAAAACCGCGCCGACGGTGATCCAGAGATAGGGCGGGATGAACATGTTCTTCACGATGTCGCTGATCGCGATGACGAACCGCGTGATCGCGGGCAGTTGAGCCCCGTCGAGCATGTCGTTAAAAATCGCCTCAAACTTCGGCACGATGAAGGCCATCAGGAACACCATGATGAGCATGGCGATGATGAGCACGATGACCGGGTAGGCCATCGCCGAGACGACCTTGTTCTTCACCTTCTGCGCCTTTTCCTGAAACTCTGCGAGGCGGTTCAGCACCAGTTCGAGCACGCCGCCGAGTTCGCCGGCCTTGACCATGTTGATGTAGAGCTTGTTGAAGATCAGCGGGTGCTGCGCCATGGACTCGGAGAAGGTGCTGCCGCCCTGCACTGCATCGGCCAGCGCATGGATCGTCTTGTGCAGCACGGGATCTCGCTCCTGCTTCGCCAGCACCGTGAGGCTGCGCAGCAGCGGCAGGCCGGCGTCGATCAGCGTGGCGAGTTGGCGGGTGAAAATCATCAGCGTCTTGCTCTTCACCGTCTTCTTTTCAAAGAGGACGATTGCGCCTTTTTTGCCCTTCACGCCGGGGACTCTGGTCGCTTTTTTTTGCACCGCTTTCGTCCCCTTGGGGGCGGCCTTGCCTTTTCCCTCCTCGACCACGCTCGTGGGGAAATACCCCGCCTGGCGGAGGCTTCCGACGGCTTCGTTGGAATTCGAGGCTTCAATGACCCCGACGGATTCCTGACCGCGTTGATCGAGCGCGACGTAGTTAAATCTTGGCATAAAGAGTAAGTGCGGGCTGGGGGTGGGTTGCGCCGGAAACTAGAAGTGCGATCCGGCGTTGTCGAGGCGCAGCTTGGGAAAAAGCGGTGCTGCGGCGGCGGGACCAACCGGGACCCGCAGTTTAGCGCTCGACTCCGCAGGCGTAGGCAAACCACGCCGGCTTCAGCTCAGCCAGCGGGCCTTTGAGTTTCTCCAACTCGGCGGCCGGTCCGTGGATTTCCAGCCGCAGGAGATCAGACAGTTTCAGCATCTCGCCGAGCAAAGCACCCACGTTTTCCAGATGCGCCAGCGTCCCCTCGGCATCCGCGTAAGCCTCGCGGCAGAAGACCTCGTCGCCATTGATCGTGAACTCGTAGTAGCGGCACTTCGCTTCCGTCGCCGTCCGCGCGACAAACTGCGGCAGCAGCGCACGGGCGGCCTCGAGCTGGCCGGGGCGGACTTTGAAATACGGATGGATGCTGACGGTGGGCTGGCTCATGGGTTGGTGGTGTGGGAGTGGAAAGTGGCTGCCCTTTTCGCCGATGGCGTCGCCCTGACGCCAGCATCATTTCCCCCCTCAGTCCGCATCCTTCGGCAACGGGAAGACCCATTTGTGGTAGAGGAAAAATTTCAGCCCGGCCAAAAAGAACTGGGTGGCGACGATGTCGAGATCGAGCGGGAAACGGCCAAGGCTGAGAGCCATGTGGAAGTTGAAATACTTGAGCATCGTGAGCGTCGCGGAGGAGAGCGCCCACATGCAGACCACGGCGGTGACGTAGCGGCGGAGGGCGTCGCGCTTGCGGGAGTCGGTGCGGAAATTGATGAAGTAGTTCCAGAGGAAAAAAAACGTGGTGCTCACGCCGAGGCTGCACGCGGCGACGCCCCAGATCGGCAGGTCGGTGTTCGCCCGCAGCCATTTGAACGGCGTGGCGATGAGCAGGTAGTTCACCGACGCTCCGGCGAGGAACCAGAGGAAGCGCGCGCGCACTTTTTGGCGGCGCTTGGGCGCTTCGATGTCGGAGAGGTCTTTCATCCGCGTGTCCTTACGGGGAAGCCGCACGGCCAACAAACAGAAATGCCGGTGGCGCAAAGTAGCTTGGGCTTTAGCCCAAACGCCCCTTCACTTTGGACTAAAGCCCAAGCTACTTTCCGCCCGTGCAGACCTCTCCAGAAACTCCGCCGCGCCGTGTCGCCATCACGGCGCTGGGCGTAGTCAGCCCGCTGGGATTGGGCGCGGAGGAAAACTCGCGCGCGCTGCGCGAGGGGCGCGATGGCGTGGGGGCGGTGACGGCGTTTGAGGTGAGCCGCACGCGGGCGAAGACGGCGGGGCGGGTGGGGGAAATGACGAATGACGAATGTCGAATGACGAGGCGGCTGCATCGCGCCAGCCGGATGCTGATCGCGGCGGCGCGGGAGGCGCTGGCGCAGGATGCGGGATTTGCGCCGGAGCTGGCGGTGATGGGCACCACGAGTGGGGGGATGAGTTTCGGGGAGCAGTATTTCCGGGCGCAGGTGGCGCGGGCGAAGCCGCGGTCGCGGGCGGCGTGGCTGGCGAATTATCTGCCGCAGAAAGCGGTGGCCGATGCGCTGGAGGCGTGCGGGTGGGCGTGCCCGAGTCAGATCATCGCGAACGCGTGCGCGTCGGGGACGAACGCGGTGGGGCACGCGTTCCGGCTGGTGCGGGCGGGCTTGCACACGCGGGTGCTTTGCGGCGGATACGATGCGCTTTCGGAGATGGTTTTCGTGGGCTTCGATTCGCTCCAGGCTTCGACGCCGGAGAAGATCCGTCCTTTCGACAAAAACCGCACCGGGCTGGTGCTCGGCGAGGGCGCGGCGGTGTTCGCGCTGGAGGAAATGGAATCGGCGCGGGCGCGCGGGGCGGCGGTGCTGGCGGAGGTCACGGGCTATGGGATTTCGACGGACAACCATCACCTCACGCAGCCGAACCCCAGCGGCATCGGGCCGCGGCAGGCGATGGAGCGCGCGCTGGCGGATGCGCGGCGCACGCCGGGCGAGGTGGATTACATCAACG
>CAIQUL010000159.1 GCA_903874975.1 uncultured Chthoniobacter sp. | reverse complement strand
GCCCGGCCTCGCCGCGCAGTTCCCCGTGCCGGTGGTGATCGTGCAGCACATGCCGCCGCTCTTCACCCGGCTGCTCGCGGAACGCATCAGCACCATCCCCGGTCGGCACGCCCGCGAGGGAGTCGCGGGCGCCGTCCTGGCCCCCGGCGACATCTGGATCGCCCCCGGCGGCTTCCACATGGAGGTGGAGAAAGGTGCCACCGGCACCCGGCTCCTCCTGCACGAAGGACCACCCGAATGCTCCTGCCGCCCGGCGGTCGATGTGCTCTTTCGCTCTGTCGCGCGCGTCTTCGGGCCGCGCGCTCTGGCCGTGGTCCTCACCGGCATGGGGCAGGATGGGATGCTGGGCAGTCAGGCCATCCGTGAGGCTGGGGGACAGGTTCTCGCCCAGGACGAAGCGAGCAGCGTGGTCTGGGGCATGCCCGGTGCCGTCACCGAGGCCGGCCTCGCCCACAAGGTCCTGCCGCTCAGTCAAATCGCGGAGGAAATCAATCGGCAGGTCATGACCGGCACGCCGCGCCTCCGCCCGTTCCAAGCCGCCCCGACACTGGCCGCCACCGCATGACCACCGCCGACTTCGATTACGTCCGCGAATATGTCCGGGTGCAGGCGGCAATCGTCCTCGAGCCCGGCAAGGAATACCTCGTCGAGTCGCGGCTCCACACCCTTGCCCGCCACGAAAAATTTGCCTCGCCCGACGAACTCGTGGCCCAGTTACGCGCGAAACCCCAGAGCGATCTGCATCGCAAAGTCGTGGACGCGATGACCACGAACGAGACCTCGTTCTTCCGCGACATCCATCCCTTCGAGGCCCTGAAAAAAGGCCTCCTCCCCGAGATCATCAAACGAAACGCCGAGTCGCGGCAGCTCAACTTCTGGTGCGGCGCGGCCTCCACCGGCCAGGAGTCCTACAGTGTGATGATGACCCTGGCCGAACACTTCCCCGAGCTGCTCTCGTGGAACTTCAAATACATCGCGACGGAACTCTGCCAGGACGCCATGGCCCGCGCCAAAGCCGGCCGCTACAGCCAGCTCGAAGTCAACCGCGGCCTGCCCGCCACACTGCTCGTGAAGTATTTCGCCCGGCAGGGCGCGGAGTGGGAATTCCGCGAGGACCTGCGCAAGCGGGTCGATTTCCGCGAGATGAATTTGATCAAGGAATGGGTCTGGATGCCGCCGCTGGACATCGTCTTCCTGCGCAATGTGCTGATCTATTTCGACATCGAAACCAAGAAGACGATCCTTGGCAAAGTGCGCAAACTCCTGCGCCCGGGCGGATACCTCGTGCTCGGTGGCGCCGAGACCACGCTCAATCTCGACGATGGCTTTGAACGCGTGGCCTTCGATAAAACCGCCTGCTACCGGGTGAAACAGTCGTCAGGAAAGGCTGACCAATGATTGACCTTGCCCACCTGATCGAACAAGCCAACGACCTGGCCCCGCTCCCGGCCAGCACGGTGCGCCTGGCCGAACTGGCCAGTAACCCGGAGTGTCACCTCAACGACGTGGTGGAATTGATCGCCTTCGATCAGGCACTGACCGTGAAGCTCTTGCGCGCTGCCAATTCGGCGACCTATGCGCAGGCGGCTCCCGTAGCCAACGTGCAGGAAGCGGTTTCCCGGATGGGCACCGCGCATGTGCTTTCCCTCGCCGTGGCCGCCGGCGCCCGCCCGCTCCTGCAGGCACGGGTGCCCGCCTACGGGCTCGACGAAGGCCGGCTCTGGCGCCACTCCGTGGCGGCGGCGGTGGCCGCGGAAACCGCGTCCCGTCTCTGCCCGGTCGTGGTGCCGCCGGAGACTTTCACCGCCGCCCTGCTGCATGACATCGGCAAGCTCATGATGGGTCGGTTCCTCACGGCCGAAATCCTCGGCTATATCCGGCGGGCCCAGGAAGTCGATCACCTCAGCCAGTTGGACGCCGAAACCTTGTTGCTGAACGTGCATCACGGCGAACTCGGCGGCCTGATCGCGCAGCACTGGAAGCTCCCTCCACGCGTCGTCCTCGGCATTACCCATCATCACCACCCGGAGCAGGGGCTGGATGTCATTTGCGACCTCACCTATCTCGCCAACCAAGTGGCCAAGCACATCGAAGCCGGCCTCGACGGGCAGCCGTGTGTCTTGAGCTTCGATCCCGGGGTCGCCGAGCGCCTTGGCATGACCGTCCAGACCCTCGAAAACTTTTACCCCATTGCCGCGACTCGCTACGCTCAGGTGAGCCGCCGGTACGACGTCGTCTGAAAAAACTCATGAACACCACCACGCCACTCCTCATCGACCACGTCCGCGAGTTACTGACCCGCAGCGTGCCCGAAGTCTTTAGCACCATGTTCACCCTGGAAGCCAGGCCCTCGGAGCCGCGGAATTTACATGCGCTTGGCGAAACCCTGGTGGTGGCCTCCGTGGGTTTCGCCGGCGCGGTCAACGGCGTCGTCTATCTTCATGTGTCGGCGCCTTTCGCCCGCCTCCTCGCCGGCCGCATGTTAGGCATGGCCGACGAGGAATTCGACGGCGATGAGATGATCAACGATGCCATGGGTGAGCTGAGTAACATGGTCGTCGGTGCGGTGAAGAGCCGGCTCTGCGACGATGGTTCCCCCTGTGTCCTCACCATTCCGTCCATCGTCCGCGGCCAGAGCTTCAGCGTCGGCGCCACGGGCTGCTCCGATCGGCGACTCCTGGGCTTCCACTGCGGCGAAGGCGAGATGGTGTTGGAATTGCAGATGAAGCCTGCCGAATAAGGACTGCACCTCGTCCCAGAAGGGCTTTGGGGGTGGCGCCCGCGGTCCTCCGGATCGGCAGGGAGCGGGATCTCGGAGGCTCTTCTCATCCCAGCCCAGGTGTTTGGGCCCTTCGGGCTCTCGCCGGGCCAGTCCGCGCTCGACCGCCAGCCCCGCCGGAGACCCGCGGCTTTCCGCTGGCCAGGCCCCG
>CAIQUL010000158.1 GCA_903874975.1 uncultured Chthoniobacter sp. | reverse complement strand
TCGGCGAGGGGATCGGAGAAGGGGACGCCGAGTTCGAGGATGTCCACGCCGGCTTTCTCAAAGGCCCAGGCCAGCTCGCGGGTGGCGGCGAGATGCGGGTCGCCGGCGGCGATGTAGGCGATGAGGGCGGCGCGGCGGGCGGTGCGGAGTTCGGCGAATTTCTGGTCGATGCGGTTGGACATGGAAGCGGGGAGTGTGGACGGGCGACGGGGATTTTACAGAAATTTGTGGCGGCGGTGGTGGCGTCCGGGCGGGGAATGGGGCTAGACTGGCCGTGTCCCATGAATACCGATCTCGAAAAACGCATCTACGCCGCCATCGCCAATCCGCAGAATGTCGGGGAGATGGAGAATGCGGATTCCGTGGGGACGGTGGGGAGCGCGGACTGCGGGGACATGCTGCGGATGTGGGTGAAGTTTAAGGAAGACGCGCAGGGCCGGAAGGTCATCGACCGCGCGACGTTTCAGACCTTTGGCTGCGAGACGGCGATCGCGGTGGCGAGCGTGGCCACGGAGCTGATCGCGGGGAAGACGGTGGAGGAGGCGCTCTCGATGTCCGGGGCCGATCTCTCCGCGCCGCTCGGGGCGCTGCCACCGATGAAAATCCACTGCGCCCAGCTCGTGGAGGGCGCGCTCCGGTCGGCGCTCGCACCTCAGTCCGCCGCCGCACCCGCCGCGCCCGCCACCCCGCAGGCGACCACGCTTTTCGACCAGCTCCACAGCGGCACCGCATCGGAGAAAAAGGTGAAGGTGGTCCTGCGACCGCCGGCCAGCTAGACATCCCGCTTTCCCAACCATGCACGAAAACACCACCAAAACACTCCTCCGCGACTGCGCGGCCACGCGCATCCCGAGCGGGGAGGCGATCACGCTGCCCAAGGACTCACCGGTCTTCATCACGCAGGCGCTCGGCGGGAGCTACACGGTTTCCACGAACCAGGGACTCGCGCGGATCGCCGATGCCGACGCCGACGCGCTGGGCCTGGAGCCCGCCGCCCCAGTGCCCGCCGCCGCGACCGCCGACCACAGCGGCCCGGTCGAGGACAAGTCGGTGTGGGATCAGCTCCGCACGTGTTACGACCCGGAGATTCCGGTGAATATCGTGGATCTCGGCCTCGTGTATGACTGCATCATCACGCCGCGCGACGGCCAGGGCGCGATGGTGGAGGTGAAGATGACGCTGACCGCGCCGGGCTGCGGCATGGGGCCGACGATCGCCGCCGAGGCGAAATCCAAAGTGCTGAGCGTCCCTGGCGTGGGCGACGCCGACGTGCAACTCGTCTGGGATCCGCCGTGGAATCAGGCGATGATCAGCGAGGTGGGCAAGATGAAGCTCGGGCTGATCTGAGCGGCCCGGCTACTTGATCGGCGAGTAGTCGCATTTTCAGCGAAAGCGTTGAAAATTAGTGACTTGCAAACATAAGCGCGGGCTTTTTGGACCGAATGGGAACGCCAGTGGGAACAAGTCCCCCGATTTCGGCTGCGTCCGGCAATGTCTTTCGCGTCCCGATTTTCCCTGCTCCCGGATTGACTCCGCGCCCGCATCGCTGCAAGCCTCGCGCCCATGAAACCGCTCCTCGCTGTGCTGCTCCTCGCCGCTGGTTGGCTTTGCCCGTGCGCCGAAGCGCAGCAGGACGATGCAGCCCGCAAGCAATTTCTGGAATACAAAGCCAAGGCCGAGCAGGGAAACCTCGATGCTCAATACATTATCGGCTTAAGCTGGATCAATGGCGAAGGCGTGGAGAAGGACTTTGTGGAAGCCGTGAAGTGGTTCCGCAAGACAGCCGCGCGCGGACTTCCTGACGGGCAATTCAGTCTCGGCGTCTGCTACGCCAAGGGTGAAGGCGTGGAGAAGGACGACGTGGAAGCCGTGAAGTGGTATCGGAAGGCTGCCGAGCAGGGGCTCACACTGGCTCAAACCAATCTCGGCCTCTGCTACGCCAAGGGTGAAGGCGTGGAGAAGGACTATACGGAAGCCACAAAATGGTTCCGCAAAGCGGCGGAACAGGGAGAAGCTACTGCTCAAAACAGTCTGGCGCGCCAATACGCCAGGGGCGAGGGCGTGGAGAAGGACTTTGTGGAAGCCGTGAAGTGGTTCCGCAAAGCTGCCGAGCAAGGGGACGTGAACGCTCAATACTTACTCGGTTTAACCTACGCCTCGGGCAAAGATGTGGCGAAGGACTACGCGGAGGCGTATGCTTGGTTGAATCTGGCAGCCGCAGCCGACCCAAGAGCAGGAAAGGATCGAGATGCGCTGGAAAAGAAGATGACCCCGCAGCAAGTCGGCGACGCCCAAAAGCGCACAAGGGAATTGCGCGCGATGATCGAGGCGAGCGCGAAGGCGAAGGCGGCGAAGTAGCGGTGCCGG
>CAIQUL010000157.1 GCA_903874975.1 uncultured Chthoniobacter sp. | reverse complement strand
TGAGTTGCAGGCCGGCGGTGGGATGCTTGGCGAGGTTCGGTTCGAGCGTGGCGCTCTGCTGCACGCCGCTGCTGTAGTGGGCCACCACTTCCTCCAACGTGGCGAAGCGGCCGTCCTGCAGGCAGGGCGCGGTGCGCGTGAGGAGGAAGTTTTCCAGCGCCAGCGCGAGCTTCTCCGCGGTGATCTCCGGCGAGCCAAACGCGGCACGAAAGAGCGCCGGATACGGGGCGGCGGCGGCGAGCTTGGCGGTCACGCGGTCGAGCTTTTCGTCCATCGCGGTGTGCTCCTGGATGGGCATGAGCACCTGCCCGCGGAGCGACGGCGCGCGACCATCCCAGAAAAAGGCAGTCTTCCACGCGAGGTTGAACAGCGGCATCGAGTTGCGCGGAGTTTCTCTCACCGCCTCCGCCCGCGGAAAAATTAGAGGTTCTTCGACTCCTCTACGCTCCGCTCAGGATGACGGCTGGTTTTTTGGCTCCGCCACCTTCGCCCATCCGGCCGCGCGAGGTCGCAAACCTCGCCTCCGCTGCAACCGCGCGGCGGTCAGCGCGGGGTGTCATTGAAATAGAGCTTCACGTTTTTGGTGGCGCGGCCGGAGGCGGCGATGTCGGGGCGTCCGTCGCCGTCGAGGTCGCCGAGCTGGAGGTCTTCACAGGCCATGCCGCCGTCATCGACCGCGCTGTCGCGCCATTTCTCGCCGGTCGCGTCGAGCGGCGTCCAGAGGTGGATGCCGAAGTTGTTGTTCGGGTTCGCCGGATTGCCGCGCCAGCCGACGACGATCTGGTCGCTCTTCACGCCGAGCAAATCCCCGCAGGCAAGGGCGTGGCCTTCGATGAGTTTTTCGGTGAGGAGGTGGCGCTGACGCACAAAAAGGTCCCCTAAAAGGACCGTCACATACGCAACCAATTGATTTCCGTGCATCGGTTCCACCGTGGCAATTAATGACAGAGCAGAATTTCCACTCCGAATCTCTCCCACCGACCCGAATTGGTTTTCGGCGGACTTCGCCTTCAGGGGAAGGTTGCTCCACTCGCTTCCTCGTAATCCGACCGAGCGAACGCCTTCCTTTCCACCGACAAGCAGATGGTGAACGCACGCCTCCGGCATGCCAACAAACCGGACATCGAAGTTATGCGTCGCGTGCATCGACTCGTCGATGACCTCGCTCTTCCACTCGCCCTTCGGATCGGCGGGCTTGTGGTAGAGCAGCACTTTCACCGGCACACCTTCGCCGTTCTTATTCCCCCGACCGTGGAGCGGGGCGACGACAAGGCCCCAAGAGGAAAAGGATGAAGGATGAGGGATGGGGGATGAAGCTGGATTGCCTTTCGCTTCATCCTTCATCCTTCCGCCTTCACCCTTTTCCAGCTTCAACCACCGCATCCGATGCGTGGTCGGCTCGACGCTGGGGAACTTCACGGGCTCCCAGCGCTGGGTGCGGTCGGAGGGCGGGATGAGGTAGAAAACCGCGCCGCTCTTCTCGGTGTCGCCGGGGTTCCATTCCGCGCCGACGGCGAGTTCGCATTTGCCGTCGCCGTCGAGATCCTGCGCAGCGAGGCAGACGTTGTCCTTTTCGGTAAGGTTCTCGGCGATGAGATGTTTCGTCCACGCAGTGGCGTCGCGAGCTTTGGCAGGGCCGGGGTTGCGATACCAGACGATCTGCCGCTTGTCGGCGAGGAGCACGTCGGGCGCTTTGTCGCCATCCACATCGGCAATGGCGAGGCCGTAGCCAATCTGGATTTTGGCGTCGAGGGTGACAGCGGTGAACTTCGGTTCCGGCGGCTCGGCGCCGAGGGCGAGCGGGGCAGCGAGGAGGAGCAGGGCGAGAGTTTTCATGGGTGATGGCGTGCAGCCTGCGCTGCCCGCAGTTGAGGATTCAAATCCGAACTTCCGCTCACCCTAGCCTACGGCCCGCGCCGACTGCCGCCACGCTCGGCGGCGGCGGCCATGACCTGCGTTCTCGTTTCCTCCGGAAGCTGGCTAACCCACTCTTTGGCCGCGGGAGCATCCTTGCGCATCCAGCTTCCCACGACATCGCCGAGCGACTTGGTGCGGGCCGCAGGATCGGTGATCGAGTTCGACCACGCGATCGCCCCGGCCGGGTCTTTGTCCACCACGTAGCGGGCGACGGTGGCGCGCGGTCCGTCGGTCTCGGCACTGGCGGGCAGGGCCTTCACGTAGGCGGCCGCGGCGGCGGTGTCTTTCTGCGCCCACTGCCGGACGGTTTCGGTGAGCGCGCTGGTCTTCGCCGCGCCGGCGGGCAGGGTGGAGACCCATTCGAGCGCCTTGGCCGGATCGCTCTCGGCGGCGCGCCCGGCGAGCTGGCGGATCATGGCGGAACGCATGCTTTCATCGGCAATGGCGAGCGCCGCGTCCCGCGCAGCCGCTTCACCGCGCTGGCTCACGAGCTGGCTCACGAGCGTCTCGACCACCCGCCCGCGCGCGATGCTCACCGGCTCGGTCTGCGCGATCTCGATGGCCTGGCCGAGATCGGTTTTCGCGAGCTGCCCGAGCACCGAGGTCATCGCCCAGTTGCCCATCGGTCGGTCCCCTCCCCCGCCGCCCAAATCCGGCGTGTTTTTGGTGCCGTTCTCTTTGGCCCACGCCACGGCTTCCTGCGGACTGGAGCGCGCCCAGGTCTGGAGCACGGTATTCATGCCGCCAAATTTCGCGCGCGAATCGCCGAGCTGTTGCACGTAAGCCATCGCCGCCTTCGCGTCGATCTTCGTCCATTTTTGCAAAAGCATCGCGGCCTCGCGGCTGGTGCGACCGCCCCAGTCGCCGCGGCTGCTGGCGTGCACGACCACGAGCGCCGCCTCGATTTCCTCGGCGGTGTTCAGCTTGTCGAGCAGGAGCATGAAACCGGTCATGCGCGCGACTTCGTCGTCCTGGGCGAGCAGGCGCTTGAACCATTCATCGACCGGCTTTCCGCCCGTGAGTTCCTCCACCGTGGTTGCCGAGCGGCTCCCGCTGCCGAGCACGCGCGCACTGGCCTCCGCGCTCCCAAAGTCGGCTCCGTCTGCGGGGCCGACGACCGTGGCGGCACCGGGCGCACCCTTCACGGTCTGGCTCTCTGGCGGCGCATCGACAAATGAGCTGATGCGGCCGAGGCCAAAGGTCAGCGCCGCCGTGGCGAGCCACGCGGCGGGGATCAGGAAAGGGCGGATGTTCTCAGGAATTTTCATAGGTAAAAAGGGCGTCGCACAAAGTCAGCCCCGCGCGACAAGGCTGGAACCGTAGCACGGGCTGCAAGTTGCGGCGGTCTTTCACCGGCCTGCGCCGAGCGGCGCTCCGGGCGCGAGGCGACCGCTTTTCTTCACCACGACACAAAAACCCCGGGTCCCGGCATTGACTTCCCTTGGTTCAAAACGAAAGATCAACCCAGCACCGGCGCGCGCTCCACGAGGACGAAAATCGCCCCGGGTTCTTTCCCAAAACTTTTGTGAACCAGGAGCGCCGCCCACCGGCCGCGCCCCGGCTTTCACGCCAATTTGCTCTGCTGTGTTCGACCAAAGGGTGGAAATCCCGATCCGGTATTAACAACAACTCAGGAGGCCGGGGTGGGCGGTATTAGATCATGCCTTTTTAGGAAGATCGAAGCTCGTCCCAGGTCACCGCCCGTTAACCTTTGGGGGAACGTGGAACCCCACCCGGACGGCACGTGCGGGGCAATCTCTTTGGCGCTGCGGAAAGGCGACGGCTGATGTCGCTCCGCAGCGCCATTTTTTTTGCCGACGACTTTCTCGCCAAGCCCGCCGGGCTGCGGCAGTTTCCGCCGCGCATGACACCGCAGGGGCCGCACATTTACATCTCCGCCGACGCCACGGAACTCGGCTTCCTGCGCGAAGCCGTGGAGGCCACGCTGCACAAACTCGGAGCCACGCCCATCGTTTCGCATCGCACCGTCGAGCCGGGAAAAACGCTCTCCGAAACCATCCGCGAACGCCTCCAGGACTGCCGCGCGGTCATCCACATCGCCGGCCAGTGCGCGGGGCCGGAGGAACCGAGCACGCGCGAGCGGCAGACGTTCGAGGACGGCCGCCGGAGTTTCACGCAGTTCGAATACGACCTCGCGGTGGAACTCCGCAAAGAACTCTACGTCTTCGTCTGCCCGGAGGACCTCGTCCGCGCGCCCGCCGATCCCGCCACCGTGACGGTGCCCGAGCCGCCCGAACTGCGCCGCCTCCAGCACGCCCACCTCACGCGCCTCATGGACGGCACCCGGCCCTACCGCGAAATTCACTCGACCGCCGAACTCCTGAAAATCCTGCGCCCGCTCGGCCGCTCCATCCGCAACCGCAGCCGCCCGATCCGCCGCCGCATCAAGCCCGGCCTCCTCCTGCTCCTCGGCCTCGTCATCCTGATCAGCGCCGCCAGTGCCGTGTGGTGGCAAGTCCCGCGCCCCCAGCCGGTCAAGATTCATCCCCACCGGCCCGGCGTCCCGCCCTCGCAGGATCCGAAGTGACGCTCAAAGCCCCAGCTCCGCTTTCACCGCGCTGAAGGCCTCCACCGCAAACTCCAAATCCGCGCGCGTGTGGGCCGCGCTGATCTGCGTGCGGATGCGCGCTTTGCCCTGCGGCACCACGGGGTAGAAAAAGCCCGCGACATACACACCGCGCGCCAGCATCGCCTCGGCGAAACGCTGCGCCAGCGCCGCCTCGCCGAGCATGATCGGCACGATGGGATGCGTCCCCGCGAGGATGTCGAAACCGCGCGCGGTCATCGCCTCGCGGAAGAAGCGCGTGCTTTCCTCCAGCCGGTCGCGCAGCGCCGTGCTCGCGCCGAGCATCTCCAGCACGCGCAGCGAGCCGCCCACGATGGACGGCGCGAGCGTGTTCGAGAAAAGATACGGGCGCGAGCGCTGCCGCAGCAGCTCGATGATCGCCGCGCGCCCGCTGGTGTAGCCGCCGCTCGCGCCGCCGAGCGCCTTGCCGAGCGTGCCGGTGATGATGTCCACGCGCCCCTGCACGCCGCAATGCTCCGCCGTCCCGCGCCCCGTTTTCCCCACGAAGCCGACCGCGTGCGAATCGTCCACCATGACCAGCGCACCGTAGCGGTCCGCGAGATCGCAAACGCCGCGCAGGTTCGCGATATAGCCGTCCATGGAAAACACCCCGTCCGTCGCGATCAGCTTGAAGCGCGCACCTTTCTCCGTGGCCGCGCGGAGCTGCGCTTCGAGGTCCGCCATGTCGCTGTTTTTGTAGCGGTAGCGCGCCGCCTTGCAGAGCCGGATGCCGTCGATGATCGAGGCGTGGTTCAGCTCGTCGGAAAGGATCGCGTCCTCCGCGCCGAGCAGCGTCTCGAAAAGGCCGCCATTCGCATCGAAGCACGACGAATAGAGGATCGTGTCGTCCGTTCCGAGGAACTGCGAAAGCGCGCCTTCGAGCTGCTTGTGGATGTCCTGCGTGCCGCAGATGAAACGCACGCTCGCCAGCCCGTAGCCGCGCCGGTCCAGCGCCGCATGCGCCGCCGCGATCACGTCGGGATGCTCCGCCAGCCCGAGGTAATTATTCGCACACATGTTGAGCACCTCGCGCCCATCCGCCACCCGCACCCGCGCATCCTGCGGCGAGAAAATCACCCGCTCATTCTTATAAAGTCCCGCCGCGCGAATCTCGGCGAGCTGCCGCTGGAGATGGTCTTGGAATTCGTCGTGCATGGCGGTGGTGGTTTAGGGCACGAGCTGGCGCTCGAAGCGGGCGAGTTCGGCGCGGACGCCGTCGGGGGCCATGAGGAGCGAGGTGCCGACGAGCAGGCCGTGAAAACCCAGCTCGTCGCGCAGGCGCGGGACCATCGTGGGATCGACGCCGCTTTCCGCGATACGGAGCGCGCCGGCCGGCAACCGCTCCGCCAGCTCAAACGCCTCGAGCTTTATACTCAAATCGCGCCGCCCGCCGCCTGCCTCCAGCGCCCGCGACTCCCCGTAGCGCGCCACACTTTCATCCGCCTTGAAAACCCGGCTGTTGATCCCGCACAG
>CAIQUL010000156.1 GCA_903874975.1 uncultured Chthoniobacter sp. | reverse complement strand
GACGATGGCGGCGGCAAAGCCGCGGGCTTCGGAAGCCCCGCCTCCAGCTTCGGCGGCGGAGCCACCGTGCCCGAGCCCGGCACCCTCGGCCTCCTGCTCGTCGGCGCGCTCGGCATGCTCAACCGCCGCCGGCGGGCCTAAGGCCGGAGCTTTAGCTGGATCCGGGGTCCAGTGACCCCGGCAGGCTTGGCCTCGGCAGGCGACCGGCCTCACTGAGGCCGGCTCCAGCGCTCGTGCTTCGTCAGTCGTGAAATAATGGGCTCAACTCCTTCGTGATCGGTGATCGGTGAAGGGTGAAGGGTGATGAGCGGGCCTCCATTCACCCATCACCGATCACCCATCACGCTCTACCATCAACAAACGACGAACGAAGCACTCGCGCGCTCCAGGCCTGCAGCGCGCCGTGCGTAACAAAGATTTCCCAGGGCTGATGGGAGTTGGTCTCTGGGAAGCGGGTGTCGGAGTTCTCGTAGTGGTGGGCTCCGCCGCCCTTTTCATGGGGGGCTCAGGGTTTCTTCATGGGGACTCTGGGCCTTCGTCGTGGTAGAAAGCCGTCGCAGTGCGCACTGCGGCGGCTTTCATCGCTTGCGGGAGCGCCGGTGTCCTCGTGGAGTCGGTGGGGCGCGGACAGCCGGGCGGCGGCCACCTGCGCAGTTCGTCCGCGAAAACGAAAGAGGAGCGAAACCCTCCGGGTTTTGCCGGCCCGTGGGCGACCAAAAGCCGGAGGCTTTCGCTACCTTGCGCCCCGCGTTCTCTGCGCCTCGGCGTTTTTCATCCCATCGCCGCATTTAGGGTAAGCCGTTCTTTTCGTGTTGTTTCGTGCTTTTCGTGGACCTTCCATCGCCGTTTTCACGGTAAGTGAACCAGCGTTTTTTCGACCGTCGGGGACATGGCTCCGTAACCTTGCGTCCTCTGCGCCTTGGCGTCTCTGCGTGAGGAATCCCCTGCGCGCTTTCAGGCTAAGATCACCGCTCGACCTCGAGAAGGACATCGCCCTGCCGCGAGGTAACATCTTCCATCGCGACCTCGATTTCCCGTTCCTCGACCGCGCGGAGGGACAAGACCAGCCGCTCTGGGGTGCCGAGACCGATGATCCGCATCTCTATCTCGCCGGCGCGGGAGCCCGTCGCGGCGGCGGGTCAGCGGCATCGCCGGCCACAATGCGGCGCTGGCGTTATTGGCTAGGGCTGAGCGTGGTCGCCACCGCGCGCGCCTTTTCCGCCCGGAGCTGCCCGCAGCCCGCGGCCACGTCGATCCCGCGCCGCTGGCGCACGGTGCTCGGCAGGCCGCGCTCGCGGAGGACGCGCTGAAATTCCCGTGCCGCCGCGCCGGCGGTGGCCGCGCCGGAGAATCCATCCGTCGGGTTGAGCGGGATGAGATTCACATGCGCGTAGATCCCGGAGAGCAAGGCGGCGACCTGCTCCGCGTGGGCTGGCGAATCGTTCGTGCCGGCGATGAGCGTCCACTCGAAAAAAATGCGGCGCCCGGTTTTGGCACCGTAGGCGCGGCAGGCGGCGATGAGTTCCGCCAGCGGCCAGCGCCGGCTCGCCGGGACCAGCGCCGCGCGCTCCGCGGCGTCCGCGGAATGGAGGCTCACGGCGAGATTGAACGCCCGCTTTTCCTCCGCCAGACGCAAAATCCCCGGGACGACACCGACGGTGCTGATCGTCACCCGCCCCGGGGCCAGGGCCGCGCCGCGGTCGTCGGTGAGGATCTCCAGCGCGGTCAGCACGGCGTCAGCATTGTGCAGCGGCTCGCCCATGCCCATGAGCACGAGATTGCGCAGGCGCGCCGCGCCGCGCGCCCGCAGCGTCCGCTGCACGTGGAGGACCTGCGCCACGATCTCGCCCGCGCGCAGATGCCGCACGAAACCCATTTGCCCGGTGGCGCAAAACACGCAGCCCATCGCGCATCCGGCCTGGGTGCTCACGCACGCCGTCGAGCGCCCGGTGTAGCCCATCAGCACGGTCTCGATCGTCTGCCCGTCCGCGAGGCGGAGGAGAAACTTTCGCGTCAGTCCATCGCTGCTCGCGGTGTCGGCGGCGACGGTCGGTGCATCGAGAAAATAGCGCCCGCCAGCGCCCGTGTGCTCCGCCGCCCAGCGCGCCAGCGGCGGGGAAAAGTCCGGGCGTTCCGTGAGCTGAGTCGCGCCCTCGCGATGCACCGCCTGCCACAGCGCGCGGGCGTGCGCGGGGCGGAGTCCGTCCGCGACCAGAGCGCGCTCCAGCGCGGGGTAGGGGAGGTCGTGGAGTGAAGTCATGCGGCGGTGTGCGAGAGAACGCGAACCGCGCGGGCCGCGCAACCGCGAAGCCGCGCGACCGCGCGACCGCGCCGTGGGACGCTCCGTTGCCGGTGGCGCGAATTCTCCGTGCGGTGCAGCGCTGGCTTTGCGCCCGGCGGATCGTCTGCTTCGCTGCGGGGATGTCTCACATTGCAGTCATTGGCGGCGGTCCGGCAGGTTTGCGCGCGGCGGAAGTCGCCGCGGCGGGCGGCGCGCGGGTCACGCTCTACGACGCGAAGCCGTCGGTCGGTCGTAAGTTTCTCGTGGCTGGTCGCGGCGGGCTGAACCTGACGAAGGACGAGCCGCGCGCACTTTTCGCCTCGCGCTACGCCGACCCCGCGCGCTGGTCGGCGCTGCTCGCGGACTTCGATACCGCGGCTTTGCGCGCGTGGGCGGATGGGTTGGGTGTGGAAACCTTCGTCGCCTCGACCGGTCGCGTCTATCCGCGCGCGCTGAAAGCGGCCCCGCTGCTGCGCCGCTGGGTGCAGCGGTTGCGGGCGGGCGGCGTGCAGTTTTCCGTGCGGCACCGCTGGACCGGCCTGCGCGCCGGCGCGCGCTGGCAGCTCGATTTCGCGGGGCCCGAAGACACGCTCGTGACGGACGAGGCGGATGCCGTGATTCTCGCGCTGGGTGGCGGGTCGTGGCCGGAGACGGGTTCCGACGGTGCCTGGACGGCGATCCTGGAGAAGCTCGGTGTCGCCATTGCGCCGCTCGCTCCGGCGAATTGTGGCTGGGAATGTGCATGGTCCGCGGCGGTGCGGGCGTGCGCCGGGCAGCCGTTGAAAAACATCGCGGCCCGCGCGGGCGAGAGCGCCGTCGCGGGGGAGCTGCTCATCACGGAGTATGGTCTCGAAGGCGGCGCGCTCTACCAGCTCGGCCGCGCACTCCGGGCAATGCCGGAGCCGCGAATCGTCATCGACTTCAAGCCGACGCAGGATGCCGGGCAGCTTGCGCAGAAGATGAGTGGCGTCACGCGCGACTTCCTCGAGACGGCGCGTCAGCGCTGGCGTTTGAGCGCCGGGGCGCACGCCATTCTGGCGGAGCGTGCGCCGGAGGTGTCCGGCATCGGCCCGCTGGTCGCTTTGGTGAAAAGTTTTCCGCTGGCGCTCACCCGTCCGCGCCCGATCGCGGAGGCCATCTCGTCGGCGGGCGGCGTGCGCTGGTCGGCGCTCGATGACCACCTCATGCTCCGCCAACTGCCGGGGGTTTTCGTCGCGGGCGAAATGATCGACTGGGAAGCGCCGACCGGCGGCTATCTAATCACCGGGTGCCTCGCGACCGGCACGCTGGCGGGGAGGGGGGCTTTGGGAATGACGAATGGTGAGGGGTGAATGGTGAATGGTGAATGGTGAGTGGTGAGTGGTGAACGATGGGAGTGCGGTGCGGAGCGAACGAAACACCGTCATCCTGAGCGGAGCGGAGGCTTTGCGGAGCGCAGTCGAAGGACCTCTAACTCCCGGCGGGGGCGGAGGCGGTGGCTGGTGGCGGGAAAAATGGCGAATGACGGAATGACGGGGCGTTTAGGTCACTGATCTTTCCCACTTTTCATCTGACCGGAAGGTGATGTCATGGCGCTCCTAAATGAAGACCATCGCCCTCCTCGGAACCATGGACACCAAGGGTGTCGAACACGGCTTCGTCGCCGCGCAGATTCGCGCCCGCGGCCATCGCACGCTCGTCATCGACCTCGGCACGGACGGCCCGCCGCAGCTCGCGCCGGACATTTTCCGTGAGGAAGTGGCGCGGCTGGCGGGCCTCGATCTCGCGGCGCTCGTGGCGCGGCATGATCGCGGGGAATGCGTCGCGGCGATGGCGGGCGCGGCGGCGGTGGTCCTCGCGAAATTGCAGGCCGAGGGGAAAATTGACGGCGTGATTTCGCTCGGCGGCGGCGGCGGCACGGCCCTCGCCACAGCGGGGATGCGCGCGCTGCCGCTCGGCTTCCCGAAGCTCATGGTCTCCACGCTCGCGAGCGGTAACACCGCGCAATACGTAGGCGTGAAGGACATCGTGATGATGCCGAGCATCGTGGACGTGGCCGGGCTGAACCGGATCTCGCGTGCCGTGCTCACGCGCGCGGCGGGGGCCATCTGCGGCATGGTGGAAAGCGCCGCCGCCAGCGCCCCGGCGAGCGGCGAGGACCGGCCGATCATCGTCGCGTCGATGTTTGGCAACACCACCGACTGCGTGCAAAAGGCGAAGACCATCCTCCAAGGTGCGGGCTTCGAGGTGCTGGTCTTTCACGCCACGGGGATCGGCGGAAAGACCATGGAGTCGATCATCGAGAGCGGCCTCGTGGCCGGCGTGCTCGACGTCACGACCACGGAATGGGCCGACGAACTCTGCGGCGGTTTCCTCGGCGCGGGGCCGACGCGCCTCGAATCCGCCGCGCGCCGCGGCGTGCCCGCGATCGTCGCGCCCGGCTGCCTCGACATGGTGAACTTCCACGCGCCGGAAACCGTCCCGGCGAAATTCGCGGGCCGCACTTTCTACAAGCACAACCCGCAGGTCACGCTCATGCGCACGAACGCCGCGGAGTGCGCCCAGCTCGGCCAGATCCTCGCGGAAAAAGTGAACCTCTCCACCGGTCCGGTGACCGTCCTGCTCCCGCTCCGCGCCATCAGCGTGATCAGCGCGCCCGGCCAGCCCTTCCACGATCCCGCCGCCGACGCCGCGCTCTTCGCCGCGATCAAAGCGCACCTCCGCCCCGACATCCGCGTGCTCGAAGTCGATGCCGCGATCAACGACGCCGCCTTCGCCGAAGCCTGCGCCCAGGCGCTCCTCGACCAGCTCGCGCCAGCGAAATAAACTCACCGTCATCCTGAGCGGAGTTTCGCCGCGGGCGCAGGCGACTGCGCTCCGCCAAGCCTCCGCTGCGCTCAGGATGACGAGGCTTTTTCCCACCGCCTCCCGCCCCGCTCACCGCCCCGCTTTCCGATACACCTCCACCCGGCAGTCGAAGCCGCCGAGATCCACCACCTGCCGCGACTGCAGCCGCAGCGTGGGCTCCGGGCTTTCCATGCGAAAGGGATTCGTGAAAACCAGCCGCCCGCCGGGCGCGAGCATCCGCGCGGCGATGGCAAAGAGGTCCTCGAAAAGCCCGCGCAGATTCGGGATGCGCACGCGGCGGCCGAGCGGGGGATTCGTGATGATCAGCGTCAGGCTGCCCGGCGCGAGACCCGCGAGCGCGGGAAAATCGCGGAAGTCCCCGCAGAGAAAGTGCGCCTCCACCGGGCCGAGCCGCGCGGCGGCAAAGTTCCGCTCGGTGATGCCGATCGCCGCCGCACTGCGGTCCGTGCCATAGACCCGCCGCACCCCGCCGCGCCGCGTGCGTTCGATCAGCTCCAGCCCGGAGCCGCAGAACGGATCCCACACGCTCTCGTCTTGCCCGTGCCCCGCGAGCCGCGTCAGGCACGCGGCCAGCGGCGGATGCGACGCCGCGGGCACGTCGTCCAGCCGGTAGGCGTGGCGCGGGTCCGGGGAAAGGCGCGGGCGCAGCTCCACGGAAGCGCCGCCCGCCGTGGCGTGAATGTCCACCGCCCACGGGGCCTCCCGCGCGTCGTTCAGGATGCGCGGGCAGAGCGCGTAGGCGCGGTCCGCCACCTCCCGCACCGCCCCGCGCTGGTGCCCCTTCCCGATGAACTCCAGCCGGTAGCGCAGCGCCCCCTCCGTCAGCGTCGCGAGCAGCCGCTCCGCGAGCGGCGACGCGATCACCTCCGCCAGCCCCTCCACCGACTCCCCGCCGCCCGCCCCTTTCACCAGCCCGAGCGAAAAACCCACCGTATCAAAACAGCGCAGCGCGAAAACCTCCGCCAGCGTGAACGGCCCCAGCGGCGCGATCACCACCAGCCCGCGCTGCACCTCCACCACGCGGAACTTCCCCTGCTCCTCCACCTCCTCCCGCACCAGACCCTCCAGACCCCGCCGTCCCCGCAGATGCAGCCGCAGCCGGTCGAAATCCCCCAGCTCCGCCTCCAGCCGCACCGTGCTCGGCTGCGCCCGGCGGGCCACACTCGCCTTCACCCGCTGCTCCGTGCGCGGCGCGATCCCGCCCCCCGTGGCCAGCGTCGCCAGCGTCGCCTCCCCGCCGATCTTATCCAGCGTCCGCCCGAGCGCCTGCTCCTCCCGCGCGCTCGTCGTCTGCCGCAGCAGCGCCAGCAGCTCCGCCTCCTCCCCCGCGCCCGCGCCGATTTTGGGCAAAGCGGCCATCGCATAGCGGCGCACCTTTTCCTCCGGGTCGCGGAGCAGCCCGCGCAGCCAGCCCTTCACCTCCTCCGCCTGCCCCGCCGGGCCGGACTCGGCAAAAACCACGCCCACCGCACGAATCACCGCCACCCGCTCAAACCGCTCCCGCGCACCCGCGCCGTCAAAGCGCCCCACCTCCTCTGTCCACAGCCGCGCCCACGGCAGCGCGCGCAATTGCTTGTAGAGGTCTTTGCCCGTCCGGCTGGAATTCATGCCCGAGTAGGGCCGGGAAATCCGGCGAGCGCAATTCCCGAAAGCGCCGGAGGGGCCGCTGGGGGCCGCGCCGCGCGCGGAGGCCTGAGCCCTTCGGCGAGAGCTTGGGGAAGGGCCGCGGCAGTTTGCGGAGGGAGGCCGGAGAAACCCACGGGCTTCCAGCTTTTCACGAAGGCTTCGCAGGATCTACTCGCGCAGGGCGGCGAGGTCGGGGTCGCACTTGGCGAGGTCGCGCATTTTTTTGTCCATGGCAATGCTCTTCTCGAGGTGCAACCGGGCGAGGTCGAGGTGGCCGAGGGCGCACTCGTAGCAGGCGAGGTTGTAGTGAAAGGTGGCATCGGCGTGGAGTGACGAAGGGCCGGCGAGCAGGCAGTCGCGGGCCTCGGCGGTGTGGCCGAGTTCGTGCAGGCAAAAGGCGGTGTGGATGAATCCGCCGGTCTTTTCCGGCTCGGACTCGCACAGCGCGCGGCCGGTGGCGAGCGCGTCCTTCCAGCGCTTGGCCTGCATGAGGATGACCGTGCGCAGCTCCAGCGCCTCGGCGGTTTTCAGCGCCTCGGCGGGCAGGGAATCCAGCTCGGCGAGCGCGTCGTCATACATCGACAGCTCGGAGTAGCCCTGCGCGGCGAGGAGGGTGCGTTCGTGGCCGTCCAGCATCACCCGAGCAGTGCCTCCAGCTCCTCCACCCGCTGCGCGAAAACGGCGAGTGCCGCGGCGATCGGGGCCGGTTGCGCCATGTCCACGCCGGCCTCGGCGAGCGTCGGCAGCGGCATCTTGGCCCCGCCGGAACGGAGGAAGCCGAGGTAGCGCTCCACGTCGCCGCCGCCCAGCACCTGCTGCGCGAGCGCGACTGCGGCGCTGAGCCCGGTCGCGTATTTATAGACGTAAAAGGCGCGGTAGAAATGCGGAATGCGCAGGCACTCCAGCTCCAGCTTGCTGTCGATGGCGAAGTCCGGGCCGAAGTAGGCGGCGAGCAGCCCGCGATAGGTCGCGCGGAAACTTTCCAGCGTCAGCGGCTCGCCGGCTTCCTCCATGGCGTGCGTGAGTTTTTCAAACTCCGCGAACATGGTCTGCCGGTAGATGGTGCCGCGGATGTCGTCGATCTGGCGGTTGATGAGGTAGGCGCGCATGCGCGGATCGGTGGTCTCGGCGAGGAGGTGATGCGTGAGCAACTCCTCGTTGAAGGTGCTCGCGACCTCGGCGAGGAAGATCGGGTAGTTGTAATCCTGAAAGGGCTGGGCGCGCTGCGCGTACCAGGTGTGCATGGAGTGCCCGGCCTCGTGCGCGAGCGTGTAGACCTCGGCGAAGACATCGCGCTTGTAGTTCATCAGGATGAACGGCGGGTTGCCGAAGCTCGACGAGCTGAACGCGCCGCTGCGCTTGCCTTTGTTTTCGTAACGGTCGCACCAGCGCCCGCGCAGGCCGGCGCCGAGCGTGGTCGTGTATTCGCGGCCCAGCGGGGCGAGCGCGGCGAGCACCTTGTCGCACGCGGCGTCCCAGGGGATGTCCGTCTCGATGTTGTCCACGATCGGCACGTAGGTGTCGTATTGGTGGATCTCGTCGAGCTTCAGCAACCGGCGGCGCAGCGCGTAGTAGCGGTGGAGCGCGGGGAGGTTGGCGCGGACGGTGGAGATGAGGTTGTCGTACACGCTCACCGGCATGTCGTCGGAGAAAAGCGCGGCCTCGCGGGCGCTCGGGTAGTTGCGTGCGCGGGCGGTGAAAACGTCGGCCTTGATCGAGTTGGCGAGCGTGGAGGCGACGGTGAATTTGTGCGCGTCGAACTCCGCATAGAACGCCTGGAACGCGCGTCGCCGCGTGGCGCCGTCGCGCTTTACGAGGAACGACGAATAGCTGCTCTGCGTCAGCTCGCGCTCCACGCCGTTTTCGTCGGCGACCTTGCCGAAGACCATGTCCACGTCGGTGAGCTGCGAGAAAGTTTCGCCGTGTCCGCGCAGGGCGCTGGAGCCGAGCGCGAGCAGGCGCTCCTCGTTCGCGGTGAGCGTGTGCGGCTGGTAGCGGCGCTGTTTGCGCAGCGTGATGACCCACTCGGCAAGCAGCGGCTCTTTGAGGAAAGCGTCGAAGATCGCGTCCTCAATCGCCTGGATTTCCGGCGCGACGAAGGCCGAGGCCTCGCCGATGCGCGTGAGGAGATTTTCAAACTTCGCCTCCCGCGCGAGGTGCTCGGCGTTCGAGCTGTCGCCCGAGGTGAGCAGGCTGGCGTAGTGCCCGAGCCGCTCGATGAGCAGGCTCAGCTCCTTGTCGAATTCCAGCACCGCCCGCAGCGTCGCCGCGGACTCGCCGACGCGCCCTTTCCACTGCGCCAAGCCCGCGTAATCGCGCTGCACTTTCTCAAACGCCGCCTGCCAGTCTGCCGGCGTGGCGTAGAGCTGCGTGAGGTCCCAAGTGTCGCCCACCGGCACTTGATCCCGCGTCGGGACTACGCCCGTACCTCCATCGTCTTTTTCATAAAAATTCATGGTCGGCGAAAGTAGGAGGCCGGACTGCCGAGCGCAAGACACGCCCGCGCAAAGCAGCTTGGACTTTAGTCCAAATTCGGCAGGCGTATGGACTGAAGTCCGCGCTACTTTACGCGGGACAAGCCGCAGGGCTTTCGCCAGTTTTCCGCCCGCAAAATGCCTGATCAACCGTCCACCTCAGCCACCAACCCGCCTTTTGGATGGCTCGGGGTGTTTGCGGCGGTGGCGGCGATTCTGGTGGTGCCGGCGTTGCTCGATCAAAAGTCGCTCCCGCGCAAACCTTTCGACGAGCAGCCGCTCCGCCTGCTGCAGAAGACCCAGCCGCAGTGCGTATTGCTCGGCGACTCGATGCTCGATTCGCGCATCGACGAAGCGGTGCTGAATGGGATTGCAGACCGTTCGTGCGCGGTGCAGGCGCGGCGGGGGACGAGCACGGCGGTGTGGTTCCTGGTGCTGAAAAATCTCGTCGCGGCGCAGCCGAAACCGCCGGGGACGGTCATCGTGTTTTTCCGCAACCGGCAGCTCACCCTGCCGGCGCACCGCGCGACCGGGCCGCATCGGTCGCGGATGGAACCAGTCATGCGCGAGCAGGAGCCGTTGGTGGAGGAGTTGATCGCGGCGGAGATGCGGCGGCGGACGCCGTGGCTGGATCGTGCGGCGCAGGCGGCGTATCCCGTGCAGCGGTGGCGGGATTTTTGGCGGGAGCGGGTGCAGGCGTGGGCGCTGGACATCGTGGCGAGCAGCCGGCAGTACGTGGCCATCCGCGCGGCGGCGCGCGATATCTTCAGCACGAAGAATCTGCGCGGTGACCAGCAGCAGGATGAAGCGCAGGAGGAAGGGAAGATCGGCCTCGACGAACACGATCACGAATTCGCGGACGCCGTGGAACATTCCTTCCTGCCGCCGATGCTCAAGCTGGCGCACAGCCAAGGCCTCCGGCTGGTTTTTTTCCGCGTGAAAAAGCGGCCGTCGGACACCGGCGCGCTGGCCGACGAGAGCGGGACCGCGCCCGCCTACCAAGCGGCGCTGCGGGCGTATCTGGAAAAGGCCGGCGCGATCCTCATTGATGAATCGCGCGATCCCGATTTGACCCTCGATTTCTACGGCTCCGGTGACCACGTGAAGCCTGCGATGGAGAAAACCTACACGGAGATGTTCTGGCGCAAGGTCGGTCCGCTTCTCCCAGCCCCTGCCCGATGATCTTTCACAGCCTCACCTACCTCATTTTTTTCGCCGTCGTCCTCACGCTTTACTGGAGCGTCCCGGCGCGCTGGCGGAATCTCCTGCTCATCCCGGTGAGCCTCATTTTCTACGGGTGGAATCAGCCGTGGTTTCTCCTGCCGTTCGCCGTGACCACGATCATCGACTACTTCGTCGCGCGCGGGATCGAGGATGCGCCGGCGCGGAAGCGGCAGTTGGTCACGGTCAGCGTGCTCAGCAATCTCGGGCTGCTCGGCGTTTTCAAATACTACAATTTCGGCATCACGAATGTCTCCGCGCTGCTCGACGCGCTGCACCTGCACGTGCCGCTCCCGGTGTTGCAAGTGGTGCTGCCGGCGGGCATCTCGTTCTACACGTTTCAGAGTATCGGTTACATCGTGGACGTCGCCCGCGGGCACGTCCGCGCGTGCCGGAGTTTCGGCGATTACGTGCTCTTCGTGGCGTTTTTTCCGCAGCTCGTTGCGGGGCCGATTCAGCGCGCGGGACATCTGATCGCGCAGATCCAGATGCCGCGGACGCTCACCCCGGCGGTCGCGGCGGACGCCATCTTCCTGCTCGTCTGGGGCTTTTTCAAAAAGGTCGTCATTGCGGACAACGTCGCCATCACCGCGAACAAAGTGTTCTCCATCCAGGACCCGTCGTTTCCGATTTTGTGGACCGGGGTGCTGGCGTTTTGCATCCAGATTTTCGCGGACTTTTCCGCCTACACCGACATCGCCCGCGGCAGCGCGCGGCTGCTCGGGTTTGAGCTGTCGCCAAACTTCAACCACCCGTATCTCGCCGATTCGCCCTCGGACTTCTGGCGGCGCTGGCACATCTCGCTGTCGGCGTGGATTCGCGATTACATCTTCATCCCGCTCGGCGGCTCGCGCGGCGGCGAGGCGCGGACGATTCTGAATCTGACGATCGTCTTTCTGCTGACCGGCCTGTGGCACGGGGCCTCGTGGAATTTCGTGCTCTGGGGTCTCTACTACGCGCTGCTCACGATCATTTACCGGCTGGCCGATGCCGTGGTGCCCGCCGGGATCCAGCGGCTGCCGGGCCTTCGCGCCATCAAGATCCTGCTGATGTTTGTGCTCACAAACATCGGGTGGCTGATCTTTCGCGAGCAAAACGTGGGACGCCTCTGGCAGGCGCTCACGCTGAACCCGACGGATACCCCGGTGCGCGAATGGCAGGTCGCGGGTTACCTCGCGATGACGGTCGTGCTTTTCGCCAGCCCGCTGGTCCTGCACACCGTGTGGGATGTGCTGCTCCGCGAACGACTGGCCCGGCTGGGGCTGTGGGCCAAGGTGGGTTGGTGGGTGGGCACGGCGGTGTCCGTCGCGCTCTTCACCGGCATCCTCGTCCTGCGCAGCAACACCTCGCAGGACTTCATCTACTTCCAGTTCTGACCGCGGTCAGTGCGCGGCGCCCGCGCCGTGCCCGTCATCGTCGATGTCCACGGTGCGCACGCGTTTCGCCATGCGGGTGGCTTCGACTTGCACGCGGAATTTGTCCGGCAGCGCGAGGTCTTTGGCCACGCAGTCGAGGATGATGCGCGGGCTGGAGGTGTCGGCCGTCATGAGGTGGATGTTTTCCAGCCCGAAGAGGCGGATCCAAAACGGTTGGGTAACCTGCAAATCGCGGACGCGGTAAAGCTCCAGCGTGTCCTTGGTTTTACTGAGAATCCCGCGCTCGGTAATGAGGCGCTCGGTGGTGAGTTCGAAGGTCGTCGTTTTTACCACCAGCCAGCGATAGATGGCCCACGGGATGGGGAGGACGAGGAGGCACGAGACGAACGGCCAGAAGTTTTTGACCTGCGAAGAACTGCCACGCCAAAGGGTTTGTTCAGACATGCCGGCGAGACTACGCAGCCCCGGCCCCGCGTGCAAGGCGCACCCCGCGAAACTACGCCGCGTCCTTGTCCTGCTTCTTGCGAATGAGCGGCGCTTTTTTGCCCTCGACGACGGCGCGGTTGATCGTCACGTCGGCGATGTCTTCGCGGCTCGGGATCTCATACATGAGGTCGAGCATGATGCGCTCGAGCATGGAGCGCAGTGCGCGGGCGCCGGTGCCTTTGGTCACGGCCTGCTCGGCGAGGGCGCGGAGGGCGTCCTTGGTGACGTTGAGGTTCACGCCTTCGAGCGCGAGCAGCTTGGCGAACTGCTTGACCATCGCGTTCTTGGTGTCGGAGAGGATCATCACCAGTTCGTCCTCGGAAAGTTGATCGAGCGCGGTGACCACGGGGAGGCGTCCGACGAACTCCGGGATCATGCCAAAGCCGAGCAGGTCTTCCGGTTCGGTAAAGCGGATCGCTTCGCTCGACGGAATCTCAGCGGCATTGGCTTCGCTGGCGGTGACGCCGAAGCCGAGCACTTTCTTGCCGAGCCGCTTCTGGATCATTTTTTCGAGACCGACAAACGCGCCGCCGCAGATGAAGAGAATCTTTTCCGTGCTGACCTGGATGTATTCCTGATGCGGGTGCTTGCGCCCGCCTTGGGGCGGGACGTTGCAGGTGGTGCCTTCGAGGATTTTCAGGAGCGCCTGCTGCACGCCTTCACCGCTGACGTCGCGGGTGATGGAGACGTTGTCGGTCTTGCGCCCGATCTTGTCGATTTCGTCGATGTAAACGATGCCGATCTCAGCCCGCTTCACGTCGTAATCGCTGGCCTGGAGCAACCGGAGGATGATGTTTTCCACGTCCTCGCCGACATAGCCGGCCTCGGTGAGCGTGGTCGCGTCGGCGATGGTAAAGGGCACGTCGATGATCCGCGCGAGGGTGCGGGCGAGCAGCGTCTTGCCGCTGCCGGTCGGACCGATCAGGAGGACGTTGCTTTTCTCGATCTCCACATCGGCGAACGGGTCCATCTGCACGGCGCTGCCGGAGGCGGGCGCGTGGTTGTGCAGGATGCGCTTGTAGTGGTTGTGGACGGCGACGCTGAGGGTCTTTTTCGCGCGGTCCTGACCGATGACGTATTGGTCGAGCTGCCGGCGGATGTCCATCGGCTTGGGCACGCGCAGGTTGGTCGAGTGCTTGCGCGCGTCGTCGTTCAGCTCCTTGTCGAGGATGCCTTTGCAGACCGTGATGCAGCTATCGCAAATATAGACGCCCGGCCCGGCGATGAGCTTGCGGACCTCTGCGTGGCTCTTGCCGCAGAAGCTGCACATCGTGAGGTTGCGGGCGCGGGCCATCGAGGTTGGTCGGG
>CAIQUL010000155.1 GCA_903874975.1 uncultured Chthoniobacter sp. | reverse complement strand
TCGACGGCTCCACCGCCGCCTGCATGGTCCTCGTGCAGACGGTGATCTTCCTCGCCGCCCTCGCCTTCGCGCCCAAGCACGGCCTGCTCGCCCGCCCGCGCGTCAGCGAGTCGGCGTAATCAGCGCCGCGCCGGTCTGCTGATTGAATCCCACGACCGTCACGAGCGCGCACCCGCCGGTCAGCGCGGCGGCGACGGTTTGCATGAGCGCACCCGCGCCCGGCGATTCGCCGAGCGATTGTTTCGGCGCGAGGATGGGCACATTCGGGAAATGCACGGCCAACCCGGCCGCTTCCGCCCGGTCGATGAAAGTGCCATTCGCACTCGCGATCACGCGCTCCACTTTCGCCCCGGCGAAGTCCCCGAGCACGCCCGCGAGCGCCGCGCCGGCCTCGCGCTGCCGCAGAAACGTCGCGCCCGGATGCGTCTGCACACGCCAGCGACCTGCGCGCCGCAGCACCACCGCCGCAGCGCCTTCGGCGAGCGGCGTGCGGGCAAGCCGCCAGTCGGTGTAGGCGGCGCACAGAATCCAGTCGCACTCCTCCGCGCCGACGACCACGACCTGCTCGATGTCGCTCGTCGCCAGCAACTGCGCGCCGAAGTGCAACGCCGACAAACCGACCGACGCGTCGCCGACCAGCGTGTAGCTCGCGCCGTCGATCCCGAGCAGCGCCGCGAGGTGACTGGCGGGCGCGTTATAGACCGTGTCGGGAAAAAGCGCCGGGCTGGCGGCGTGCGCGCCCTGCTTCACGATCTGGTCGAAAAACTTCCGCGTGTAGATCACCCCGCCATTCGAGATGGCGAAGACCACGGCCGTCCGCGCCGCGAGTTCCGGCGTCATCACGATCCCCGCATCCGCCAGCGCCGCCAGCCCCGCCGCGACCGCGAAATACGAGATCGCGCTCGCCCGCCGGAGCCGCGGATTCCGCCCGAGCGCCTCGACGGATTTCATCGGCACCGGGAGATAGGAAAGGGCACGGCCCGTTTCGGGATTGGCGATCGCTTTCACCTCCGCGAGCTCCCCGCGCCCGATCCGCGCGAAGACGTCAACGAGGTCCGTCCCCAGCGGCGTGACCCAGCCCAAGCCGGCGATATGCGCGGTCATACGAAGCGCGCCCTCCCTCCCCCCGTCATCCCGAGCGGAGCGGAGGCTTTGCGGAGCGCAGTCGAAGGACCTCTCACTCCCGGTGGGGGCGGAGGCGGTGGCTGGTGGGGGGGCAATGACGAATGACGAGTGACGAATGACGAGTGCATGACCAAGCCGAACGGAGCCGCGAACGGCGAAGAATTCGTCATTCGGGTTTCCTTCGTCATTCGCCATTCGTCATCCGTCATTCCCTCGTCCCACCGCCTGCGCCCGGCAGAAATAGCTAGAGGTCCTTCGACTCCGTTCCGTCCCGCCTTCGCCCGCACGGAACTCCGCTCAGGATGACGGCTTTTCGATGCTGCGCACTTCATACGCCTTCCAAAACCACCGACGCGTTCGTGCCGCCGAAGCCGAACGAATTCGACACCACGCAGCGCACCCGCGCCGCGCGCGCTGCGTTGGCCACGATGTCCAGCACCCACGCGGGATCGGGTTCCGCGTAGTTGATATTCGGCGGGAGAAACTGCCCGCGCAGCGCCAGCACGGAGAACACCGCCTCGATCGCCCCCGCTGCGCCGAGCGCGTGGCCCATCATGGATTTCGTCGAACTCACCGGCACGCGGTCGCCGAAAATCTGCGCGATCGCCGTGCCCTCCGTCGCGTCGTTGAACGCCGTGGCCGTGCCGTGCGCGTTGATGTAATCCACCTCGCCCGGCGTGCGCCGCGCATCCGCCAGCGCGCGCTCCATGGCCTGCCGCGGCCCGATGCCGCTGGGGTTCGGTTGCGTGAGGTGATGATTGTCCGTCGAAATCCCGTAGCCCGTGACCTCCGCCAGCACCGCCGCCCCGCGCGCCCGCGCCGATTCCATCTCCTCCAGCGCGAGCACCGCCGCGCCCTCGCCGAGCACCAGCCCGGTGCGGTTTTTGTCGAAAGGACGGATCTTCTCCGGCGTCGAAGCCTGGAGCGAATCG
>CAIQUL010000154.1 GCA_903874975.1 uncultured Chthoniobacter sp. | reverse complement strand
TCGAGCAGCGCGAGGACGCCGGAGCAGACGGACGCCATCGAGGTGGAGCCGTTGGACTCCATGACCTCGGAGGAAACGCGGACGGCGTATGGGAAATCCTGCACGCTCGGGAGGACGGGCGCGACCGAGCGCTCGGCGAGAGCGCCGTGGCCGATCTCGCGGCGTCCGGGCGAACCGGTGCGGCCGGTTTCACCGACGGAGAACGGCGGGAAGTTGTAATGCAGGATGAAGCGCTTGGATTTCTCGCCGCCGGTGTAGCCGTCGAGTTCCTGGGCCTCGTCGGCGGGTGCGAGCGTGACCAGGGCGACGGCCTGGGTTTCACCACGCTGGAAGAGCGCGGAACCGTGCGAGCGCGGGAGCAGGCCGACTTCGGCGCTGAGATCGCGGATCTGGTCGGCGCTGCGTCCGTCGCAGCGGGAGCCCTTGTCGAGAATGGAGACGCGGAAGGCCTTTTTCTGGAGGTAGTCGAAAGCCTGGCTGACCTCGAACTTCGAGGCTTCCGGGAACTTCGCGGTGATCGCGGCGGTGACTTCTTCCTTGAGCGCGGCGATGGCTTTCTGCCGGACGACCTTGCTCTTGTTGTAGATCGCGGCCTCGATGCGGTCGCCGGCGACGGCATAGGCGACTTCCATGAGTTCGTCCTTCACGGTGAAGAGCGTGACCTGGCGCTTGGCCTTGCCCACGCGGGCGGCGAGGTCGATCTGCGCGGCGATGAGCTTGGCGGCTTCGCTGTGGGCGAAATGGAGCGCTTTCACGAACTCCTCCTCGGGGAGCTGGTCGGCGGCGCCTTCGATCATGATGACGTCGTCCTTGGTGCCGACATAGACGAGGTCGAGGTCGCTCCGGCCCATTTCCTCGTGGGTCGGGTTGGCGACGAACTGGCCATCGACGCGACCGACGCGCACGGCGGCGACGGGGCCCGCGAACGGGATGTCGCTGACCATGAGCGCGGCGCTCGCGCCGTTGATGAAGAGCATGTCGGGATCATTCACGCCGTCCGCACTGAGGAGGACGCCGATGATCTGGGTGTCGTAGAGGTAGCCCTTCGGAAAGAGCGGGCGCAGCGGACGGTCGGTCATGCGGCAGGTGAGGATTTCCTTTTCGGAAGGCCGGCCTTCGCGCTTGAAATAACCGCCGGGGAACTTGCCCACAGCGGCGGCTTTTTCGCGGTAATCGACGGTCAGGGGGAACCAGTCCTGGCCCTCCTTGATGGTGGTGGCCGAGACGGCTGAGACCATGATGATGGTGTCGCCCGTGCGGACGGTGACAGCACCGTCCGCGAGTCGCGCGAGCTTGCCGGTTTCGATGGTGATGGTGGTGGCGCCGATTTGCGCCGTGACGTTTTGGATACTCATTTTGGTTTCTTCTATTTGGTGTGAGACCGGCACCGGGATTTTCGATGGAAGATTTCAGATTTCAGATTGGCCGGACGCGTCGCCGCGCGTGTTCCAATCTGAAATCTGCAATCTAATATCTGAATTCCCCCGGAGCGCCGGCTTGTTGTGGGGTTACAATTCGCGCGGCGGAATTGCCGCGCGAAAAAGGGATGGGCTGAAAGAGTTTGCCCGCGAGGATGTCGCGGGCGAACCGGTCCGAAAGTTTTGGAGAGCTACTTGCGCAGCCCGAGTTTCTCGAGCGCCGCCTTGTAGCGGTCGAGCGAGGAGCGCTTCAGGTAATCGAGGAGTTTGCGGCGGCGGGCCACCATGAGGAGGAGGCCGCGGCGGGAGGCGTGGTCCTTGGCGTGCGCCTTGAAGTGCTCCGTGAGGTGGTTGATGCGCTGGGTGAGGAGGCCCACTTGCACGTCCGCGCTGCCCGTGTCTTTGTCGTGCATGCGGAGCGCAGTGATATCTTGAACGTCGGTCATATTCTTCTGTTTTTTGTGAGGGTCGCATTATCGGAAGGAAAGTTCCGATGGCAAGCGGGAATTCCAGATTTTCTCCCTCCTGCGGCGCGAGGCGGATCAGTCTCCCCTCCCTGCTGGCACCGGGCGTGCTTTGTGGATCGGGTATGCTCACTTTTGCCTACTCCGCTCGCGACTCCGCTGGCAAGACCATCTCCGGTGTCCAGGAAGCCCTGAACGAGGACAACGCCATCAATACGCTGATGACCCGGGGCTTGATGGTCCTGTCCATCCAGCAGAAAGCTGGCGGCAAGGCGGCCTCCCCCCGCGGCAAAATCACCGAAACCGATCTTGTCCTGTTCACCCGCCAGCTCGCCACCATGGTCGATGCCGGCCTCCCGCTGGTCACCGGCCTCACCGCCCTCTATGAACAGGCCGACCCGAAAAAACAGGCCGGCCTGCGCCGCGTCATCGGGGAAGTCAGCGCGCTCGTCCAGCAGGGCGACTCCTTTTGCGAGGCCATCTCGAAACACCCCAGCGTCTTCAACCGGCTCTACGTCAGCATGGTCAAAGCCGGTGAGTCCGGCGGTCTGCTCTCGGAGATTCTCGACCGCCTCGCCAGCTTCCTGGAAGCCGCCGCGCGCCTGAAAAAGAAGGTCAAATCCGCCATGACCTACCCGGTCATCGTGCTCTGCATCGCCTTCTCGATCACCACCTTCCTCATCGTTAAAGTCGTGCCGGTCTTCGGCGAAATCTTCGCCGACTTCGGCGCGAAGCTCCCTGCCCCGACCCAGTTCCTCCTCGATCTCAGCGCCTTCATTACGGGCAACTGGTACTACCTCGTCGCCGGCATCCTCGCCGTCTTCTTCACCATCCGCACTTTTCTGCGAACCGAGCGCGGCCGCCAGATTTGGGACCAGTACAAACTCAAGCTCCCCATCTTCGGCATCCTCGTTCACAAAATCTGCCTCACCCGCTTCGCCCGCACCTTTGCCCAGCTCATCCGCGCCGGCGTGCCGATCCTCGAGGTTATGTCCATCGTCGGCGACACCTCCGGCAATTACGTTGTCGAGAAAGCGATCAAGAAAGTCTCCGCGGACGTCGAGAAAGGCGATCAACTCGCCAACGCCCTCAGCCGCGAACCGATCTTTCCGCCCATGCTCGTCCGCATGATCAGCGCCGGCGAACAGACCGGTAAAATCGACACCATGCTCGAGAAGATGGCCGACTTCTGGGACGAGGAAATCGAGGCCACGCTCAACGCGCTGACCTCGCTCATCGAACCGCTCCTCATCGTCGTCCTCGGCACCATCGTTGGCGGCATCGTCATCGCGATGTTCCTGCCCATCTTCAAACTCAGCGACGTGGTCTCGCAGTCGAAGTAACCGACCGCCCCACCTACGCCGGCCTGCCGTAAGTCAGCGGCAGCACCAGCAGCAACGCTCCAAAGGCGAGCCCGGCGAAAGCCGCGGCGCGCCAGCGTTTTTCGCCCCCCGTCACCCAGCCGATCTGATCCCGCAGCGTGTAGGGCATCCCCACCCAGAAAAGCGCGAATCCCACCCACACATAGACCAGCGATACGAGGAACAGCCGCGACATTTCCGGCCGCAAAAACGCCGCGCCCAGCAGCGGCTCCGCGCCCAGCAGCACGAGCATCCCCAGTCCGCGCACCGCGAGAAATTCATCCACATACCGCCACGCCAGCCACCACGCGATCGGCGTCCCGATCAGCACCCGCGTGCGCCAGTTCGAAAACTCCCCCAGATCCATTTTCCAGACCAGCCAGGCGAACCAAGCCGCCGCGACCGTCACGAAAAGAAACCCCAGCCCCTTCGACCGAGGAAGCCCCCGCAACCAGTCTTGCGCGGCCTTTGGCTGAAAAAGGGCGAGCGCATGCGCGAGGACGAGAAGGAGACCGACGAGGTAGAGCGCCGACTCCAATTTGAGGGTGTAAGGCATGAAAGAGGGCTGGAAGAGAACGCGACCCGCCGAGCCGCCTCAAGCGAAATGTCGGCGGTGGCAAGCTAGGCCCCGGCGGCGAGGTAGCTCTGCCAGTCCGGCGGCAGCGGGGCACGCTCGATCCCGTCGGCGATCCGCCCCTCGAAGGTCGGCTCGAACTCCGTGCTCGTGCCATAGACCATGATCGCGTCGCGCGAACCCTCGGCCCGCAGCGCGTGCGCGACCCCGGCGGGGATGACGAGCCCGGCGTTGTTCGGCCCGCGCTGGTCGTCGCCTTCGATGAGGAAACGCATCACTCGGCGCGGCAACCCGGCGCGTTCATCCACGAGGATCATCTCCACATTGCCCTGCACGAAAAACATCGCGTCCCACTGCTCGTGATCATACGGACGCAGCGCGAAGTTTTGCGGCTCCGCCGAGAAGAGCCGCTGAAACCACGCCTCGGCGCTGGTGTCGGCGGGGATGTGCGGCGGGTGAATGTGGAAACCTTTCGCCGTGCCGGCAAACATCCGCGCCGTGGCCCACTGCCGCGGCCAGAGGCCGATCGCGGCGAGCGCGCCGTCGCCCATGCGGGCAAATTCGCCGAAGAATCCGCGGTGCCGCTGGGGATGGATTTTGCGGCCAAAAATCTCCACGCCGGGAATCCATGCGGCGTCGAGCTCGCCACGCTTCGCGATCAGCTCACCCGCCTCCACGCCGCTCGTGGCGAGGCGGCCAGCGAGGGAACTGGCGGTATAGTCGCGCGTCGTGAGTTGGGCGTGGGCGGCGGGTTTCAGGGCGTGCCAGAGGTCGGACATGCGGCGGAGACTAGGAGAGGAAAAGCGGGACTGGCAGCACCATTTTTTCAAGCCGCGCGGACACGATCTCCGGGGAGCGCACGCGTCCCGCGTGCTGGTCGTGTCGTCCCGACACGACGAACTTCCCACGGCGCGTGGAGTCGTGGCGCGCGTGTCCCAGATTTGACGCTCAACGAAAGTTCGCGAAGGCGGGACGCCTTCGCCAACACGCGGGACACGTGTGCTCCCCGAAACTCACGCGCGCGCCTGCTCCGCGTACCAGCGCACCGTCTCCTCCAGCCCCTCATCCACGCTCACCTCCGGATCGAAATCCAACCCGCGCCGGATCGCGGCGATGTCCGCCGCGCTGTGCTGGATGTCGCCCGCGCGCGGCGGGCCGTAGCGCACCGGTTTCGCGGGAATACCGGTCCCTGCGGCGACCCGCGCCGCGATGCTCTCGTAAAGCCCAGCCAACGTGGTGCTACCACCGAGGGCCACGTTGAAGACCTCGCCGAGCGCGGCGCGGTTGCGGGAAGTCGCGGCGAGCAGATTCGCCTGCACCACATTGGCCACGTGGCAAAAGTCGCGCGTAATCCCCCCAGCGCCGTGGATCACGCACTCGCCGCCGCGGACCAGCGCGGTAATCCACTGCGGGATGACCGCCGCGTAGCCGCCGGTCGGATTCTGCCGCGGCCCGAAGACGTTGAAGTAGCGCAGCCCCACATTTTCCAATCCGTAGTGCTCGAAAAACTGGCGCGCGTAGATCTCGTCCATGAGCTTCGACGCCCCATACGGACTCAGCGACCGGCCGATCTGGGGTTCGATTTTCGTCGCGCGCGGATCATCGCCATAGACCGCGCTGCTGCTCGCGTAAACCACCCGCCGCACCCGGTTGTCGCGCGCCGCAGCGAGCAGATTGAGCGTGCCGGTGACATTCGTCTCGTGGCAGCCGAGCGGATCCTCGATGGAGAGCGGCACGGAGATGAAACCCGCGTGATGCAAGATGTAGTCCACCCGATTGCTCGCCTCGCGGCACGCGCCCATGTCGGCCACGGAGCCTTCGAGAAAATTGAAACGCGCCCACTGCTCCGGACTGACCCCCGCCTGGACATCCGCGAGATTTTTCGGCGAGCCAGTGGAGATGTTATCCAGCCCGACCACGCGCTGATCAAGCCGCAGTAGGGCTTCGAGCAAATGCGAGCCGATGAAACCCGCGACGCCGGTGATGAGCCACGCTCGCGGCTCGGCGGCGAGTTCCTGGCGGAGTTGGGCGTAGGGGTTCATGGAGCGAAAAGGTGGACGCACAAAGGCAATAAAGGCGAGCCGTTGTCGAGCCCGGCGTGCGTGCGCCCCGGCGGATCAATCCGCATATTTCCGCAGCCACATTTCGAGGTTGAGCAGCGCCCACAGCCGCTTGCCGTGGTCCGCGCGGCCCGCGGCGTTTTCGTCGAAGATCGCGCGCACGCCGTCGCGGCGGAGGTAGCGGTAAATGCGCGCGTCGGGAGCGAGCAGCAGATCGCCCAGCGGCGCGGCGAGCGTCTGGCGGAACCACAGCGCGAGCGGCACGGAGAAACCCATCTTCCCGCGCCTCGTGATCGACGGCGGCAGCAGGTCGGCGAAGAGTTCGCGCAGGATGCGCTTCGTCGTGGTCCCGCGCACTTTCCACGAGCCCGGCAGGCGCGCGGCCAGCTCCAGCACGGCGTGATCGAGAAACGGCGAACGCGCCTCGAGCGAGTGCGCCATCGTCATGCGGTCCACCTTGGGCAGCAGCGCGCCGGGGAGGTAGTTTTGCACGTCGGTGCTGAGCGTGCGGTCGAGTCGCGTGCGGGCGAGCGCAGTGCGAAAGCTCTCCTCCAGCAGCGCCGCCGACGCGCCGGCCTGGAGCGACTGGCTCATCTCCGGCGTGTAGAGCGTCCGCTTTTCCGCCTCGGTAAAAAACGATCCCCAGCGCACGATGCTCGCGCCGTGGGATAGGTCGGCGGCCCGGGCCAGATGCCGCAGCGCGGTCGTCACGCTGCGCTCGACCGGACGCCCACTTTGCACCGGCAGCGCGCGGAGCAGGCGATCGAGCACGCCGTGCCGCAGCACGCCGGGGACGAGCCGGTAGAGATCGGCGAGCGGGTCGGCGAAGTAGCGCTGGTAGCCGCCGAACGCCTCGTCGCCGCCGTCGCCATTCAGCGCCACCGTCACGTGCTCGCGCGTCATCCGGGCGAGGTACCAGGTGGGGATGGCCGCGGCGTCGGCAAAGGGTTCGTCGAAATGCTCGACGAGGCTCGGCAGCAGCTCGATGGCCGCCGGCTCGACGATGAACTCGTGGTGCTCAGTGCCAAACTTCTGCGCCACCGTCCGCGCATGCTCGAGTTCGTTGAAAGCGGCTTCCTTGAACCCGATGGAAAACGTCTTCACCGGCCGGTCCATCAGCCCGGCCATCAGCCCCACGATGATCGCCGAATCAATTCCGCCGCTGAGATGCGCACCGAGCGGCACGTCGCTCATCAGCCGGATGCGCACCGCCTCGGTGATCGTCGCCCGCACCCGCTCGCGCAGCTCCGGCGCGGGCGTTTCCCATTTCGGCTCATACGGGAGTTGCCAGTAGCGCTCGATGCTCACGCGGCCCGCCTCCCAGACGAGGTGGTGCGCGGGCGGCAGCTTGCGCGCATGGCGCAGCGCGGACTGCGGATCGGGCACGTACTGGAGCGTGAGGTAGTGGTGGATCGCCGCGAGGTCCGGCTCACGCGGGAAGCCGGGGTACTGCAGCAGGCACTTCAGCTCGGAGCCGAAAAGCAGCGCGCCGTCGTGCTCCGCGAAATAGAGCGGCTTCTTGCCCACGCGATCGCGCGCGATGAACAGGCGGCGCCGCTTTTCATCCCAAATGGCGAAGGCGAACATGCCGCGCAAATGCTGCACGCAGTCGAGCCCGTGCTCCTCGTAGAGATGCACGATGGCCTCGGTGTCGCTGTGCGTGCGGAAGACGTGGCCGCGTTTCTCCAGCTCGGGCCGGAGCTGCGGGTAGTTGTAAATCTCCCCGTTGAAAACGATCCACACGCTGCCGTCCTCATTGCTCAGCGGTTGGTCGCCGGTCGCGAGATCCACGATGGCGAGGCGGCGCATCGCGAGGCCCACGCCGGGGCGAAAGTAGAAGCCGTCGCTGTCCGGGCCGCGATGCCGGATGGCTGTGTTCATCCGCCCGAGCACGGCCTCTTCCACCGGGCGCTCGGGGTCGCGATAGACGAGTCCGCTAATGCCGCACATGAGGAGGAGGCTGGCAGGTTTCGTGGATCATTTCCAAATACTCCGCCGCCACGCGCGCCCAAGCGTAGTCGCGCTCCACGATGGCGCGGCTCGCCCGGCCCAACGCGCGGCAACCCGCGGGATCAGCGAGGAGCCGTGCCAGCGCAGCCGTGAGCGAGGCGGCATCGTCGGGCGGCACGAGATGGCCGTTCTCGCCCTCGCGCACGAGATCTTCGCTGCCCGCGATAGCCGTGGCCACGATCGGCAGGCCGCTAGCCATGGCTTCGAGGACGACGTTCGGCATGCCCTCGTCGCGCGACGGAAAGACGAAAACATCCGCCGCCCGGTAGCGCTCGGCGATGCCCGCGCGGTCGCACCAACCGGCGAAAGTGATGCGCTCCGCGAGGTCGAGTCGTGCCGCCTCGGCGGTGAGCGTCGCGCGCTGCTCGCCGTCGCCGATGATTTCGAGTTCCCAGGCCAGCCCAGCCGGCAGCGCCGCGAGCGCGCGGAGGAGCACGTCGAGCCCTTTTTGAAAAACCACGCGCCCGACGAAAAGCAGCCGGACCGGGCCGCCGGACGGGCGTTCGTTTTCCGCCGCCGGGCGACAGGTCTGCGCGTCCACGCCGTTCGGGATCACCCGGACCGCCTGCGCGGGCGCACTCCGACGGGCGAGATCGCGGAGGCCGGCGCTATTCGCGACCACCGCGGCGGCGTGCCGCCAGAGCAGGCGGATGCACGGGCCGAGCAGGCGGTGGAAAAGCGCGAGGTCGTACGGTTGGAAACCGGGCACGTCGCCGCCGCGCAGCGAAACGACGCAGGGCACGCGCGCGGTGAACTGGAGCAGCGCGCCGACCGGTCCGGACGGGATGCCGAAAAAGGCGATCGACGCGGCGGGCCGCCAGGCGCGCATCTCGCGCCAAGCGACCGCGCTGGCGCTGGCGAGGAACGTGAGCATTTCCGCCGGCGTGCAGCGATCCGCCCGACGCCGCACCACCGCGACGCGCCGCAACCGCACACCCGCGACCGTCTCCTCCCGAGGCTGTCCGCGAAAGCGCGAGGTGAGCACCAGCGGCTCATGCCCCGCCACGAAAAACTCCCGCGCCAGCGCCGCCGTGGCCTGCCCGGCACCACCGCCGAGCGGCGGGTATTCGTAGTTGATGAGCAGGATTTTCATGGGTGCGGTGCGCGGGATTTCCGGGGAGCGCGCGCGTCTCGCGTGCTGTTTCCGGCGACCCGCCGAAAACTTGAGGGTGCGCGTGCCATCCGATTCGGCAGGACCAATTCAGTGGGCGCAATCCCAACGCGGCGCTCTCCCCAGTGCCCTCGGCGGGTCGCCGACGGCAGCACTCGGGTCGAGTGCTCCACCCGGAGTCCCTGAGCCCCGCGCCTGGCGGACAAGACGCTCATCGTTTCATCCACTGGCCGAGCAGCCAGTAGCTCCAGAGGAAAAGCCGCTCATCGCGCGTGCCGGCCAGGTGCGCGGTGTGCTGGCGCTCGGCGAAGGCGACGTCGAGGTGCGGAAAACTCTGCGCGTGATCGAAGTCGAACTTTCCCTCGCGCAGCCAGCGGCCGATGGGCATGCCAAAGCCCTTCTTTTTGCGGTCGATGATTTCGCGCGGGAGGAGCGGCGCGAGCGCCTTTTTCAAAATCCACTTCGTCTGGCCGCCACGGAGCTTGAGCTGCCACGGGATGCGACGGGCGAGATCGACGACTTCGATGTCGAGAAAAGGCGAGCGCGCTTCGAGCGAACACATCATCGAGGCGCGGTCGATTTTGGTGAGGATGTTGTCCGGTAAATAGACGTTCGTGAAAAACTGGAGCGCGCGGTCCACGAGGTTCGGCTGGGCGCAGCGGTCCCAGGCTTCGATGGCTTCGCTGTAAATCTCCTCCTCGTCGCACGGCTCGCGGAAAAGCTGGGCGAGCCCGCTGGGTTCGAGCGCGCCCATCCAGACGGCGTTCCAGAGTTTCGGCGGGGAGCTCAGGCCCATGAGGGTGCGCTTGATTTTGAAATCGAAGCTCACGTTTTCATGCGAGACGGGCAGGCGCGCGGCCAGTAGCCGGATGGCGTGATGCACCGGACGCGGCACCAGCTTCGCGTAAAGCTCGGCGGCGCGCAGGGCGCGAAAGGGATCGTAACCGGCGAAGAGTTCGTCGCCGCCATCGCCGCCGAGCGCGACGGTGACGTGCTGGCGGGTGAAGCGCGAAAGCAGATACGTCGGGAGGAGCGAGCCGTCGCCGAGCGGTTCGTCGAGGCGCGCGACGATCTCGGGGAGGAGCGCGGTGGATTTGTCGAGGTCGAGCGTTTCGTTGCGATGCCGCGTGCCGAGCCTCTCGGCGACAAACTGCGCGTAGCCCGACTCGTCGAAGCTCGCCTCGTTGAAGCCGATGGAAAACGTGTTGAGCTGGCCGGCGGGGACGTGCTTCGCGGCGAGCGCGGCGATGGCCGAGCTGTCGATGCCGCCGCTCAGGAAGACGCCGAGCGGCACGTCGGACATCAGCCGGCGCTGGACGGCGCGCTCGAGGGTGGCGCGGATTTCTTCACAAAGGCTCTCCTCGTCCCTGAGCGGCCCGCCGGTTTCCAAAACAAACTCCCACCACCGCCACGTCTTCAGCTCCCGACTCGCGAGGTCGAAGGTGAACGAGTGCCCGCCGGGCAGCTTCCACACGCGTTCGTAGATCGAGCGAGGCGCGGGGATGTAGCAGTAAGCGAAGTATTTCTTCAGCGAGAGCGGCGAGAGATCGCGCGGGCAGCTCGGATGCTGGAGCAGCGCGGGCAACTCGCTCGCGAAGCCGAAAGTCTCGCCTTCCTTGAAGTAGTAGAGCGGCTTTTTTCCAAAACGGTCGCGCGATCCGAAGAGCCGCCGCCGCGCGCGGTCGTAGATCACGAAGGCCCACATCCCGTTTAGCCGCTCGACGAAACTCTCGCCCCACTCGCGGTAGCCGTGGAGCAGCACCTCGGTGTCGCTGTGGTCGGTGGTGAACTCGCACCCGCGCGCCTTCAACTCCGCGCGGAGTTCGGCGTGGTTGTAGATTTCGCCGTTGAAGGTCACGCCGAGCTGGCCGTCGCGCGTCCACATGGGCTGCGCGCCGCCGCCAAGGTCCACGATCGAGAGCCGCCGATGGCCGAGGAAAACGCCCGCACTTTCCTCCGCCCAATGCCCGTCCGCATCCGGCCCGCGGTGCGCGATGGCGGCGGTCATGCGCCGCAGCACCCCGAGATCACCGCGGCCCGCGAAGCCCGCTAGGCCACACATGCGGTTGGAACGTGAAAGGGGTGATGCGATGCGGACATGAAAAGGGCGCGCGCAGCCTTGCCAAAGACGCGGCGCATTGGGCAAAGACTTTCGCGCATGAGCAGGGATCAAAAAAACTTCTTTGTCAGCGAAGGTCTCGTCACTGCGGAGCAACGCTGGGCGCTCGCCGGGCACCGGGGGTGGGTCGTTTGGCTCACCGGCATCGACGCGCCGTACGAAGCGGCGGCCGCGCCGGACATCCACATACGGACGGCGGAAGGCGGCATCGGCGATTGTGTGGCGCAGATCCTCGTCTACCTGCTCCCGCGCGTGCGACTCGCGGCGGGCTGACGGCGCGTCGCGAACGAAGGGGCACCGTCTGCGCCGCTCCGTCAGAGCGCCGCGAGCAGGCCGCGGAGCCGCTCCAGGCCCTCGATGCCCGCGAGCACTTCGCGCAGCGAGCGGAGCGCGGCGGGGATGTGATCGAGGAACGGCGCGCGACCGTCGGCGTGGCCGAGTTTGCCGTAGGCCCCGAGCGCCTGCATGAGCCGCTGCATGGCACAGAGTTCGTAGAGCGCGCGGAAGCCGGGCGCTTCGTGGCGACCGGGGCCGTGCAGGCCGCTGAGATAGTGCGCGAGCAGTTCTTCGCGCTCGGCGGCGGTCAGCGCCACGTAGGGATCGAGCAGTAGCGAGGCGATGTCGTACTGCGCGAGGCCGGGCCGCAGCCCCTGGAAATCGATCAGGCAGACCTCGCCCTCACGCACGATGATATTCTGACTTTGGAAATCGCGATGCACCAGACAGCGCGGCTGTTTTGCCAAATGCTCGGCGATCGCCCGCAAGCGGACGCGGTCGCCCTCGCCTTCGAGGACTTCGGGCGCGATGCCGAAATGCCGGCCGAGGCAGTGCTCGAAAAAGTAGTCCTGCTCCCAGCGATAGAGCGCTGCATCGAAGACCGGCTGGAGGATCGTCAGCGAATCCGCGCCCGGCGCGCGGTGCGCATCGCGGTGGAGAATCAGCGCCTGGTCGAGCGACCGCTGATAGAGCGCGCGGCGTTGCGGCCACGGGTCGTTGCGGCGGCTCCAGAGATCGGTTTCGCCCGCGTCCTCCATGATGATCAGCCCCTCGGCTTCATCGTGAAAATACGTGACCGGCACCCGCACGCCCACGCCGGCGAGGAAGCGCGCGATGGCGACGTAGTGCTTGTTCTCCGGGCGATCCTCGCCGTAGCGCACGAGGATGAGCGACTGCCCGCCGACGTGCATGCGCCAGAACTTGCGGCCCGACCCGCCCTTTTCGATCGGGAGGACGGAGACGGTTTGCGGGAGGTGGTGCGGAGACATGGGGCGAAAATGATGGCGGCGTTTTAGGCGAAGTCGAAATCCGTCTGCGTGCCCTCCGCGCGCGCGCCGCGGGTGACGATGCAGCGGGTAAGGTGCGCGCCCGGCGCGACCTCCGCATTTTCCCACACGAGGCAATCCCGCAAGACTGCGCCCGCGCCGACCCGCGCGCCCGGCGCGATGGCCGTGGCTCCGCTCAGCCGCGCATCCGGCGCGACGTGCGCCGTCGGGTGAATCCACGCGTCGCCGCCCGCGCCCACTGCCGCGAGCGTGGTGTGAACCGCGAGATACTCCTCCCGCGAACCCAGATCCCGCCAGCTGCCGTCGTCGATCACCACCCCTCCGAGTTTCGCCCCGGCGCGGATCATTTCGCAGAAAATGGGGACGACGCTGATCTTCGTCGCCGGCGGGATGCGGCGGATGAATTCGGGGCTCACGAGATAGATGCCGGTGAAGAGAAAACGCAGATCGCTCGCCGGATCGATCCGCCGGCTGAGGTCCGTCACGCGACCGCTCGCGGTGTCGCACGCGACCTGGAGCGGACCGTCCTTCGACCGCAGCACGAGCGTGACTTCGTTGCCATTTTCGCGGTGGGCCCGCAGCGCCGGGGCGAGCGGGAGGTCGGTGAAAATGTCGCCGTTATAAACGATGAACGGCTCGTCCCCGAGCAGGTCGCGGACATTCCAGATGCCGCCTGCCGTTTCCAATACCTCCGGCGACTCGTGCCGGAAAAACAGCGGCGTGCCGCGGTAGCTGGCGTCCGGAAAAAACTCCGCGTAACGCTCCGCCTGCCAGTGCGTATTCACGACCAGTCGCTCGACGCCGCCCCCGAGCAGGTGATCGAAGGCGTAGGTGATGAGCGGGCGGTTGACCACCGGGATGAGCGGCTTCGGGCGGCGCAGCGTGATCGCGCGCAGACGCGTACCGAGGCCGGCGCCGAGGACAAAAGCGGTGCGAATGGAGGACATGAAAGCGGCGGAGCGTGCCGGGAGGTTTTGGGAAAAGCCATGCTCTTCCAAAAGTTAGCGCACCGCTTTGGGAACGAGCGGGCAAAAAGCCGTCTCATCCTAAGCGGACTTCCGTGCGGGCGGAGGCGGTGGCGAAAACGCCGCGCATTTTGCAGCCGCATCACCCGGCCACCGGCCACCGCCTTCGCCCCGCCGAGAGTTAGAGGTCCTTCGACTCCGCTCAGGATGACGGCGGGGGGCTTTCGGTCACGCGCCGAGCAGGGCGACGAATTGAGGCTCGTCGAGGACGGTGATGCCGAACGCGCGGGCTTCGTCGAGTTTGGAGCCAGCTCCGGGGCCGGCGACGACGCAGTGGGTTTTGCGGCTGACCGAGGCGGAGACGTTGCCGCCGAGGGCGCGGATTTTTTCGGCGGCTTCGTTGCGCGACATGGTTTCGAGGGTGCCGGTGAGGACGAAGGTCTGGCCGGCGAGTTGCTGCCCGCCGGCGGCGCTGCCGCCTTTCGGCGAAAGGCCGAGCGTGTGGAGGCGGGCGAGCACGGCGCGGCCGGTGTCGGAGGCGAACCACGCGAGCGCGGCGCGGGCGGCGACGGGACCGGCGACAAAGACGGCGTCGGCGTCCGTCGCGCCTTTGCCTTTGGCGGGCTTGGCGAAACCGGCGTCGAGCAGACGGCGTCCGGCGGCGTTGGCCGCGGCGAGCAGTTCGGCGTGCTGCGTGGCGCGTTGCTGGCGGTCGAGGTCGCTGAGATCTTTGTGGCGGCGGGCGCGCGGGTTGGCCTCCTCGGCGGCGGCGTGGAGGCGGTCGAGTTCCACGACGTCGCGCAGCAGCGCCGAGTCGCGGACGGCTTCGAGCGAATCGTGAAACTTCGCCAGATCGTGCGCGGTGTTTTCGCCGACTTCGGGAATCGCCAGCGCGTGCAGCCAGCGGGCGAGCGGCTGTTCGCGGGCGCGCTGGATACCGTCGAGGACTTTGCGCGCGTTCTTTTCGCCGAAGGTGCGCGGCTCGTCCTCGGTGCCGAGGTTGAGCGGGGCGAGTTGCTCCAGTTGGAGGTCGAAAAGATCGAGCGGATCGCGGACGAGGCCGCGCTCGACCAGCGCGTCGGCGACGCTCTCGCCGAGGCCGTCGATTTCGAGCGCGCCACGTTTGGCGAAGTATTCCAGCCGGCGCGTGAGTTGCGCGGGGCAGTTCACGTTTTCGCAAACCCACGCGACGAAGTTTGGATCGCGCCGGATCGCGCCGCCGCAGGCCGGGCATTTCCCGCCGAGATGCGTGAGGAAATCGAACGGCGGCGCTTCCGGCGGCCTCTTTTCCAGCACCACGCTGACGACGGCGGGGATGACCTCGCCGGCTTTCTCGATGATCACGGTGTCGCCGATGCGGATGTCTTTGCGGCGGATTTCGTCCTCATTATGCAGCGTGGCGCGGCTGATCGTGCTGCCGCGCAGGAGCACCGGCTCCAGCTCCGCGACCGGTGTGAGCACGCCGGTGCGACCGACCTGCACGGTGATGGCGCGCAGCCGCGTCTCGGCTTTTTCCGCCACGTATTTCCACGCCTTGGCCCAGCGCGGGGCGCGCGAGGTGAAGCCGGCGCGCTCGCGCTGTTCGAGGGAGTTCAACTTGATGACCGCGCCATCCGTCTCGAAGCCGAAGCTGTCGCGGATCGCGTCGAGTTCGTTGATCGCGGCCATGACTTCGGCTGCGGTCGCGCAGAGCCGGGTGAATTTCGGCGTGCGCAAGCCGAGCGCCGCCAGCCACCCCAGCATCGCGACCTGCGTGGGCGGCGGCGCGATGCTCACCTCGCCGAGGCCGTAGAGCACGATTTCCAGCGGGCGTTTTGCCACCGTCGCGGGGTCGAGTTGCTTGAGCGTGCCCGCAGCGGTGTTGCGGGCGTTGGCAAACGGCTCTTCGCCGGCGGCGATCATTTCCTCGACGATGCGGCGGAAACCGGCAACTGGCAGATACACCTCGCCGCGCACCTCCAGCACGGCCGGCACATCCGGCCCGCGCAGGCGCAGCGGGATGCTGCGGATGGTGCGGAGGTTGTCGGTGATGTCGTCGCCGGTCTCGCCGTCGCCGCGCGTGGCCCCGGTCGTGAAAAGGCCATCCTCGTAGCGCAGGTTGATCGCCAGCCCGTCGATCTTTGGCTCCACGAGCCATTCGAGCGGCTCGCCGGGCAGCAGTTTCTCCACGCTCGCGATCCACTTTTGCAGCGCCTCCGCGCCGTCTTTGGCAAAGAGGTTGTCGAGCGAAAGCATCGGCACCGCGTGACGCACGGTTTTGAAACCGGCGGTCGCTTTGCCCCCCACGCGCCGGGTCGGCGAGTCGGGCGTGATCAGCTCCGGGTGCGCGGCTTCGAGCGCCTGCACCTCGCGGAAAAGCGCGTCGTATTCCGCGTCGGAAATGGCCGGCGCGGCTTCGTCGTAGTAGCGGCGGTTGTGCTCCTCAAGCTCGCGCCGGAGCTGGGAGAGACGGGTGGAAATATCGGGCATAAACAAAGACGGTGAGCAGCGCGCCGGTGAGCGCGCCAAGGGTGTCGGCGCTCCAGTCGAAGACGTCGGCCCCGAAGCGATTCGGGGTGTAAAGCTGGTGGATTTCATCGACCGCGCCGAAGACGCAAAGCGCGATGGCCGTGACCGCGATCACGCGTTTCCACGACCAACCGGTGCTCCAGCAGAGCGCGAGGGCGAGATTGATTCCGCCGACGAAAAACGCGCTGAAATGCGCGGCCTTGTCCCAGATCTGAAAGGGCGCAAACTCTGCGATCTGCGGCGGCGTCATCGAGGAGAGAATCGTGATCGCGCTCGCCCAGATGCCCACGCCCCACCAGGCGAGTTTGCGGAGCCATTTCGGTGCGGGACGGTTCATGGGAATGTTTGAGTGCGCGGGGAGTTTTCACGATAGTCGGGGGATGAAAAGTCCAAAGCGCATCCTCGGAATCGAAGGCGGCGGCACCAAAACTGAGTGGGTGCTGCTGTCCGGCGAGGCTGATGAACAGAAGATCCTCAGCCAAGGCCAGCTCTCCGGCTCGAACCTCCGGCTGACCTCGGATGACGCGCTCGCGCGGCTCTTTGCGGTGCTCCCGGCGGACGCCACGCACGTCGGGGTTTTTCTCGCGGGGTGCGCGACGGACGAGGATCGGACGCGGCTCCGCGGGCTGGTGGAAAAGGCGTGGCCGCACGCGGTGCTGGCGATCGGCAGCGACCGCGACTCGGGGCTGGCGGTGGCGTTTGGCGCGGAGGACGGGATCGCGGTCATCGCGGGCACGGGCGCGGCGGTGCATGGGCGGCGCGGCGAGCGGGTGGAAAAGGCGGGCGGTTGGGGGCAGCTCCTCGGCGACCGCGGCGGCGGCTACGACCTCGCGATGCAGGGGCTGCGGCTGGTGCTGACGCACTACGATTTGAACCAAACGATCACGCCGCTGGCGGAGGAAATCCTGCGCTCGCTGGCGCTGAACCGGCTCCAGGACTTGGTCGGCTGGGCGATGCAGGCGGACAAAATGAGCGTGGCCCGGCTCGCGCCGGCGATCTTCCACGCGGCGAAACACGGCGAACCGGAGATGCTGGCGACGGTGCAGGCGGGGGCCGGCGTGCTGGCGGAGTTCACGCGCGCGGTGGCGCAGCGGCTGGAGTTTCGCGGAGCGCCGGTGCGGCTGATCGGCGGGCTGTTCACGCATCACCAGGAATACGCGGCGCTTTTCAGATACCGGCTGAGCGTGCTGCTGCCGGACGCGACGGTAAGCGTGTGCGCGGAGAGCGGGGCGCTGGGCGCGGCGTGGCTGGCGGGAAGGGTTTCAGGTTTCGGGTTTCAGGTTTCTGGTTTGGCCGGAGCGGGAGATTTTCCGCAGGATCAGGCGGCACTCGCGGCAGCGGCGACGGAGCAGGCGAATCCGCGGTCGGTGAATCTCGAAGAGCGGACGACGGCGGAGCTGGTGGACCTTTTCACGACGGAGGAGGAAGGGGTGGCGCGGGCGCTGGCGGCGTGCCGGACGGAGTTGATCGCGGCGGTGGACGTGGTGAGCGCGGCGCTGCGGGCGGGCGGGCGGCTTTTTTATGTGGGCGCGGGGACGAGCGGGCGACTGGGGGTGCTGGATGCGAGCGAGATTCCGCCGACGTTCGGCGCGCCGCCGGAGCTGGTGCAGGGCATCATGGCCGGTGGAGCGGAGGCGCTGCATCGGGGGATCGAGGGCGCGGAGGATCAGCCGGTGGCTGGGGCGCACGCGGTGCTGGAGCGGGGCGTGCGCGCGGGCGATGTGCTGTGCGGGATCGCCGCGAGCGGGCGCACGCCGTTCGTGCTCGGCGCGCTGGCGCGGGCGCGGGAAACGGGCGCGCGGACGCTGCTGCTGACGTGCAATCCCGCGCGGGCGCGGGCAGCGCAGCCGTGGGATGCGGAGATCGATCTGCCGGTCGGGCCGGAGATCATCACCGGCTCCACGCGGCTGAAAGCGGGCACCGCGACGAAGGTCGTGCTGAACCTGCTCTCGACCTGCGCGATGATCCGCCTCGGCCGGGTGCGCGGCAACGCGATGGTGGATCTGCACATTTCCAACGCCAAACTGCGCGACCGCGGCGTGCGGTTGGTCAGCGCGGCGCTCAGCCTGGATTACGCGGAAGCGCAGGCGCGACTGGAACGCGCGGGGTGGAATGTGCGCGCGTGTCTGGACGCGTGATAGTGGGGCGGGGCGCGGTGTTCAGTATGCAGTTTTCGCAGCCGCGTCCGAACTGAGCACGGCACACTGAATACTGAACACGCACCTCTCCATTCGAGAACCGACGTTCCGGGGGAGCGCGCGCGCCCTCGCGTGCCGTCGGCGGCGCCCCCGCCGCCGACCGTGGACCCGCTCCCGCCGCGGGCGCGGGCCTCGGTGCAGTATTGCTGCCAGCGGACTTCTGCGCGCCAGTTGGCGAAAAGATGCGCGCCCACGGCGCAGCCGATGAGCACGAGGAAGGCCGTGGTTAGCGGATGAGAACGGAACCAATCGGCGACGCGGCGCATCACGGCAGATTCGCAGACTTCACCACGCCGGGCGAGCTTTTGGGGGACCGTCTTGCGTCAGGGCTGCGGCTTGGTCGCCGGGGGCGCGACCGGCGCGGTGGCCGCTTCCGCTTTCACCGCCACGGCGGGATCGGGCTTCGGGGCGGGCGTGGCTTTCGGTTTGGGCGGGAGCGGTTTATCCATGGCGAGCAGCTCGGTGACAGTGGCAAATTTGAACCCCTTGGCGAGCAGGCCGTCGAGGGTCTCGGGCATGGCGTCGATGGTGGATTTGTGGATGTCGTGCGCGAGAATGATCGAGCCCGGCACGGCCGCTTTGAGGATCGCATTTTTCACGTGCTCGGCGTTGCGCACTTTCCAATCGAGCGGATCGACATCCCACAAAATGCACTTGTAGCCCCATTCGCCGTGCGACCAGGCGCGCTGGCGGGCGGTGAAGGCTCCGAAGGGCGGACGCATCGTTTTCGGGGCGACGCCGCAGGCCGCGATGATCGCGTCGTGCGTCCTCTGGAGCTGCTCGCGCACTGAGGCTTCGGTCATGCTGGAAAGCTGCGGATGGGACCACGAGTGGTTCGCGACTTCATGACCTTCGGCGACCATCCTTTTGACGATCGCGGGATACTCGGCAACACACTGGCCGACCATGAAAAAGGTCGCATGGATTTTACGCTGCTTGAGCATGTCGAGCAGCCGCGGCGTGTTCGTCCCGTGCGGGCCGTCGTCGAAGGTGATGGCGATATGCGGGCCATCGACGTTGCATTGGGAGACGGTGATTTTCGGTGCTCCGGCGGCGGTTGGGGCAGGGACATCGGTGGGGACAGACAGGACGGGCGCGGGTGCTTGCGGCTTGGTCGCGGGCGCGACAGGAGCCGACGCGGCTGGCGCGGGCGCGGCACCGACGAGCGCAGACGCGAGACCGAGGAATACGAAAGGCAGGAGGCGGATCATGGTGGGAATTACTAGCGTAATTCGTTCCCGGTGAAAGCAGGAAGACGACCCGCTGAAAAATCGTCAGTCCCCGCTCAGCGGTCGGCGAAGCGCTCCAGAATCACGCCCAATTTTTGCACCGTCTCCGCCGGCCAGAGCGAGCGGTCGGTGACGAGCGCGCTGTCGAGCGCGCGGTGCTCGGGGTAGTGCGGTTCGGCGGGAATTTGCGGGATCACGCGGGCGAGAATCTGTTTCGCGGCGGCGGCGTTGGCCATGAGGTGCGCGATCACGGCTTCGGCGGTCACGGGCTCTTCCTCGGTCTTCCAGCAATCGTAATCTGTAATCATCGCCATGGTCGCGATGGCAATCTCCGCTTCCCGCGCAAGTCGCACTTCACCGAGGTTCGTCATGCCGATGACATCGAAGCCGAGCTTGCGGTGCGTCTCGGATTCGGCGCGGGTGGAAAACGCGGGGCCGTCCATGTTCACGTAGGTGCCCCCGTTGTGGACGGGCAGGCCGAGGTCGCGCGCGGCATTGGCCAGGAGCTGGCGCAAAGGCGAGCAGGTGGGCTCGGCAAAGCTCACGTGCGCGACGATCCCGCCGCCGAAAAACGTGTGCGCCGCGCCCTGGCTGGTGCGGTCGAAAAACTGCGACGGCAGGACGATGTGCCGGGGCTCATACTGCTCCTGCAGCGAGCCGACAGCCGTGACGCAAAGAATCCAGCGGACGTTCAGCGAACGCAGCGCGTAGATGTTCGCGCGGTGATTCAGCTCGTGCGGCAGGATGCGGTGGCCGCGCGCATGGCGCGGGAGGAAATAAACCTGCCGGCCAGCGAGTTGGCCGCCAAAGATCACGTCGGACGGCGGGCCGAACGGCGTCTCGACCACGTGCTCGGAGATGTCGGTGAGCCCGTCCATCTGGTAAAGGCCGCTGCCGCCGATGATGCCGATCGCTGGTGCTGTCATGGCGGCGAGAGATAGGCGGCGTGGGGAGGTTTGAAAACGGGAAAGTCGCACCGCAATTGCGCACCCGACGTCCTCCGCAAGTGATCGGTGGCTTGCGGAGCCCCACTCACCACTCACCGATCACCCTGCGCAATCAACTTCCTACGCTGCCGCCGCGCCCTGCTTCAGCGCCTCGACGAATTCCTTGTGCGCCGGGGACCGCGCGCGGTTGCGTTTCGAGACGATACCGAGCGGGCGTGAGATTTTCGGGCTCTCGATCGGCACCGCGCACAGCACGCCGCTTTTCACCTCCTGCCGGACGGTGTAGCCAGGCACGATGGAGACGCCGCTGGCGATTTCGACGGCGCGTTTCACGGTCTCAATGTTGTCGAATTCCATGGCGTGTTCGATTTCCACCGCGTGCGCGCGGAGGTGGCGGTCGATGACTTTGCGCGTGGGTTGATCCGGCTCGAAGCTGATGAGTTTTTCGCCGTTCAACTCCGCGAGGCGAATCTTGGGCCGGCGGGCCAGCGTGTGCTGCGGGTGGCAGATCAGGACCATCCGATCCTCGCTGAAAATCTCGGTCTGCAGGCCACTGCGTTTCATCGGGTAGGCCACGAGTCCGAAGTCCACGTCGCCACTCGCGACCTGCGCATAAACCTGCGGCGAACGCCGGTATGCGACGTGCAGTTCCACGTCGGGATAGGTCTGGCGGAAGGATTGCAGCAAAGGCGGCAGTTCGTGGAGGCCGATGCTGTAAATGGAGGCGATGCGGAGTTCCCCGGCGACCACGTTGCGCAGCGCGTGCAGGCGGTGGTCGAGGTCATTGAAGACGTCGAGAATCTCGCGCCCGGCCTGGAGAAAGACGCGGCCCTCCGGGGTGAGCGCAAAGTGCCGCTGACCGCGCTCGACGAGCCGCACTTTGAAGCGCTCCTCGATGGCGCGAATCTGCTGGCTGACGGCGCTCTGGGTGATGGAATTGAGCGCGCCCGCCTTGGAAAAATTGCCAGTCTCGACAAGATCGCAGAAGACTTTGAAGGTATCGATATACATGCCGGTTGGGGACGAGGTAAGGTTGGCTTATCCGCCTGTCAACGGGCATCAATTTCCCAAATGAACGAAATCGCCGACCGTCTCGCCGCCGTCCACACGGAGATCGCCGCCGCCGCCGTCCGCGCCGGTCGGAGCGCGGAGGAAATCGAACTCGTGGCCGTCTCGAAAACCCATCCGCCCGAGACGCTGCTCGCCGCGCTCGACGCCGGGCAGTGCGTCTTTGGTGAAAACCGGGTGCAGGAGGCACGGGCGAAAATTCCCCTGCTGCCGGGCCGGGCGCGCTGGCACCTGATCGGGCATTTGCAGAAAAACAAAATCCGCCACGCGCTCGCCGCCGGGTTCGAGCTTTACCATGGCCTCGACACGCTGGAGCTGGCCCGGGAGTTCGACCGGATCGCGGAGGAGGCCGGGCAGTTTCCGCGCGTGCTGCTCGAGGTGAATGTGGCCGGCGAAACGAGCAAGTTTGGCTTTTCGCCGGACCAACTGCGCGCCGAAATGGAGGCGCTGCTGGCGCTCGGTCGGCTGCAAATCGAGGGGCTGATGACGATCCCTCCCTTTGCCCCCGAAGCGGAAAACTCGCGCCCGTTTTTCATCGCGCTCCGGGAGCTGCGCGACCGGCTGCAGGCGGAGTTTCGCGTGCCGCTGCCCCGGCTCTCGATGGGCATGAGCGGGGATTTCGCCGTGGCCGTGGAGGAGGGCGCGACGCTGGTCCGCGTGGGCACGGCGATTTTCGGGACGCGGCGAGGGAAGGCTTGGAAACCGGCGGGAGACGCGGCATCTTTCGACGACTAAACACATGGCCTCCCGCCTCACCCCGACGCAAATCCAGACCATCGGCCACGAACTCGCCATCGCGTGGAGCGACGGCACGGAGTCGTATCTCGGGCTCGAAGCCCTGCGCCGCGCCTGCCCGTGCGCGGCCTGCGGCGGCGAGCCGGATGTGCTCGGCTACGTCGTCCGCCCGCAGGTCGTCTTTACGCCGCAGAGTTTCGTGCTGACCGGCTTTCAGATCATCGGCAGCTACGCGCTCCAGCCTACCTGGGCCGACGGCCACGGCACCGGGCTCTACACCTTCCCTTTTCTCCGCCGCCTCGCCGACGAAGCCGCGCCGAGCCACTCCGCGTGAACCGCACCGCCAAGCTCCTCCTCCTCGCCGGCCTCTTCCTCATCTGCGGAGCGGGGGCCATTTTTCAGGAGCAAGCCGAGCGCCGCCGGCAAAGCACCACGCCCGCCGTGCTCTACGCCGTCATCTGGAAACAGATCGCCGCCTTTCGCGACGACGACTACGCCAGCGCCTACCGGCAGGTTTCCACGGGCTTTCAGGAGAAGTTCAACATCGAGGCCTTCTCCGACCTCGCGCGCACCGATTACCCGAGCGTGCGCCGCGCGCGCCGCGTGGAATTCGGCGCTGTCCGCCACGAAGGCCAGCACGCGGTCATCCCCGCGTATCTCTTCCTCGATGACGGCGACATCATCCCCTGCATCTACCGGCTCGTGAACGAAGACGACGTCTGGAAGATCGACAGCGCCCGCGTCCTCCGCCGCTGGCCGGCCGGCCGGCGGATGGGTGGCGTGCGGGCGTAGTCCCCGGACCACCCGGCGCGCGGCAGCGCTCAGTGCGCGCCCTGCAGGACGATCTCCGTGAGCGCCGCGCCCGCGCCCTTTTCGCCCGGATAGATCTCCAGAATCTCGAAGGTCATCCAGTCGCCGGAGCGAGCGAACTGGTCGGGGAACATCACCCGCTGCCAGCGGCGGTTGTCCGAAAAAGTCACGTCGGCGAGCGGCTTGTCGCGGTAGTAAAGCCGCGCTTTTTTCACCCGAGCGCGGGCCTTCCACCGTTCCTCGCTGGACCAGTCGCCATTGATGATGTCCAGGCCGTAAATCGGAATGTTCCCCTCGGCCTCGGCGTGGAGCTTTTTCGGGAAGAGAAGTTTCAGTCGCGCGCCGACTCCGCTCGTTCCGTCCGCCGCGACCCAGGTCGTCTCGGCCTTCTCATCATTCAGCTTCTTCGTGACCTCCGCCTTCTGCCCGCCGTCCGCCTGCACCTCCACGCTCCACGCGAAGCCGCATTTCAGCGAGCACCCGCCCATCGTCTCCGGCACCGCCGGTTCCTCCACGCGCGCCTTGATCGCCGCCGGCCCCGCCAGCGCGGGCAGCGCGAAAGCGGCGATCAGGCTGAGCCGGAGAATCTTCATCTTCCGCGGTTCGTGGCTCACCGGCGCGGCGTTGTCAATCGGCGGGCGGGCCCTCCCTCCGGCAAAAAACCGCGTTGGCACGCCGGGCGACGGCGTGCTTTCTTCTCCGCCCTTATGCTGCACTTCACGAAAATGAACGGGGCCGGAAATGATTTCGTCATGGTCGATAACCGCGACGGAAAGAGCGCCCTCACCGGCGCGCAAATCGCCCGCCTTTGCGACCGCCACCGCGGCATCGGGGCCGACGGCCTGCTCGCGGTCGAGCCCGCGCAGAACGGGGCCCACTTCCGCATGCGCTACTACAACGCCGATGGCGGCGAGGCCGAGATGTGCGGCAATGGCGCGCGCTGCTTTGGGCGCTTCGCGCAAAGGATCAGCGGCCAGGCGGGCGACATCTCGTTTGAAACGCAGGCGGGCGTGATCACCGCGAAGTTTCTCGGCGACCTCGTCCAGATCCAGATGAGCAAGCCGCACTCGCTGCGCCTGAACGACAAGCTCCACGCGGACGGCGAGACGCACTTTGTCCACTCGGTGAATACCGGCGTCCCGCACGCCGTCGTCTTCGTGGAGGATCTGGAAGGCACGGACGTGCGCCACCTCGGTCACGCGCTCCGGTATCACGAGCACTTCGCGCCGAAGGGCACGAACGCCAATTTCGTCCGACAGCGCGCCGCCGACACCATCGCCATCCGCACCTACGAGCGCGGCGTCGAGGATGAAACGCTCGCCTGCGGCACCGGCATGGTCGCCTGCGCGCTCATTTTCCACGAACGCACCGGCGCGCCGTCGCCCGTGCAGGTGCAGGTCCGCGGCGGCGAGACCCTGCGCATCGGCTTTACGAAAACCGGCGACGGCTACCTCGATGTCACACTGACCGGCCCGGCGGATTTCGTCTTCGACGGCACCGTCTCCGCCTGACGCGCCCGCGCGATCGGGCGCGGGTTTTTCTGGGCAAAGTCCCCCGCCCCGCTTAGAAACCACGCCCCTATGTTTGCCGGCACTTTTACCGCCCTCGTCACTCCTTTCAAAAACGATCTCGTCGATGAGGATGCCTTCGCGGCGCTCATCGAGGCGCAGATCGCCGCCGGCATCACCGGCATCATCCCCGTCGGCACGACCGGCGAATCGCCCACGCTCAACGACGCCGAGCACCGCCGGGTGATCGAGTTGGGCGTCCAGTTTGCCAAAGGACGCTGCAAAGTCATCGGCGGCACCGGCTCGAACTCCACCAGCGAGGCCGTGGCCATGACCGTCGAGGCGGAGAAACTCGGCTGCGACGGCGCGCTGCTCATCGCGCCTTATTACAACAAACCTTCGCAGGAAGGGCTCTACCACCACTTCGCCAAAATCGCCAAAGCCACCAAGCTGCCGCTCATCCTTTACTCGATCCCCGGCCGCTGCGGCATCGAGATCGGCGCGGAAGTCACCGCGCGCCTCGCCAAAGCCTTCCCGAATATCGTCGCGATGAAAGAAGCCGGCGGCACCGTCGAGCGCGTGAGCGCCTTGCGCGCGGTGGTGCCGGAGTCATTCACGATCCTCTCCGGCGACGATTCGCTCACGCTGCCGTTCATGGCCGCGGGTGCGGTCGGGGTGATCAGCGTGGCGTCCAATATCATCCCCGCCGAAGTCGTGGCGCTCGTCAAAGCCGCGCTCAAGGGCGACTACGTGAAAGCGCGCGAGCTGCACTTCAAACTCTACCCGCTGTTCAAAGACCTCTTCATCGAGCCCAACCCCGTGCCGATCAAATTTGCCCTCGCCGCCCAGGGCCGGATGCTCGCCGACGTGCGCCTGCCGCTGTGGGAAATGGGCCCCGCCAAAGCCGGAAGGCTCACCGCCACGCTCCGCGCGCTCGGCCTCCTTTGAGATGAGGAGCGGAGAAATTCTCAACGCGAAACACGCGGAACAAACGCGAAAGTAAGAGACAAGAGTTGAAAGTTTTTTTGCGCCTTTTCGCGTTTGTTCCGCGTGTTTCGCGTTCCCATCCTTGACCCCAAAACAGCGATCAATTCACCAGCCATGACCCCGCTCAAACTCCTCATCAACGGCGCACGCGGCCGCATGGGCCAGATGCTCGTCGCCTGCGCGCGCGGCGATGCCGCCCTCGAAGTGACCGCGCAGATCGATGTCGGTGACGACCTCGCCGCCGCGCTCGCGCTCTGCGACGCGGTCATTGATTTCTCGCACTACACCACCGTCGAGCCCGTGCTCGCGCGCTGCGTGGAGGCGAAAAAGACGCTGGTCATCGGCACCACCGGCCACACCGACGCGCAGGTCGCCGCGATCAAACATTCCGCCGCGCACATCCCGCTCGTCTTCGCGTCGAACTACAGCGTCGGGATGAACACCCTCTTCTGGCTGACCCGCAAGGCCGCGGAAATCCTCGGCCCCGGCTTCGATCTCGAAGTCGTCGAAATGCATCACCGTTTAAAAAAGGACGCGCCCAGCGGCACCGCGAAAAAGCTCGCCGAGATTTTGGCCGAAGTCCGCAAGCTGCAATACAACGACGACGTGCGCCACGGCCGGCATGGCATCGTGGGCGAGCGCACCGACACCGAGATCGGCATGCACGCCGTCCGCGGCGGCGATGTCGTGGGCGACCACACCGTCATCTACGCCGCGCAAGGCGAGCGCGTGGAGCTGACCCACAAAGCCTCCAGCCGCGAGACCTTTGCCCGTGGTGCCCTCCGCGCCGCGCTCTGGGCGCACGGCCAACCCGCGGGGCTCTACGACATGCAGGACGTGCTGGGACTGGAATGAAGGATGAGGGCGGAAGGATGAAGGATGAACGTCGGAGTCCGGCGATCGCGTTCCTTTCGCGCCAGCCCCTTCATTCTTCATCCTTCCGCCTTCATCCTTTCCCATGAGGGCCGGCGTCGCGCTCGGCTCGAATCTCGGCGACCGCCTCGCGCAGCTCCGGCTCGCCCGCGAGCGCGTCCTCGGGTTGCCGGGCGTGTCCACTCCGGTGTTCGGCTCGCGGGTTTATGAAACCGAACCGGTCGGCTCTGGGCCGGACGCGGGTGCGTATTTGAATGCCGTGCTCGAAGTCGAATTCGACGGCCAGGCGATCACGCTGCTCGACGGGCTGCAGCGCATCGAGGCCGAGTTTGGTCGTCCGTCGAAACGTCCGCGCAACGCCCCGCGCACCCTCGACCTCGACATCCTCTACGCGGGCAATCTCGTCCTCAGCAACGACGAGTTCGTCATCCCCCACCCGCGCCTGCACCAGCGGCGGTTCGTCCTCGCGCCGCTCGCCGACATCCGCCCCGACCTCATCCTCCCCGGCCAGCACCACACCATCGCCGAACTGCTCGCGCGCTTGCCTGATCCGGCGCGGGTGGAAATTTTCGCGGAGACTTTCTAGCAATGAGCGCGTCCTCCCAACCCCGTCATCCTGAGCGCAGTTCCCGCCGGGAGTCAGAGGTCCTTCGACTGCGCTGCGCAAAGCCTCCGCTCCGCTCCGGATGACCGCTTTTTCTCCACCGCCCTGCCATGAAACCCGCCGACCTCACCGCCCTTAAACGCCGGGGCGAAAAGCTCGCCGTCCTCACGGCTTACGACTACCCGACCGCGCGCCTGCTCGATGAAAGCGGGATCGACATCCTGCTCGTCGGCGACTCGCTCGGCATGGTCGTGCTCGGCTTTCCCGATACCACGCACGTGACCATGGAGCACATGCTCCACCACACCGCCGCCGTGGCCCGCGGAGCCGAGCGCGCGCTCGTCGTCGCCGATCTGCCTTTCGCCAGCTACGACACGCCGGAGCAGGCCATCGCCAACGCCCGCCGTCTCGTCGCCGCCGGCGCGCACGCGGTGAAACTCGAAGGCGGCGCCAGCCACGCCGCGCGCATCGCAGCGATCGTCGCCGACGGCATCCCCGTGATGGCGCATCTCGGCATGCTCCCGCAGAGCGTGGTGCAGGAAGGCGGCTACCGGATCAAAGGCAAAACGCCCGAAGCCGCCGCCGCGCTGCTCGCCGATGCACACGCGGTGGAAAACGCGGGCGCCTTCGCGGTCGTGCTCGAACTCGTGCAGGCCGATGTCGCTGCGGTCCTCAGCGCCGCGCTGAAAATCCCGACCATCGGCATCGGCTCCGGCCTCGCGTGCGACGGCCAGGTGCTCGTCACCCACGATCTCATCGGCCTCTTTCCGTGGTTCACGCCGAAGTTTGCCCGCCAGCACGCGCAGGTCGCCGTCTCCCTCCGCGAAGCCGCCGCCGCCTTCATCCGCGAAACGAAACAGCCCGAGCGCTGACCTTTCACACGCCCAGCAACGCGCCAAGTCGCGCGATAAACGCCCGGTGCGCGAGCGGGGCTGCGGCCTGCCAGTCCGCGATCTTTTCGCGCAGCAATCTTCCCCGGACGCGCGGGCCGTGGTTGAGGTACGGGATCGCCTCCCAGTTTTCCGGCGCGGCCTCAAAGAGCGGGAGAAGCTCCCGCGCCACGATCACATTCTTCTCCCGCAGCGCATGGTTCGCACGCATCGAGTTTTCATTCTCCGCGAACCACGCGCGAAAGCTCCGCCCCTCGGGGAGCTGATGCCGCCGCTCGGCGAGCCGCTCCGCCGCGTAGGCCGCGTGGTGCGGGGCAAAGTCGCGCCAGTTCCGGTACGGCGGGCGCGTCCGCCACGACTCGGCCATCCGCCGGAGCGCAAAGAGCGAGGCCGTCTCGCAGAGCGACTCCTCCAGCCAGAGATTCGCGTGCCGCGGCTCGTGCCAGCCGCGGATGCCCACCGCGCTGTGCTGCGCCAGCGCGTGGCAAAATTCGTGCGCAAACTGAAAGGCAAACTGCGACCACCGCTGATGCTCCACCGCCAGCCCGATGGCGATTCTTCCATCGATGCCGCGCCCGAAATCCGTCTGCGGAAAATCCGGCCGGCGATAAATGCGGATGCCGTCCATGCGCGTCTGCGGACACCATTTCCACAGCTCCCCCGCCGCCGACTCCGCGACCCGCCCGATGTCCCCCGGCGACGCCTTGCCCCACGGCCCGCGCCCTTCCACCACGATCCGCACGCTCGCCGATGGGGCGGCGCGCAACGCCGTGAATGGCGCGGCGGCAGCGGTCGCGAGGGTGCGGAGGAAAAGGCGGCGCGGAAGCACGGGGAAAGGTGGGAAAGGATGAAGGCGGAAGGATGAAGGATGAAATGAGAAAGTCGCGCGGACCGCCATGCATCCTTCCGCCTTCATCCTTCCGCCTTCATCCTTTATCCTTTCCCCTTGCCTCCCTCCCGCCCACCCCGTTTTCTCTCCCACCATGCTCGCCGCCGCACTCACCGAACTACTCACCCAACCCGACTTCTGGATCAGCCTCCTCACGCTCACCGTGCTGGAGATCGTCCTCGGCATCGACAACATCATCTTCATCTCCATCCTCTCCGGGAAGCTCCCCGCCGAGCAGCAGGCCCGCGCCCGCTCCCTCGGGCTGATGATCGCGCTGGTCACGCGCATCCTCCTGCTCTGCTCCATCTTTTGGCTCACGAAGCTCATCCATCCGCTCTTCCACGTCTTCAGCCACGCCGTCTCCGGCAAAGACCTCGTCATGCTCGGCGGCGGCCTTTTCCTCCTCTGGAAAAGCGTCCACGAAATCCACGGCAGCCTCGAGGGCGAGGACCACGCGCAGACCGGCAAAGTGGGCGCCACCCTCGCCAGCGTCATCGCCCAGATCGTCATCATCGACATCGTCTTCTCACTCGATTCCGTGATCACCGCCGTAGGCCTCGCGCAGCACATTGAGGTGATGATCACCGCGGTCGTCCTCGCCATGATCGTCATGCTCGCGGCCAGCGGCGCGATCAGCGACTTCGTCCACCGCCATCCCACGATCAAAATGCTCGCCCTCTCCTTTCTCCTCCTCGTCGGCGTGATCCTCATCGCCGACGGCTGCGGGCAGCACGTGAACAAGGGCTACATCTACTTCGCCATGGCCTTCTCCTTCGCCGTCGAAGTGCTGAACATCAAGATGCGGGCCAAGCGCGCGAAGGCCGTGGAACTCCGCTCGCAGTACTGAGTTTCGCGTCAGCGTCCCCCCGAGCCCGCTCCCGGCGCGGTTGCAAACCCGCACCTTTCTGCGACAAGCAGCGCTCCCGCACGGCATGCAGCGCTTCACCGATCTCCTTCTCCAGTATCACGACAAATTCGAGCAGCTCGGCTGGTTCGGCGCCTTCGCCTACTCCTTCGGAATCGTCCTCCTCCAAATAATCGGCATCCCGCTTTCGCCCGCCGCCATCGGGGCCGGCGGCATCTTCGGTTTCTGGAAAGGATTCGTCGCCATCACCCTCGGCACGAATACCGGTGCCGCAGTCAATTTCCTCATCGCCCGCCACCTCGCCCGCCGCACCGTCCACCGCTGGCTCGGGCACCACGAAAAATTTCGCCTCATCGACACCGCCGTCGGCCGGGAGGGCTGGAAGATCATCGCCCTGCTGCGCCTCTGCCCCATCCCCTTCGGTTTCGCGAACTACGCCTACGGCCTCACGTCCATCGCCTTCTGGCCCTACCTGTTCGCCACTTTCATCGCGATCATTCCGGCGAATTGCTTTTTCGTCTGGCTCGGGGTCAGCGCCCATCAGGGCCTGGCCGCCGCCACCGGCGCGCAGCACGCGAAACACCCCGGCGAATACGTCTTCCTCGCCGTCGGCCTCGTTGCCGCTTTTCTCGCCCTCCGCCACATCACGAAGCTGGCCAGGGCCGCTGTCGCGAAAGCGGAGACTCCGGCGGAACCGGGCGGCTTGAATTGATCCGGCAGCGGCAGGGTGCCGCCCCTTCGGAGCGAAGCCCGCGCGCGACGGCGAGACCCGCGCGCCGGAGAAGCTCGTGAGTTTCCGCTCGTCCTTCGCCCTGCCGTCGAGGTGCGGCGTGCGCTTCAACGTGGAGCCCTGCGTCCCGACCACCGCCTCCGCTCCCGCCGAAAAGTTAGAGGTCCTTCGACTGCGCTCCGCTCAGGATGACCGCGTTTTTTCCCGCAGCCGCACCTACCTCCCCACCGCAATCAAATGCGTGAACGTCCGCAGATACATCCGCCCGCCGCTGACCGCCGGTGTCGCGTGGCTGCCTTCGCCGAGCGCGAGCCGCTGCGGCGGCTGGAATTTTTCGCCCACCGCCAGCACCACGAGATCGCCGCGCATGGTCATGTTGTAGAGACGCCCATTCACGCAGACCGGCGACCCGTAGAACGCGCCCTCCACGCGCTCGCTCCAAAGCTGCTCGCCCGTCGCGGAGCGCACGCAGCTCACGAGCCCGTTCTCTTTCCACAGGAAAAGCAGCTCGCCGACTGCGATCGGCGTCGGCACGTAGCCGCCCACGCGCAAGACTCCGTAGGCTCGCACGGCTGATTTTCCATCCGCCGCAGGCCGCACCGCTTCCACGAAACTCTCCGCCCGGCCCTCGCCGCACTGCGCGATGATCAGCCCGCCGGGCGTGACGAACGGCGACGAAACGCAGCGCCTGGTCATCAGCGACGGAAGCTGCCAGACGACCGCGCCGCTGCGGGTGTCGCTCGCCACCACGCCGGTGGCAAAGCTCTCGGTGATGACCTGCGGCGCACCGCTTTTCGGCGTGAAAATGCACGGCGTCGAAGCGCTGGACTTTGTCCCTTCATGCTCCCGCCGCCAGCGCGTGCGGCCCGTCTTCGCGTCCACGGCGAGGAGGAAGCTTTTCCCCTCGTCCTGATCGAAATCGAGTAGGACGACATCCTCGAAAACGATGGGTGAAGTGCCCGGGCCGTGCTTCGAAAGGAACGGCCCGAAATCCACCTTCCACACTTCCCGTCCGTCTTTTTGATCGAGCGCCACCAGGCCGGAACCCTCCGGCGACGCCCAGTGAAAATAGACCCGCTCCGCATCCACGGCGGGCGTCGCGGAGGCATAGTTGTTGTCCGCGTGCTGCCGATAACCGCCGGTCGCGTAGCCTTTTTTCCACAGCGTTTTCCCATCCGCCGCGCTCACGCACGAGATCACGCGCTGCGTCGTCTCCGGGGGATTCGACGTCACGAAAATGCGCTCTCCCCACACCACCGGCGACGAATGTCCGCGGCCCGGCAGCTCGATTTTCCAAAAAAAATCGCGCTCCGACAGCTCCGCCGGAAATTTTTCTGCGACCCCCAAACCGGCCCCATTCGGACCGCGAAACCGCGTCCATTCCTGCGCGCCTCCTCTAGGGGAAAACCCTAGACAAATCACTGAAAATGAGAAAAAAGCGAAAATCCGGCGCATCGTAAAATGGGGTTGGCGGATTAAGCGCGCGGGTGGTCCTGACTGTCAAGAAACACGGCCGCCAAGAGGGGCCGCCACGAACTCAATCATAACTAAATGCTTGGCGGCCAACGTATGAGTCCTGCAATTTCCCGTCCGTGACTCCTGTCAACCGACCGTAACAATACCCACCCACCCGTATATGATTCCTGATGGTGCCCTGCCACCCATTCCAACTTTGGGCAAATCCCAGCTCCCGCGCGGTTTCAGCTACCCCCTCGGAGCCAGCGCCGTCGGCGAAGCCCTCGCCAGCGTCCCGCAATACGACAAGTTCACGCTGAGCTTTTCGAGCCAGTCGCCGATTCTCAACCCGCCGATGCGCATCCCCGGCTACCCGATCATCCGCTTCACGTATTCCAACTACCCCGAATACATCCCCCGCGAAGCCTCGCTCGGCGGACGCCCCCGCCGCCAGGGCGGCGAACGCTGGCATTTCGACATCCTCCCCGTGCTTTTCGAGCGCCGGGCCATGCTCCAGCAGCTCCTCATTTCCACCGGGCTCCCGCTGCTCCGCGACTGGCTCACCGGCCCCGAAACGCCGGCCGGCCAGACCAAGCGCCTCGCCTGCTCCGTCTGGTATTTCGAGGACAGCGGGGTGATGGAGCTGCACAAGGAAGAGCCGGTCTAAACTTCCTCCGGCAGAAGTAGGCACGGGCCTCAGCCCGTTCACCCGCTGGAACACGGGCGTCGCATCGCACCCCGGCGGAAGCCGATGCGGGCTGAATCTCGGCTGATCACTCCATCATCCTGAGGAACCAAACACGCGGGCGTGATTTTTGGAGCGGGATGAACCGGTGGGCGTGCAAAGGAGCGGCGAACTTCCAGCCGCCGACCACCGGCTGCGCCGGAGGCGCACCAAGCTGCGGAAAGGCGGCGGCGTGCTGTGCGCCCACCGGGGAGATTGGGCGCTGCGCGCGCTGTGGGGTCGGCGGCTGGAAGCTCGCCGCTCCTTGCGCGCCCCGACGAATGGGGCGCGTCCGCGCATTTTGGGCTGAAGCCCCAGCTACTTGCTTGCGCGTGGCCGCAAATTCCGGGTGGAGCACTCGACCCGAGTGCGGTCTGCGGCGACCCGCCGAAGACGCGGGTGCGCGGGTGGC
>CAIQUL010000153.1 GCA_903874975.1 uncultured Chthoniobacter sp. | reverse complement strand
CAGCTCGCTGACCATCGGCGCCGGCGCGACGGTGATCTTCACCAGCGGCGCAGCCAGCGGTTCGCTCACGGGCGACGACGGCGGTGGTAAAGCCGCGGGCTTCGGAAGCCCCGCCTCCAGCTTCGGCGGCGGAGCCACCGTGCCCGAGCCCGGCACCCTCGGGCTGCTGCTCGTCGGCGCCCTCGGCATGCTCAACCGCCGCCGCCGCTAGTGTAGTGCTTCGCAATTAGTGTGACGCTTGTTTGCGGGACAGCTTTTTTCTGGCGCGGGCGACTTTGGCGAGGATGTCGTTGGCTTTGGCGGTCCAGATAAAGGGCTTCGGCGCCCGGTTGTGTTGGGCCATGTATTTCTCCAGCGCGGCCACCAATTCCGGCACGCTGTGGAAGACGCCGCGCCGCAACCGGTTCACCGTCAAGTCGCGGAAGAAGCGCTCGACCATATTGAGCCAGGAAGCGCTGGTGGGCGTAAAGTGGAGGTGGAAACGCGGATGCTTGGCCAGCCACTGTTTGACCTTGGGATGTTTGTGCGTGGCGTAGTTATCGAGGATGAGGTGCAAGTCGCGATCCGCGGGAGTTTCCGCGTCGATTTGTTGGAGGAATTTCAACCACTCCTGGTGCCGATGGCGGTCCTGGCATTGCCCGATCAAGGTGCCATCGGCGACGTTCAAAGCCGCAAACAGAGTGGTGGTGCCGTGCCGCACATAGTCATGGGTCATCGTGCCCGCCCGGCCTTTCTTGAGGGGCAGTCCAGGTTGCGTGCGATCCAGTGCCTGCACCTGGCTCTTTTCGTCGCAGCACAGCACCAGAGCGTGCTCGGGGGCGTTGAGGTAAAGGCCAATCACATCCTCCAACTTCTCCGCGAACCGTGGATCATTGGAGACTTTGAAAGTTCGGATGAGGTGCGGCTTCAACCCATGCGCCCGCCACACCCGGCCCACGGTGCTGTCGCTCAAATCCAGCGCCCTGGCCAAAGAACGCTGACTCCACTGCGTGGCCGCTGGCGGAAGGGAACGCAAAGTCTTCTCCACGATGAGCGCCTGCATGGGCGCGCCATAGATCGGCTTGCGCCCACGTCCCGGGGCATCGTTTTCCAGGCCGGCCCGGCCCGACTTTACGAAGCGCGCACGCCACCGCGAAGCTTTCTGCCGGCTGATTCCCAGCGCCGCCGCGATCTGTTCGTGGTTCTGCCCCTCGACGGAGAGCAAAACAATCCGGCATCGCTCCGTCAGGCGCTTGGGCGTCATCGCGCTGGAGGCTTGCTTGCGCAGCCACTGCAGATCTTCGACCGACGGTATAGGAGAACGAGCGATGCGCATGCTTCGACTCTCGCCGATCCCGTTCTCCTAGGGAAGAAAAACGTTACACTAATTACGAAGCACTACACTAGGCGTGAGGCACAGGCAAGTAGCTTGGACTTTAGTCCAACTGCCCCGTGTCCGTTTAGACTGAAGTCCAAGCTACGTTAGAGCAAAATTTTTCCAGGGCTGATTGGCGTTGGACCCTGGAGAGCTGGTGTCGGAGTTCTCGTAGTGGTGGGCTCCGGCGCTCATTCATGGGGGTTCAGGGTTTCGTCGTGGTGACCCCGGGCCTTCGTCGCGGTAGAAAGCCGTCGCAGTGCGCACTGCGACGGCTTTCATCGTTCTCTTGCGGGAGCGCCGCCATCCCCGTGGAGCTGGTGGAGCGTGGACAGCCGGGAAGCGGCCTTCGCGCGGCGCTGCGAGGCACGAGTTGCCCGTTTTTAGGATGAGCCTCTCCCTTCGCGCCTGTCATCCTGAGGAACCAGACACGCGGGCGTGATCTTTGGTGCGGTATGAACCCGAGGACGTCACGGAGCGGCACACTCCAGGGTGCCGACCAGCGGCTGCGCCGGAGGCGCGCAAACATGCGGAAAGGCGGAGGTGTGCCGTGTCCCCACCGGGAAAGATTGGCCCCCTTCGACAGGCTCAGGGCCTGACGGCTGCGTGCGCGTGGGATTCGGCACCCTGGAGTGTGCCGCTCCGGGCGCGTCCCGCGATGCCGAACGTCTGTAAACCCGCAATACGCCGCAGCGGGCGGGAGTGTGAAAGTGAAAGTCGCGCCCGCGCCCGGTGTGCTCTCGACGCTGACCGCGCCTCCGTGCGCCTCGATGATTTGCTTCACGATCGCGAGGCCGAGTCCCGTGCGGTCCTTGCCCGGATCAGTTTCGAGCTTGTTGAAGATTCTCGGCAGCATCTCCGGCGCGATACTCGCTGCCTTGCCGTCATCGCCTCCACATTCCCAATGGAACGGCGCAGCGAGCCGGTGGGTCCGGTGAGTTCGTGGAGGTTGGTGCTAAATTTTCGGAACTCCGCAAAAGCCACAGGCAGGTCGGAGCCTTCACCCGTGAGGCGCGTGAGATTGTCCGCGGTTTTTTGCAAGCTCTCGAGGGTGGCGGTGGCCTTGGTCAGTGCCGGGCCGATTTTTTCCAGCACGGCGGGAACGGCGTCGGCCAACCCGCGGGATAGGCCCTCCTTCCAGCTCCCGCCCGCGGTCTGGCGGGCGAAATTTGCCCGGAACGATCAACACGCTTGCCATAGAGTCGCCGGCTGCGGATAGTCACCGCCCTTTCCAAGACAACCGCAAACTCGAAATCAGAAATCCCTATGGCCAACGCCAACGAACTCCGCAAAGGCATGTGCATCCGCTACAATGGCAATCCCGCCATCGTCCTCGAAGTCATGCACCGCACGCCGGGCAATTTGCGGGCATTCGTGCAGGCCATCATCCGCTACATCGGCACCGGCAAAAGTGCCGACGTGCGCTTTGGCTCGACGGACAAAGTGGACTCCGTGGAAGTGGAGCGGAAGGCGCTGGAGTTTTCCTACAAGGATCAGGGCGGCTACAACTTCATGGATCCCGAGAGCTTCGAGACGATCGCTTTTGACGAGTCGTTCATCGGCGCTACGAAGGATTACCTGACGGAAAACCTGAAGTGCGAAATCCTCTACGTCGAAGGCAAGGCCGCCAGCATCGCGCTGCCGTCGTCGGTGGTCCTCACGGTCACGGAATCTGCGGAAGGCGTGCGGGGCGACAGCGCCAACAATGTGCAGAAGCCGGCGACGCTGGAGACGGGCAAGGTGATCACCGTGCCGCTTTTTGTGAAAGAGGGAGAGCGGATCAAGGTCTCCACGGAAGACGGCTCCTACATGGGCCGGGCGTAGTGGGCCTTTTCGGTGCTGGAGTTCTGACGGGCCGGCGCTAGAAACGCTCCACCCGTGAGCCCGCCTCGAAGATCGAATCTGTCCGCCGCGAGTCGTCGCCGGAAACTCCGGGTGGCCACCGGCGCGACGAGTGAGTCCCTCGGCGGGCGGTTGCGTCGCTGGTGGCGTCGGGGAGTGCGCACGAGTTCGCTGAATGCGATCATCGGAATCTTTCTGCTCGTGCCGTCGGGGTTGTTATCCCAGACCTTTTTCGCGGCCTTTCACCACGGCGTGGTGACTCATGAGTTCTGGCGGGCGGACGATTTCGGCTACTTCATGGCCGGGGCGCTGAGCTGGACCCTGGCTTTTTTCGCTGGGATCGGGATCACCGGGGCGGTGTGGCCCCTGCACGTGTATGTCTTGAGCCATGAAATGACCCACGCGGTTTGGATTTGGTTGGCCCGCGGCCGGGTCCTGGAGAAGAAAATATGGGCGGACGACGGCGGCTACATCGTGACGGACACGAACAATTTCTGGATCGCGCTCGTTCCGTATTTCTACCCGTTTTACAGCCTCGTGGTCGTCGTCTGCTACTCGGTGGCCAGCATCTTCTATGATGTCGCCGGAAGCACCGCGACCTTCCTGCTGATGAATCCGCTGCAGTGGCTTTTTTTCCTCCTCGGGCTCACGTGGGCGTTCCACCTCACCTTCACCATCTGGATGATTCCCAAAGGCCAAAGCGATCTGGCGGCTCACGGCACCTTCTTCTCGCTGGTGGTGATCTACCTGATGAACGTGGTCTTTCTCTCCCTCGCCGTGATCGTCGTGGCCGAGGGGGTCAGCTTTGAGTCGTTCGGTCGGGATCTCTACCTGAATACGGAAGACTTTTCCGAGTGGAGCTGGCGGATCATCCGCGCGCTGTGGGGGAAAATTTTCGCCTGAGCCCGACCGGGGACAGCTACGTCTCCAAATACTGCTTCAGCTTCTCCCGCAGTTCCGTCCGGGCGCGAAAGAGGACGCTTTTCACCGCGGGGACGGAGAGGTCGAGAATCTCCCCGATTTCCTCGTACGGAATGTCGTCGTAGCGGCGCAGGATCACGGCCATGCGCTGGGTCTCGGGGAGTTCGTCGATGGCCCGCTGGATGGCGGCCTGCATCTCGTCGTCGAGCAGCGCGGTGTCGGGCGCTTTGACGGTGTGGTCTTCGGCCTGCAGCGGGCGGTCGTCGCGGTCCACGGCGTCGAACGATTGGGCGGGATGGCGTTTGCGACGGCGAAACTCGTTGAAGACGAGGTTGCGGGTGATTTTGAAAAGCCACGTCGTGAACTTCGCCGTCGGTTCGTAGCGCGGCGCGCTCTTCCACACGCGGATGAAGACCTGCTGGGCGATGTCTTCCGCGTCACCGGTGTCTCCGAGCATTTTGGCGACGGTGCCAATGATCCGGTGCTGGTGAGCCTCGATGAGTTCCCGAAACGCCACCTCGTCGCCCTGCTTGACCCGCGCCATCCACGCCAAATCCTGCGCCGCGGCGTCGGCCTCGGCGGTAAATTGGGGGCTCTGGTCTGGACTCATGAAAATGGAACGGTCGTGGCCCGGGCACGGTCAGCGGACAGGCGGCGGACGATGCCCGGCAAACCCGGATCGTGGCAATTAGTTTCCCAGATTCCGCGGCAGCGAATGGCAACTTGCCTTCCCGTTGACACGTAAACTATTCCAATCAGTGACATTGACTCACGCATGACCGCCCGCCTCCTCACTCCTGCCCTGCGCCCCATTTTCGACCAAGTCGTCGCCGGTCAGCGGGTGACGGATGACGAGGCGCTGCGGCTTTACGGTTCGAATGATCTCAACGGCCTGGGCGCGATCGCCAACGTCCTGCGCGAGCGCAAAAACGGGAACGTCGCGACCTACATCCACAACCAGTACATCAATTACGCGAACCACTGCATCCTCTCGTGTCAGTTCTGCGCGTTCGGCGCGAAAAAGCGCGAGGCGCACGCCTTTGAGATGAGCATCGACGAGATCGTGGAAAAGGCGCGCGCGGGGCTGAAACTCGGGATCACGGAGATCCACATGGTCGGCGGGCTGCACCCGACTTTGAAAGGCGAGTGGTATCTGGAACTCGTGAGTCGGCTGCGGGCGCTCGACCCGAATTTTTTCGTCAAGGCCTTCACCGCCGTGGAGATCCGCCACCTCGCGTCGCGCATTTTCAAAAAGCCGATCCGCGAGACCCTGGAGCTGCTGCGCGCCGCCGGGCTCTGCGCGCTCACCGGCGGCGGCGCGGAGATTTTCGCCCCCGAAATCCGCGACCAAATCTGCCGTGGCAAAGAGACCGCAGAGGAGTGGTGGGAGGTGCATCGCACCTGGCACGAGATGGGGATGCGCAGCACCGCCACGATGCTCTACGGCCACATCGAGACGGCGGCGCAGCGGGTCGATCACCTCCGCCGCCTGCGCACCTGGCAGGATGAAACGCGCGGTTTCACCGGGTTCATTCCGTTCGCTTTTGAGGCCGAAGGCGCGCGGCCCGGCGTGCTGCAAAACATCCGGCACGCCACGGCCTTTGAGGAACTCAAGAACCTCGCCATCGCGCGCATCTATCTGGATAACTTCGACCACATCACCGGCTACTGGGTGAGCCTCGGTCTGCCGCTCGCGCAGCAGGCGTTGAACTATGGCGTGGACGACTTGCACGGCACGATCATGGAGGAGAAAATCTTTCACATGGCCGGCGCGACCACGCCGCAGCACCAGAGCTGCGCGGCGCTGGAAAAGGCCATCCGCGAAGCGGGCCGGGAGCCGATGCAGCGCGACACCTGGTATCGGCGGATCGCCCCGACATGGCGCCCGCCGGCGCCCGCCGGGGAACTCGCCGTCGCGTGACGCGCTACCCCGCGCTCTCCGCGCTCCGGGTCGGCTGCGTGCAGTATCTCAACGCCAAGCCGCTCATCCACGGCTACCACGGCCCGGTGGTCTTCGATCATCCGTCCGGCCTCGCGCGCGACCTCGCCGCCGGCGCGCTGGATGTCGCGCTCGTGCCGGTCTTCGAGGCCCTGCGGCACCCGCGCTATCTGCTCGCCGACGGCGTCGCCATCGCCAGCGACGGCCCGGTCTACAGCGTCTTCCTCGCGCACCGCGGCCCGCTCGCCGAGATCCGCAGCATCGCGCTCGATCCCGCGTCGCTCACTTCCGTCCACCTGCTCCAGGTGCTGCTCGCCGAATATCACGGACTGCGTCCGCAACTGCTCGCACTCGCCGCTTTCCCGGACGCCGCGGACGCCGTGCTGCTCATCGGCAACCAAGCCATCGCCTTCCGCGAACGCGACGCCGGCGCGCACCAGCTCCTCGACCTCGGGGAGGAGTGGCGGCGCTGCACGGGCCTGCCTTTTGTCTATGCGCCCTGGCTGCTCCGCGCCGACCTGCCCGACGCGCCCGCCGTGGCCGATGAACTCCGCGCCCTCCAGCGCCACGGCACCGCGCGCATCGGGGAAATCGTTCGCACCGATCCGCACGATCCCGTGCTCAGCGAGCGCTACCTCACCCAGCACATCCGTTTCGGGCTGGGCGCTCGGGAAAAGGCGGGCATCGAAAAATTTCGCGAGCTGCTCGTGCGGCACGGCTTCATCCCCGCCTCCGACGGGCCGCTGCGCTACGTTTAGCGGAAGCCCAAAATCAAGCCGTCATTCCTCGTTCCGGTCCGTTCGCAAAGCCTCCTAACCTCCGTGCAAAATGACCGCAGGATTTTCGCCACATCCACCGCCGGGGCTCGACGCCACCCGCCGTATCGCCGAAACTCCGCACCGTGAACGACCCGAAGTTCGTTATCCAGGTCAGCAAAGGCCTGATCCGCGATCAGCGCTCCCGCCGGACGCTGATGTTTTACAGCGTGCTCGCGGTGCTCGTGCTCATCTTCGCCGGTTCGACGCTGCTGTGGAGCTGGCTGCGGGAGCATCCGCTCGTGTTCGTCGCCTACTGGTTCGGCTGTGCGTGGGTCACGCTGCTCGCGGTGCTGCTTGCGCTTTACGACATGGCGAAGGTCCGCGGGGATGCGGTGCGCGAGCGGCGGCGCTTGCAGGGGGAACTGCACGGGAAAGCGGACCACGAAAAGCCCCATGATCCGCACGCGCGCTGAGCAGGAGGACCAGGAGCGCCGGACACTTGCCGCGTACGCGCAAACGGCGGGTGATTCCGCCGGACGCGCACACCCGGAGCCGCCGCATCCGCACCGCACCGCGTATGAACGCGACCGCGCGCGGATCATTCATTCGCGGGCTTTCCGCCGGCTCGAATACAAGACGCAGGTTTTTCTCAACGGCACTGGCGACCACCTCCGCACGCGGCTCACGCACACCATCGAGGTGGCGTCGATCAGCCGCACCATCGCCCGCGCGCTCGGGCTGAATGAGGATCTCGCCGAGACCATCGCGTTGGCGCACGATCTCGGCCATGCGCCGTTCGGGCACTCGGGCGAGGAGATGCTGGATGGGCTGATGCGCGGGCACGGCGGCTTTGAGCACAACACGCAGAGCCTGCGGGTGGTCGAGATCATCGAGCAGAAATATCCGCGCTTTCCGGGCCTGAATCTCTCGTGGGAAGTGTGCGAGGGTTTGCAGAAGCACGCGAAGTGTTACGCGCCGGCACCGACGGCCAACCCCAGCGGCGAGCCGGTGCGCAGCCCGTCGCTCGAAGCGCAGATCGCGAATCTCGCGGACGAGATCACGTATTACAGCCACGACCTCGATGACGGTCTCGACTTCGACCTCATCACGCCGGAGCAGCTCGCCGAGCAGGCGGCGTGGCGGCACAGCTACGAGGAAGTGTGCGCGCATTTCCCCGATCTCTCGGGCCGCGAACTCCGCAGTTACGTGATCCGCTGCATCATCGACCGGCAGGTGCAGGACGTGATCGCGACCAGCGCGGCGCTCATCGCCGAGGCCGGTGTGCAAAGCGCGGAGGAAGTGCGCCGCCAGCCGCGCCCGCTGATTCGCTACAGCCCACCGCTGCTCGTGGCGAACCGCGCACTGCGGAAATTTCTCTACGCGAATCTCTACTACCACCCGCGCGTGGCCGATGCGAACCAGCGCGCGTGCGGGCTGCTGCGCGATGTCTTTGAGGCGTATCTCGCGAAGCCCGCGCTGCTCGGCGATGCCACGGCGAAGCGGATCGCGAGTGACGGGCTGCAGCGCACGGTGTGCGATTATCTTTCGGGGATGACGGATCGGTATCTCATCGAAGAGCACGCGCGGCTTTTCCCCGAGCGGCGGTAGTTTCGCCCCGGAGGTTGGCGGACCGAGAGTGAGCAAGTGTGGGCGTCAGTCCAGAGTCGCGGCGGCGACCGACCGAGGCCGCCGGAGGGCGCGGCGACGCGCAAGAAAGTAGCTTGGAGTTTAGTCCAAAGGGCCGGGCCGTTGGGCGGAAGCCCAAGCTGCTTTCCGCCGCCTTTACCGCGACAGATCCGACTGGCTGAGAATCTTGAACTGCTGGCCTTCGAGCACGGCGATGGCGCAGTCGTTGTCCTCGACGTGGAGCGCGAGGGCGGTGCGGCCGCGGGGGCGGGTCAGGAGGGCGTAGCTGCCAAAGATGTTGCACTCGGCGGCGAGGAGCGCGGCGAGCAGGCGACCGAGTTCGGTCGCTCCTTCTTTCAACTCCACGACCACCAGCTCGCAGATGGAGAAGGGGATGGCGTGCTCGATGAACATCTGTTGCACGCTCTCGGGGTCGCTGACCACGATGCGCACGATGGCCGTATCCGCGGAGTCCTGCACGCTGATGGCCAGTACGTCGATGTGCCGCTCATTGAGCACGCGCACCACGTCGAGCAGCGTGCCGACGCGGTTTGGGAGAAAAATCGAGAACTGCGCGACGCGCGGTCCGCCCGGTTTTTCGGTGGTTTGCATGGACTCGAAAGGCATCGGCTTAGCGATAACTGTAGATGAGGCAGAAGGCGGACGCCGCGCCCTTGGTGAGTTCGAGGCGGATGTAGTAGGGGCCGCTGTTTTTCGGCGCGAACCCGGCGGCGGCCACGGCGGTGTCGGCGTAGGGCTCGGTGGCGACTGGCTTGCCGGTTTCGTCAAAGACGGTGACGGCGATTTTTTTCGCCACCTCCGTGGCTCCGACGGTGAACCAGTACTGATTGCCCGCGTAGAGATTCACCTGGATGAGCGCGGGCTTGGCGGGCTCGAACTTCCCGCACCAGTGGCCGTCGCGGAGCTTGAAGCCGTCGTTGGAAAACGCGCCGGCGACTTCGAGGGCGAGCTTGCGCGCGGCGACTTCGTCGTCCGTAGCTGCGCGGAGCGGAGTGGCCGCGGCGGCGGCGAGGGCGAGGGCGAAAAGGAGGCGCTTCATTTCGTTTGTTTCTTGGTGATTTCCTTCACGATCCCGGCGACGAGGCCGCTGAGCTGTTTCAGGTCGTCGGCGGTCGGTGGTTTATCGAGCGGAAAGGCGATGAATTTTTCGAGTTCCCCCATTTTCCCGCGCACCGCGGTCACGCTGGGATCCTCCTTGGTCTTGTCGCTGAGTTTTTCCAGGCGCTTGTTGAGAAAGGCGACGATGCCCGGCTGGCGGAGCAGTTTCGCTCCGGCCTCGCTGTAGTTTTTCGCCACGTAACCGCTCATGACTTCCGTGGACCGCAGCCACCCACCCACGGTGACCAGCGTGATCAGGTCGCCGTCCTTGCTCTCGGCCATGCCGGCTTTCACCTCGTTCTGCGTGGCCTCCAGTTCTTCCTTGAGCTGATCCCACTGCTTCTGGTCGGCGAAATTGATGATGCTGCCGCCCCGCTCCAGCACGTCTTTGCTCACCCCGAGCGTCTTGGCGATGACGAGGATGTCCTTGCCGATGTTTTTGATCTGCGGCGCGTCCTCGGCCTCGATCGCCACGTAGCCGTCGGCGATCAGCCCGCCGAGGTTCAGCGCGTTCTGCGGGCGGCTCGTGTAGTTGGTGCTGATGGCTAGGCGCGCGAGCTTCGACCAGTCGATCTTGCCGACCTTGTTCAGCGAGGACAAAAATTCGCCCGGCATCGGGATGGAAAGCCCGTCGGTCCGCTCGGCGCCGGCGATTTCCTCGGGTGTCAGGGGCGTCGCCTCGCCAGCCGCGGAGGCGCACAGACAGACGGCGGCGAGGCCGCCGACAAGAATGCGGAAAGTCGGAATCATGGGCGGACGATATGCAAAGGGCGTCGCGATTGTCACCCGGCAATTTCTCGCGCGGTGGAAAGCGCGCGCGCCGTGGAAAATGCCGGGAATTTTTGCACTTTCCACTTCCCCTTTCACCCTCTCCCCCTACGCTCCGCCGCCTATGAAAGCCAAAGTCATCGTGATGCCAAAACACAGCGTGCTCGACCCGCAGGGCGTGGCCGTGCGCGACGCCATCCACCATCACGGCCTGCCCGCGGTGAAAGCTGCGCGCGTGGGCAAAGTCATCGAGCTGGAACTCGACGGTAGCCAGACCGAGGCCCAGCTCCACGAGGTCTGCCGCGATCTGCTGAGCAACCCCGTGATCGAGGACTACCAGCTCGTCATCGAGGCCTAAGCGATGAAAGCCGCCGTCATCCGCTTCCCCGGTTCCAATTGCGATCAGGACTGTGTCCTCGCCCTGCGCGAGTTCGGGGTCGAAACCGATTTCGTCTGGCACAAGGACGAGTCCCTCGCGGGCTACGATCTCATCGCGCTGCCCGGCGGGTTTTCCTACGGCGATTACCTCCGCTGCGGCGCCATCGCGCGCTTTTCTCCGGTGATGAAGGCCGTCCGCGAACAGGCCGCGCGCGGCACGCTGGTCATCGGCATTTGCAACGGCTTCCAGATCCTCTGCGAAGCCGGCCTGCTCCCTGGTGCGCTCATTCGCAACCGCGACCTGCATTTCCGCTGCGAGCATCTCCACGTCCGGGTCGAAGACGTCGCGAATCCCTTTCTCCACGAGGCCCAGACCGGCGGCCTGCTGCGCATCCCCATCGCCCACGGCGAAGGCAGCTACACCGCCGATGCCGCCACACTGGCCGAGCTGAACCAGACCGGTCGCGTGCTCCTCCGCTACGCCGACGCCGCCGGCGCGGCCATCGACGCCGCGAATCCGAACGGTTCCGCCGAAAACATCGCCGGCATCTGCAACGCCGCGCGCAACGTCTTCGGCCTCATGCCGCACCCCGAACGCGCCTGCGATCCCCGCCTCGGCAGCACCGATGGGCGCGTGATTTTCGAGTCCATCCTCTCGACGCTCGGCGTGCGCAAAGCGGCCTGAGGTTTCCCCGCCCGAGCAAAGGGCTTGAGGCAGCCGGGCGCTTTGCCACATTCGATCCATGACGCTCGCCGAACTGCCCATCGCCATCGACGCGGATGAAATTGCGAGCTTCTGCCGCGAGCGCGGCATCCGTCGGCTGGCCGTCTTCGGCTCCGCATTGCGCGGCGATTTCTCGCCCTCCAGCGATGTGGATTTGCTCGTCGAATACCTGCCGGGGCGGCATCCTGGCCTGATGCTTTTCCGGCAGCAGGACGAACTCGCCGAGCGGTTCCGTCGCCCGGCCGATCTCCACACGCCTGCATCCCTCAGCCGCCATTTTCGCGACGAGATTCTGGCGACGGCCGTCCCGATCTATGAGCAAGCATGAACCGCTCGTGACGCTCCGGCAGATCGAGGACTTTGCCCGGCAGGCCGCGCGCCTCGGCGCCGAGGGCAGCCGCGCCCAGCTCAGCTCGGATTGGAAATACCAGCTCGCCGCGGAGCGCGCGGTCGAGCTGATGGGCGAAGCGGTAAATCGTCTGCCTGCCGAATTGCGCGAGCGCCACGTCGGGATTCCGTGGCGCGAAATCATCGGAATGCGCAATCGGCTGATTCACGGCTACGACGGCGTCGATTACGACATCATTTGGGACGTGCTCGACACTCACGCACCCCAACTGGCCGGGCGCCTGCCCGAGATCATCGCTGCGGAGTCGTAGGCTGCGTGTTGCCTCAAGTCAAAATGACACCGGGGAGTGAAAAATTGGGCGATACGTTGACTCATAACTCGTGACACCGGTGGAGGCTGGGGTTTGGCGCGAAAATGGCCCTCTGGAAGGAGCCCGTAGGGCGACTGGAAGAGGGCCGTTTTCGCGCTCGCGGATTCCCTCCCTCGCGCTCAGGCCACCGCCTTCAGCCGGCTCCCGGCGCACGCGCGCAAGATCCGGCGCAGCTTCTTTTCGATGCTCCGCTGGAGCGCGAAGGGATTGAGCGTGGCTTTGATCTCTTCGAGTTTGGCGAGCTGCTCGGCGTCGGCTTGTCCGCAGGCTTTGAGCCGCTCGAAGGGCGTCTGCGGCACGTCGTAGATGCGCTTCTTGCGGCTGCCTTCGATTTCGGTGCGCAGGTGTTTCATCGCCGGGCAGAAAAAATTGCGGAACTGGCCCCACTCCTGGGCGTAGAGGTCGTTGAGCAGCTCGGCCTGCACGGGCTCCGCCAGCCGATCGTAGCCGACGAGTTGCCGCACGTGCGTCCAGTTTTTCTGCTCCACGCGCGCGTTGTCGTTCTTGCGATAGGGGCGCGAGCGGGTGAAGGCCACCGGCGCGCTGCGTCCCAGAAAATAGTCCGCCAGGTGCCAGTTGAGGAACTCGCCGCCGTTGTCGCTGTCGAAGCCGAGGATCGCGAAGGGCAGCGCCTTTTCCACCTCCGCGATCCGCGTCTGGACGCCGTGCTGGCCTTTGTTCCAGACCGCCCGCGTCTCGGTCCACTGCGTGTGGACATCGGTCATCGTCAGGCTCCAGACAAAGTCCCCGGCCATCGACTCCCCGCAGTGCGCCACCGTGTCGGCCTCGATCCAGCCCGGCCCCGCCACGTCCCAATGTTCGGTGCGCACGGGGATCTGTTTGCGCAGCAGCGTCCCGGGCCGCGTGCCGCACCGCCCGCGGCTGCCCAGCGCCATGCGGCAGGGCGCCAGCAGCCGGTCGATCGTCGCCGCACTCGGCGCGAGTACCCGCGCCCGCAGCGCGCCATCGAGCACGCCCCACTCGGTTTCATAATGCGGCAGCCACAGCGCCAGTGCCGCTTTCAGGCGCTTGCCGCACGGCTGTTCGGCCGCCAGCCAGATCGCCTTGAGCACCGCCCGCTCCGCTTCCCCATAACGCCGACGCGGCCCTCCCCGCCGCCCTTTCTCCCCCGCCACCGGCAGCTTCCCGCCCAGCAGCTTGATGGCGTGCTTGCGCCCGTAGCCGCACAGCTCGCACAACTCGTCGAGCAGCCGGCTGCGCGCCTCCCGTCCGCGCCGCCCGTAGCGTTCCCGCATTTTCAAAAGCACTTCCCGCGTGGTGTTCTGGCTCATTTTTGATGACATCGCCCCGGTGTCATCAGTTGTGAGGCAACGTATCAATTACGCCCGCACCCTGATTCCTCCTCCGGTGTCATTTCATTTGAGTCAAT
>CAIQUL010000152.1 GCA_903874975.1 uncultured Chthoniobacter sp. | reverse complement strand
GTGAACGACTTCCGCAAAATCTGCGGCTTCGAGTGTTACGCCCCGACCGACAACGTCTCCGAACTCACCGCGCGCACGAACGACGAAGGCTGGGCCACGGTCTTCGCCGAATGGCTGCGCGGTAGCCGGCTGAACGAGCGGGACGGACTGCTGATTCTTTCTGTCGGCGGCGGCAGTCTCGGAAAGAACGTCAGCCCGAATCTCGTCGAGGCGCTCAAGCTGGCCAAAACCGTGGGCGCATCCGTCTTCGGCATCTGCGGCAAAGACGGTGGCTACACCGCGCAGGTCGCGGACGCCTGCGTGATCATCCCCACGGTGAACCCGGCGAATATCACGCCGCACTCCGAGGCTTTTCAGGGCGTGGTCTGGCACCTCTTCGTCTCGCACCCGCGGCTGAAGGTGGCCCAAACCAAATGGGAGAGCGTGGCGGGAATTTAGGATTTAGCATTGAGGATTTAGGAAGTGGGCCACTTGTGAAACGCGCGGTGTTTTTAGATCGGGATGGGGTGATCAACCGGGCTGTGGTGCGGGACGGAAAGCCGTATCCGCCGGGGTCGGTCGCGGAGTTTGAGCTGCTGCCCGGTGTGGTGGAGGCGTGCGCGGAGTTGAAGGCCGCGGGCTTTCTCCTCGTGGTCGCTACCAATCAACCGGACGTGGGGCGGGGGACGCAGCGGCGCGAGGAGGTGGAGGCCATGCACGCCGCGATGTGCGCTGCGTTGCCGGTGGACCGCGTGGAGGTTTGCTACGACCCGGGCCAGGGACAGCCCTCGGAGTTTCGCAAACCCGCGCCCGGCATGCTGCTCCGCGCCGCGCGCGAACTCGGCATCGACCTCGCGCAGAGCTGGATGATCGGCGACCGCTGGCGCGACATCGACTGCGGAGCCGCCGCCGGTTGCCGCACGATCTTCATTGATCACGGCTACGACGAACCGCTCCGCGCCGCGCCGGATCTCCGCGCGGCGAGCCTGCGGGCGGCGGTGCCGATGCTGCTTGGCGTCGGCTGCGGTGTTTTTATTTTTCGGACTTGATTCCTCGGGTGATGCAGGTCCACTCACCGCGGTGAAAACAAAACCCGTCCTCTCCACCAGCATCCTCGCGATGCTTTGCACAGCGGCCACGGCCTCGGCCCTGACCATGGATACCGTGACCATCGGCGATCCCGGCAATCCTGATCACACTACCGGCTACGGCGGCGTGGCCACGACCTACGCGATCGGCAAGTATGAGGTGACGCTGAACCAGTACCGGGAGTTCCTGGCCGCGGTGGCAGTTACGGACACCTACGGGCTCTACAACCCGAGCATGGGGACGGATTTGAACAGTAGGGGGATCACGCAGACGGGAAGCCCTGGCAGCTATGCGTATGCGGTGATTGGGGACGGCAACCGCCCGGTGACGTATGTGAGTTGGTTTGACGCGGCGCGGTTCAGTAACTGGCTGCACAACGGGCAGCCGAGCACGGGGAGCCAGACGGCTGGGACGACAGAGACGGGGGCGTATGCGCTCAATGGGACGATCTCGGGCGTCGGGATCAGCAAGGGTGGCGGGGCGCAGTATTGGATTCCGAGCGAGAGCGAGTGGTATAAGGCGGCGTATTACCAACCGGCGGCTGTGGGCGGGGATACGGATGGGTATTGGCTGTATTCGACGGGGAGCAATGAGACTCCGAACAGCCGGAACGGGAGCGTGAGCGATGCGAACAGCGGAAATTTTATCCGTTCGGCGACACCTGCCGCGGATGGAGTGAACGATGGTTATGCGGTGAGCGGTTCGACGAGCTACAGCGACAGCCAGAATTACCTGACGGATGTGGGGGCGTTCACGCAGGCGGACAGCTACTACGGGACGTTCGATCAAGGGGGCAATGTGTGGGAATGGAACGATGCCGTTATCAGTTACGATTACCTTATCAGTTCTTCGCGGGGTCTGCGGGGCGGCTCGTGGGGCGACACCAAGTTCTACATACACTCCTCCAACCGCAGCTACAACGATCCGACGTACGAGGACAGCTATGTTGGTTTTCGTGTCGCGACCGTCCCTGAGCCGACCGTGAGCGTCAGTTTAATGCTCGTCGGGGGGTTGTTGCTGGCGCGGCGGAAGAGACCCTCTGCGCTTTAGCCCTTTGACCCTTTTCCTTCGGGGATTCGCGCCAAGAAACGCCAAGGACGCCAAGGTCAAAGGCATGAAGCACGATGCGATTGCACGGGTGGTGGTGGAGTGTGCGTTTGCCGTGCACAAGGAACTGGGGCCGGGGCTGCTGGAATCGGTCTGCGAAGTCTTGCTGGCGGATGCGTTGCGGGAGAGGGGACTGTCGGGAATGGCGCTAAGATAAGGAGCTTTTGAGATAAGCCGCTCGGGGTGTTTACTCTGAAAACAGGCCTTAACTTAGCGCCATTCGGGACTGTCGGTCGAGCGGCAGAAGCCGATTCCCATTTGCTTTCGAGGGAAGCGGTTCGATGAAGGTTTCCGTGCGGACCTGCTCGTCGCGGACCTTGTTCTGGTCGAATTAAAATCCGTGGAGGCGCTGGCCCGCGTCCATCGCAAGCAGGTGCTGACCTACCTCCGACTGACGAACCTAAAGCTCGGCCTGTTGATCAATTTTGGCGGCGAACTCTTGAAGGGAAACATGGAGCGCCTGGTCAACGGCCTCGAAGAACCGCCCACCCTCTAACCCTTGGCGTTCTTTGCGCCCTTGGCGCGAACCCAACCCCACCCCTAAAAACCCACAAGCACCTCTTTGCGCGCGTTTGCGCGCTGGATGAGTAGCGCCGCGAAAGACGTGGCCGGCTCAGCGCCGCACAGTTTTCCCCGACCACGGCTACGATGAACCGATCCGCGCCGCGCCGGACTTCCGCGCGGCGAGCCTGATGGGGGCGGTGCCGATGCTGCTCGGTGTCGGTGGTTAAAAGCTGGCTTCGTGGGCGGTGGTGCGGAAGATTTTCGGCCTTTCATGCAAACCTCACGCGTAGATGTCGATCTCGGTTCCCGCAGCTATCCGGTGCTCATCGGCTCGGAGTTGGTGGGCGGGGTGGGGGAGATGTTGCGGGAGCACGGACTGAAGCAGACGAACGCTTTCGTGGTGACCAACCCGCAGGTCGGCGCGCTCTATTTTCTGGCGCTGGAAAAGGCGCTGGCGGCCGCCGGGTTCACGAGGGTGGTGCGGCACGAGATTCCGGCGAGCGAGGAGGGGAAAAACTGGGACGAGTTTTCCGCGGTGTGCGCGGCGTTGCTGGGAAACTTCCCCGACACCGGCGCGGTGCCGCTGGTGATTCTGCTCGGCGGCGGGGTGGTCGGCGATCTCGGCGGATTCGCAGCGGGCGTGTTCCGGCGCGGGGTGCCGTTTGTGCAGATGCCGACGACGCTGCTCGCGGCGGTGGATTCGAGCGTGGGCGGGAAGGTGGCGGTGAATTTCGGCGGGGTGAAAAACATCATGGGCATCTTCAATCAGCCGCGGCTGGTGGTCTGCGATTTGGCCCTGCTGCGGACGCTCGCCGCGCGCGAGGTGCGGAGCGGCGCGAGCGAGATCATCAAGTATGGCGCGGTGTGTTCGCCTCGACTTTTTCAGCAACTTGAGGAAGGCGGCCTGGAGCGGTTGCTCGCGCTGGAGCCGGAGACGCTGACGGACATCGTGGCGCATTGCGTGCGGCTGAAGGCGCGGGTGGTGGAGCAGGATGAGTTCGACAAAAAGGGCATCCGCAACGTCCTGAATTTCGGCCACACCATCGGCCACGCGCTGGAGCTTTCCGCCGACTACGCGCTCACGCACGGGGAGGCCATCGCCATCGGGATGATCGCCGCCACGCACCTCGCGCAGGCGCTGGGAAAATGTCCGGCAGGCTTCGCGGTGCGACTCCGCGATCTCATTCTGCGCGCGGGGCTGCCCGTGAATTTCGCGGCGGAACCGGGGTTATTCGACCGCGTGATCCGCGCGCTGCAGATGGACAAGAAATTCCGCGAGGGGCGGAACGTCTTTGTCCTCCCGACGAGCGTCGGCGCGTGGGAGCAGGCGGAGAATGTGGATTGGACGCTCGTCCACGAGGCCGTGCGGGCGGTGCTGGTTTGAAGAGCGCGGCGCGCCCTTTTTTCCACCCCGGCTCTACGTGAGCGCCGGCTTTTCCTGCTGAAGCTCAGCGCGCTTGATTTCGGAGCGGAGGTTTTGCCCGCCTTTGCCGCTCCACCAGAGGACCACCGGGGCGGCGATGTAGATGGAGGAGTAGGTGCCGACGACGACGCCGACGAAGATGGCGAAGGCGAAGTCGTTGAGCATCGGCCCGCCGAGGAAGTAGAGCGCGGCCAGCGCGAGGAGGGTGGTGCCGCCGGTGAGGACGGTGCGGCTCAGCGTGTCGTTGATGCTGCGGTTGACGATTTTATAGATTGAGCCGCCGCGGTCGCTGCGGACGCCTTCACGGATGCGGTCGAAGACGACGATGGTATCGCTGACCGAGTAGCCGGCGATGGTGAGGACGGCACCAATAAAAATGAGGGAGATTTCCCGGCCGCAGAGGGAGTAGATGCCGATGGTCAGGACGAGATCGTGAATCAGGGCGATCATCGCGGAAACGGCGAAGGACACCTCAAACTGCACGGCGACGTAGATCAGGATGCCGACGAGGCCGAGGGCGAGGGCGATGACGGAGCTGCGAATCAACTCGTCGCCGACGGCGCTGCCGACTTTTTCGGTCCCTTTCGTTTCAAACTGGGCCTGCGGGAACTGCGCTTTGATATGGGCGTCCACCTGGCTGCTGGTGTCCATCGGACTGCGGATAACGAGAAACTCCGTGGTGGCGGATTTCTCCGTCTGGACGGTGCTGTCGGCGAGCTTCAGCCCCTCCAGCGCCGTCCGCACCTGGGTCTCGCTGGGCTTATCGCCCTTGGCTTCGAGCACGAGGCGGTCGCCGCCGCGGAAATCAATGCCGAAATTGCCGGACCCGCGCATGGCGAAAAAAGTACCCAGACCGATGGTGGCGATGATCGAGATGATGAGCGCGGCTTTGCGCTGGCCGAGGAAATCGATGTTCGTTTTGCCGATCAGATCGGCCATGGTGATTTTCCGGAGAAGGTTGAATTGGAAGAGCCAGAGGAAGAGGTTCCGCGTGATGACGAGCGCGGTGAACATGGAGGCGATGATGCCGATGGTCAGGGTGACGGCGAAGCCTTTGACCGGGCCGGTGGCCATCCAGTAGAGGATGGCGGCGGTGATGAGCGTGGTGACGTGCGAGTCGAAAATCGCGGAGAAGGCTTTGTCGTAGGCGGCATCGAGTGCGGCCCGGAGCGGCTTGCCGCCGGCGATTTCCTCACGCAGGCGCTCGTAGATGAGCACGTTGGCGTCGATGGCCATGCCGAGGGTGAGGATGGTGCCGGCGATGCCGGGCAGGGTGAGCACCGCGCCAAACATGACGAGGATGCCGAAGAGCAGGATGCCTTCGATGGCGAGGGCGATCAGCGCGACGAGACCGGCGAGGCGATAGTAAAGCAGCACCGCGACGAAAATGAGGGCCAAACCGAGCAGACCGGAGTAAATGCCGCTCTTGATGGAGTCCTGGCCGAGCGAGGCGGAGGCCGAGCGCTCTTCCTCGATTTTCACGGGAGTGGCGAGCGGGTTTTCCAGGGCGCTGGCGAGGTTGCGGGCCTCGGCTTCGCCCATGCCGCCGCCGCTGATTTGGGCATTTCCTCCGGTGATTCCAGCCGGGTACTTGCTGCCGTCCACGGTGGGGGCCGACAGAATCTTGCCGTCGAGAACGATGGCCATGGCCGAGTTTTTTTGCCCGACTTCTTTGGTCAGTGCGGCAAACTCATCCGCCCCGGTGTTATCAAAGGTGATATTTACTTCGTAGCCTTCGTTGCCAAAGCTGGTGCCGGCTCGGGTGACGTGTTCCCCCAAGAGGTCGGGCTTCTTTTTGACGAGCAACTTGCGCTCGGTCTTTTCCTCTTTGCGCTCCTTCGCCATCGTCTCGATGGCGTAGCCGGGCGGGATGACGGCGAGTCCGGCTTCGATTTGGGAGATGACTTGATCGCTGTTGGGGTAAACGAGGCGAAACTCCAGTTTCGCCACCTTCCGGAGTTGTTCGCGGGTTTCGTTGAGCTTCTCGGGATCGAGTCCGGGGATTTGGACGAGGATGCTGTCGGTGCCGGATGGCGTGATGACCGGTTCACTGGTGCCGAGACGATCCACGCGCTTGCGGATGACCTCGACCGCCTGATCGACCATCGAGGGGGTGATCTCCCGCGTCTGGCCGGTCTCGTCGGGTTCGGCGACGAGGCGGATGAGGAAGGAGGTGCCGCCCTTGAGATCGAGCCCGAGCTGGATTTTGCCGTGGCGGACGACCTTTCCGTCCGCATCCTTCACATCAAACGGCGGGTTGATGGTGTAGAGGCAGAGCGCGGTGAGGAGGAGCGTCAGGGTGGAACCGAGGAGTCGTTTGGCCTTGTCGCTGTCGGTGATAAAGTACCAGCCGAAGAGAACCAGCAGGAGCAGGCCGTAGAGAAAAGTGGAGACGTTTGGGTCCATGAAAAATCCGGGTTGTGGGTGGGGTTGGAAACGGCCGGTGCGGGCTTAGCTGGCGGACGCCGCAGGTTCTTTGATGACGGTGGCGATGGCGTCCTTGTTGATTTCGATCTTCACGTTGTCCGCCACTTTGAGCAGGAGAGTGGTGCCCTCTTTGACATTGGCGATGATCCCATGGATGCCGCTGTTGGTGATGACTTTGTCGCCGGTTTTGAGCGAGGAGATCAGGTTCTTGAGTTCCTTCTGCCGCTGGCCTTGCGGGCGGATGATAAGGAAGTAGAAAATGACGCCCATCAAGAGCATCGGAATGAGCATGCCGCCCAGCGGATTGCTTCCGGCAGGGGCGGCTTGGGCGAGGGTGAAAATGGGAGCGAGGTTCATCGTGTGGTGTGGAAAGGAGCGGCGTTCGCCGGAGTGAAAATGGGCCGGGAAACGGGGAGCGAGAGACTATGCAGGGGCACTAGCTTGGCAAACGAATTTCCTGCCCGGTTTCCAGGTCAAGAAATGGGGTGCTGGCTGTCGGTTTAGGCCAGGCACTTCTCCAGCTCCGCGCGGATGCGGGCTTCGTCGAGGGCTTTGCCGATGAAGACGAGCTGGCTGGTGCGGCGTTCGTCTTTCTCCCAGAGCCGGTCCCAGAGGATCGTGAAACGGTTGTTCACGCCGTGGAAGATGGCGCGGCGCGGGTTGCCGGCGATGGCGAGGAAGCCTTTGCTGCGGAAGACCTTTTCCTTTTCCGAAAGCCGCTGCACGAAAAACTCGAACTTCTCGACGTTGAACGCGCGGTCGAACTCGAAGGAGAACGACTGGATATCGTGGTGGTGCCGGGTGTTGAGTTCGTTGAGGAATTCGGGATCGACGGCGAGCTTCTGGTCCACGTCGAAGGCATGCATGTCGAGCAGCTCCTTGAGATTCACCTGCGAGTGATTCGTGCGGAAAATCTGCGCGTGCGGGTTGAGTTCGCGGACCTTGGCCTCGAGGCGCGTGAGGTGGGCCTCGTCCACGAGGTCGGTCTTGTTGAGCAGGAGGAAATCGGCCATGGCGATCTGCTCGCGCGCGGTCTCGGTGTCGCGCATCTGCTGCTCGATCTGCTCGGCGTCCACGACGGTGATGATGGAGTCCATCCGGACGAACTGCTGGAGTTGCGGGATATTGAGGAAGGTCTGCGCCACGGGGCCGGGATCGGCAATGCCGGTGGTCTCGATGAGCAGGTAGTCGAAGCCGCCTTTTTTGAGGAGATTCTGCACGCCTTTGACCAAGTCCTGGCGCACCGTGCAGCAGAGGCAGCCGTTGGACATTTCGAGGATCTCGTCCTTGGTGCTCTCGATCAGCCCGCCGTCGATGCCGATTTTCCCGACTTCATTGATGATGACGGCAAATTTGTAACCGTGCTGCTGCTTGAGGATGTAGTTGAGCAGCGTGGTCTTTCCCGCGCCGAGAAAGCCGGTGAGGATGGTGACGGGGACGGGCTTCATGAATTTAGGATTTAGGATTTAGGATTGGCCGCCCTGAGCGGGTGGATCGAGGAATGTTGGGATGAACGCGGGCAAAAAAGTGGCGGCACAGGGAAGACCCCGGGCCGCCATAAAGCTTGGGCTGATGCCCACTTACTCCGGCTTCTTCGTCTTCTTGAGGAGCGGGAGGCCGGTCTTGGTATTTTCGGAGACCTCGTAGCCGGCGGGGAGGGCGTCGATCGCGCCTTCCTTGGCTTCGCCACCGAAGTAGTAAAGGGTGACTTTCTGTCCGCCCTTCAGCTCCTGGAGGCGCTGATGGAGGAAGTATGTCTTGCCGGATTTCTTGCTGATGACGCTGAGGGACATGGGATTGCTTCTTGAGGGGTTGAGGTTGTGAGGGGGAACGCTGGACGCGTTAGATCACTCCAGCAGACTTGAGAGTGGCATAGGCGCCATTCTTCGTCACGGTTTTTAGCGCCCGCATGGTGAGCTTCACGGTGACGAACTTTTTCAGCTCGCTGACCCAGATGCGGCGCTTCTTGAGGTTCGGCTCAAAGGTGCGCGTGACAACCTTCGTGACGTGCTGGCCGATGCCGCCCTTTTTCTTGGCGAGACCACGACGGTGGATCTTGCTGCCTTTGTGTGGGTGGGCTTGGGTGATTTCGCAGAGTTTCATAAAGCGGTTTTTCGTGTGGGGCGTGGACAATGGGGGCGTGCCCCAGTGTGGTCAAGGGAGATTTTGCGCCGCTACTGCAGCGCCGCCAGATCGGCCTCCACCATGATCTTCACCAACTCGGTAAAACGCGTCGCCGGCTCCCAGCCGAGCTTCGCCTTGGCCTTCGCGGGGTCGCCGATGAGCAGGTCCACTTCGGCGGGGCGCTCGTAGCGGGCGTCGTATTTCACGTGCTCCTGCCAGTCCAGCCCGGCGTGGGCAAATGCCGCCTCCACAAACTCCCGCACGGTGTGGGTCTCATTCGTCGCCAGCACGTAGTCATCGCCCTCGGGCTGCTGGAGCATGCGCCACATGCCTTCCACGTATTCCGGCGCGTAACCCCAGTCGCGCTGCGCGTCCATATTGCCGAGATACAGCTCCTTCTGCCGGCCCTTCTTGATCGCCGCCACCGCGCGCGTGATTTTCCGCGTCACAAAAGTCTCCCCGCGCCGCGGGCTCTCGTGGTTGAAAAGGATGCCGTTGCTCGCGTGCAAGCCGTAGCTCTCGCGGTAGTTCACCGTCGCCCAGTAGCCGTAAACCTTGGCCACCGCATACGGCGAACGCGGCCAAAACGGCGTCGTCTCCGTCTGCGGCACCGCCTGCACCTTGCCAAACATCTCGCTCGAACTCGCTTGGTAGAAACGCGCCGGCACCTTGGTCTCCCGCAGCGCCTCCAGCAGGCGGATGGTGCCGAGGCCGACGATGTCGCCGGTGTATTCCGGGATGTCGAAACTCACCCGCACATGGCTCTGCGCGCCGAGATGGTAAATCTCGTCCGGCCCCGTCCGATCAATCAGCCGCGTCAGATTCAGCGAATCCGAAAGATCCCCGTAGTGCAGATGCAGCTGCACCCCGTTCACGTGCGGGTCGGTGTAAAGGTGGTCGATGCGCGACGTATTGAACGTGCTCGCGCGGCGGATGATTCCGTGGACCTCGTAGCCCTTGGCCAGCAACAGATCCGCGAGATACGAGCCGTCCTGCCCGGTGATGCCAGTGATGAGTGCTTTCTTCATAAAAGTGGTGTGCCCGCGCCGTTTCAGTAGCCCTCAGGCCAGCGTCGCGAGCGCCTGCTGCTGCGCCGCCAGCAGATCGGCGATGCCTTTCCTCCCCAGCTCCAGCATCGCCAGGAATTGCTCATGCGAAAACGTGCTCTCCTCACCCGCGCCCTGCACCTCCACGAATTGCCCGTCGTCCGTCATCACCACATTCATGTCCACCGCCGCGTCCTTGTCCTCCTCGTAGTTCAGATCCAGCACCGGCACCCCGGCCACCACGCCCACGCTCACCGCTGCCGCGAACTTCCGCAGCGGCGACGCCTTCATCAGCCCCGCCGCCTGCAACCGCCGCGCCGCCAGTTCCACCGCCACACACGCCCCGGTAATCGACGCCGTCCGCGTCCCGCCATCCGCCTGCAAGACATCGCAATCCACCCACAGCGTCCGCGCCCCCAGCGCATCCAGATCGATCACCGCCCGCAGCGAACGCCCGATCAGCCGCTGAATCTCCACGCTCCGTCCGTCCACTTTCCCCTTCGAACTGTCCCGCGCTTTCCGCGGCGTCGTCGAGTAGGGGAGCATCGAGTATTCCGCCGTCAGCCAGCCCCCCGCCACCTTCTGCACCTTCATCCACTGCGGCACGCCTTCCTCGATCATCGCGCTGCAAATCACCCGCGTATTGCCCGACGCGACCAGCACCGACCCCGTGGCGTGCGGCGCGAAATTGGGCGTGAAAGAAACCGGGCGGATTTGATCGCAAGCGCGACCGTCGGGGCGTGACATGGCGCGGAAGGTAGGCGGCGAAAAAGGAAAGTGAAGACCGAAAGCGGGCTCGGGATCCGGTTGGGCTGAGCCGCACTCCGAAACGCTGCCGCGCGCGGTGGCGCGGCCGGGGGCTACGGCGCGGGCGCGGGCGCCGGCGCCGGCGCGATGCGGTAGAGGCGGATGCCGGGCTGGAGGTAGGAGATGGTGCCGCGCGGCCATTCCCGGAGCAGTTCACCCTCGCGGAAGACGCGCTCGTAGAAGTCGCGGCGCTTGTCATAGCCGATCTTCCCGCCGCCCTGCGCCCCGGTTTCGTCGTTGAAATAGCGGCCGTAACTGGCGCGGCACACGGCCACGTGGGTCATGCCTTTGGCGAGCAACTCGTCCACGGTGCCGAGGTCCGGCGCGAAGTTGGCGTCGAGCACCTTCTGCGGGACGCGCGCGAATTTGGCGACGCCGTCGGCCTTGTCGGGCGAAAGGTTCACGCGGTGGTCCTCGGCGATCACCGCGTCGGGTGGGAGGTGGGCTTTGATCCACGCGGCGACCTCGCCGGGATCGTCGTGCGTGAAGCCGGCGAAGGAGGCGCGCAGCGGCGGCAGTTCAGCCCAGACGATCCACCCCACAAGCCCGGCGAGCACGACGCTGCCGACGATCTGCCGCCCGCGGGAGGACGCCGCGCGGATGATGCGGGCGACCTCCGCCGCCCCGAGCGTGGCCAGCAGCGGGAGCAGCGCGCTCACCGGCAGCAGGTAGCGGCTGGCGATCTTCGGCGAGCAGGAGATCATCGCCAGATAGCCGAGCGGGAGCAGCAGGGTGATCCACTCCGGCGGCGTGCGCCGGCGTGCGGTGCCGAGCAGGGCGAGCGCGTAAGCCCCGGCGAGCAGGCCCACGGCGGGCGGCACATCCTTGCGCAGCATGTCGAGATACTCGCGGTGCGGCACCTCGCGGGTGATGCCGCGGTGCCCGCCGGCCACGCCTTCCATTTCGTTGCGCACGCTGCGGAACGGGTTCGAGATCTTCGTGGCGAAAAGCGGGAGATTGCCCGCGAGGAAGGTGAGCGCAAAGACGATCGCAAAGAGCCGCAGCCGCGCGCTCCGGGCCAGCGCCGCGTCGGCCCCGCGATGCCAGATGACCAGCGGCACGGCGAAGAGCAGGACGATGATGCCGACATATTTTCCCGCCGCCGCCAGCCCGCACGCGATGGCGAGAAAGCGCAGCGTTTTGCGCCCCGGCGCCCGCCACCACAGGTGCGCCGCGAGCAGGCTCAGCGCGAGCCCGAAAGCTAGCGCGGGATCCTCCTTCAAATAGTGCGCCGTCTCAAAAAGCTCCGCCTGCAACGCCACCGCCACACCCGCGCCCCAGCCCGCCAGCCGCCCGCCGCACCGCCACGCCAGCAGGGCCAGCGCCGCCGCCGTGCCGGCCGCCAGCGCCGCCGCGACGTTGCGCCCGGTTTCCACGATGGCCTGCGGAGTGCGGGGCACGAAGCCGACCCGCGAAGCCACATCCGTGAGCGAGAGCAGGAGCAGCGGGTGGTGGTAGTTGCGGCTGCCCTTGATGACCTGGCCGGTCTTGCCGCTCTCGTCGGGATGGTAGCTGTAGGGGAAATCATTGTGCCGCGTGAAAAGCACGAAGCTGCCGAGAAAAATAACCGCGGCCATGAGGCACGCGGGGAGGTGCGGGCGGAAAAGGGGAGTGGCGTTCACGGAACGGGAGCGGTCATCGGGCGCGATACCGCGATGGGCTACGCCGCCGCACTCAGGCCGCGCAGTTTGCCGATGACCTTGGGCAAAATCTCCAGCGCTTTCTCGACCTCGCCCACGGTGTTGAACCGACTGAACGAAAACCGCAGGCTGGCCCGCGCGCGGTCGTCGGAAAAGCCCATCGCTTTCAACACATGCGACGCATGCACGGAGCCGGTGGTGCAGGCGCTGCCGCTGGAACAGCAAAGGTCGTTCTGGTCGAGCAGCATGAGCGCGCTTTCGGAGTCGATCCCGTCGAACGCGAGATTCGACGTGTTCGGCAGCCGGTGGTCGCGGTCGCCGTTCACCCGTGCGCCTTCGACCCGCGCGAGCACGCCGTTTTCAAACGCATCGCGCAGGCCGCGCACGGTCGTGGCCTCGTGCTCCAGAAACTCGCCCGCGAGTTCGCATCCTTTGCCCAGCGCGACGATGCCCGCCACGTTCTGCGTGCCGGCGCGCTTCCCGTTTTCCTGGCCGCCGCCGATGAGGTAAGGCGCGAACTTCGTCCGCCGGTTCACGTAGAGCACGCCGACGCCTTTCGGGCCGTGCAGCTTGTGGCCGGAGAGGGAGAGGAAATTGATCTTCGCGTCGCGTAGCGCGAGCGGGATTTTGCCGACGGCCTGCACCGCGTCGGTGTGAAAAAGCACGCCCTTGTTCCGCACGATCTCGACGATCTCATGGACGGGAAAAAGCACGCCGGTCTCGTTGTTGGCCCACATCACGGTCACGAGCGCGGTGTCGGGCCGGACGGCTCGCTCCAGCTCGGCGAGGTCGATCTGGCCGCGCTCGTCCACGCCGAGCCAGGTGATCTCGTGCCCGCGTTTGGCCAGCGTCTCGCAGTGCTTCAGCGTGGCGGAGTGCTCGACGCGCGTGGTCACGAGGTGCTGCCGGTCGCGGTCCATGAGCAGCGCCGAATGGATCGCCGCGTTCGTCGATTCCGTCCCGCAGCTCGTGAAGACAATCTCCGACGGCTCGCACCCGACCAGCCCCGCGACCCGCTCGCGCGCCTGCTCGATCGCCTTGCCCACCTGCTGTCCGAAGCGGTAGCCGCTCGAGGGATTGCCGTACCGCTCGGTGAGATACGGCAGCATTTCCTCCACGACGGCAGGGTCCACCCGCGTGGTCGCGTTGTTATCGAGATAGATGAGGTCGCTCGGTTGCATGGCTGGCCGGAAAAAGGCGCGCAGTTTAACGCAAGCGCCCGACCATGCCAACGGAACTTTGCGTCATCGCGGGCGGGGGAGGGGCGGGGCTTTCGGCGGGCGACCAGATGGGCACGTAATTGAACCACTGCGCGGGGTGCTGGCGGATGATGCTCTCGAATGCGGTGGCGACGCGCTGGGTGTTGGCAACGAGGTCGGCGCGCCGGTCGGCGGTGCCGGTCATGGGGACGACGGGCTCGGCGACCGAGAGGTAGCGTCCGCTCGGTTGGCGGAGGACGAAGGCGGGGAGGACGGCGGCGCCGGTATGCTGGGCGAGCAGGGCCGGGGCGGTGGAAAACTCGGTGGCGTGACCGAAGAGGCGCACGGGCGCGCCTGAGCCGGCGTAGGGGCGGTCCACGAGCATCGCGAGGAACTCATTGCGGCGGAGGGTCTGGAGCATTTCGACAAACGCGAACGGATGGCCGGGGCCGACGGTGATGGTCTTGATGCCGAGCCGGCGACGGCAGGCTTCGCGCCAGCGCGTGAGCCCGGTGCTCGGCTCCTCCGCCGTGATGACCGTGAGCGGCAGGCCGCGCCGCGCGAGGACCAGCCCGCCGAGTTCCCAATGCCCGAGATGGCCGGTGACGACGATGGTCCCGCGGCCCGCCTCCCGCGCGGCGGCGAGGTTTCCCCAGCCGCTCCAGCTCTCGATGAGCGCGTCGCAGTGGCGGTCGGCGGCGGTGCCCACGCAAAGGAAATAGTCGGCGAGCATGCGGCTGAAGTTACCGACGTTTTCCGCGCAGAGCGCGTCGAGCGCCGTGCCGGTCAGGCCGGTGACGAGCTGGAGATTCGCGTGGATCGCGGCCTGCGCGTCCGCTTTGCGCCGGTAGGCGATGCGCCCGACGAAGGCCGCGAGCGCTTGCGCGGCGGGTCGCGGGAGGAAATGCGCGAGCGCGAAGGCGGCCTTGAAAGCGCGCAGCGAGTAGAGCGAGTTTTTCACTTTGCTCCCCGCCACACATACGCCGGCAGCACGAACCCGAGTGTGGCCAGCAGGCACCAGCCGACGCCGAGCGCGCAGACTGCGCCGAGGCCGCGCAGAGCGGGGTTCGCGGCGAAGACGAGTGAACCAAATCCGCAGACGGTGGTGAGCCCGCTGAGCAGGATGGGTTTGACGATGGTCGCGAGGTTGCGGCGCGGGTCGCCCTCGTGCCGGATGGCGATCACCACGTAGATGCCGTAGTCCACGCCGACGCCGAGAATGAGCGGAAAGGCGAGCGCGTTGAACATATTGAGCGGAATGCCGAGCAGCTTGAGCGAGGCGAGCACGGCGCCGATGGAAAGCGCCAGGCTGACGAGCAGAATGAAGAGGGGAAAGACGCGGCGGTAGAGGACGAGCAGGAGCAGCGCGTTGAAGAAAATCATGATGACCGACAGCTCGGTGAGCTTGCTCTTCGCCCACGGGACGAGGTCCTGCATGGTGTAGCTCCAGCCGGAGATGAGCAGGGGGACGCCGGGAGCCTGAAGGTCGGTGCGGAGCTGCTCTTTCTCGGCGAAACTGGCGAGCGTGTGCGTGGGGGTGATGTAGGCCGCGCCGAGATTCGGATCCTGGGAAAAAAAGCGGTCGAGGACGAACCACCAGCTCGAATTTTCCGGCAGCGCTTTGCGCCAGTCGAGCAGCGCGCGTTCTCCGCCCGCGACCGCCTGAAGGGCGTCGAGCAGGGCGAAGGCGGATTGAAAAGAGTCGGGGCTGAAACCTTCGCTGGTGAGGCTCGCGGTGAGCGCGGCGCGGGCGGCGGGGAGGTCGAGCTTCGCCAGTTTGGCGGCGTTGTTTTCGATCTGGCGCGGCGAGACGGCGAAAGCCGCCGGGGAGGCCGAGGCTTTGATTCGCCCGCGCGCGACGAGGTCGTTGAAGGCCGTTTGCAGACTCGCCCAGCGGGTGTGGAACTCCTCGGCGTCGCGCGCCTCGACGAGGAGGATGAGGGGCTCAGCGGCGACGGGCATTTTTGCCTGGATCGTCCGCAGGGCGTGGCCGGCGCGGCTGTGCGGAGGTTCGAGCGAGCGCGGGTTGGCGTCGAAGCGCAGCACGCCGAACGGCGAGAGGGCGAACGTCGTGAGCGCGGTGAGGACGGTCGCGCCGGTCAGGAAAAAGGCGCGCGGATGGCGATAGAGGAAATCCACGAAGCGCTGGCCGGCGTCCCACAGCCAGTCGGTCTGGTGCCGGCGAAAGCGCGGGCCGAGGAAGGCGAAAAAAACCGTCATCATGAAAAACCCGGCGAGGAGGATGCCGATGGCGATGAGCACGCCGAGCTGCGCGAAGCCGATGGAATCGCTGCGGAGGAAACACAAGAACGCGACGGCCGTGGTCAGCGCGCCGAAAAGGATGCCGCTGCCATGTTCGCGGATGGCCGCGGCGACGGCCCGCTCGTGGTCGAGGCCGGCGGTGCGTTCGCGCTCGTAGATGGCGTAGAGCATCATCCCGAAATCCACGCCGAGCCCGATGAGGATGGCGCAGAGCCCGATGGTGATCATGTTCAGCTCGCCGTAAATGAGCGCGCCGAGCGCGACCGCCACGACGCAGCAGAGCAGCAGCACGTGCATGATCGCGAGCAGCGGAGTGATGCGGCGGAACCCGAGGAAAAAGACCACCGCGACGAGGCCGATCGAGCCGAGGACCGTGGAAATCACATCGCCGCGCATGGTGCGCGAAAGCTCGCCGACGTAGGGCGTGCGGCCCGTGACGAGGATTTGTGGGGCCGGCCCCGACCACGCCGCGAGCACGCGCCGTTGGAAGTCCTGCGCCTGATCCATCGTGGCCTGGCAGGCGTGCGCGCCGAGGTCGGTCTGGCTGGTCTTGGCGAGGACGATGCGCAGTGTGCCGTCGGCGGAGGCGAGCGGACGCGTCTGCTCGATGGAGAAGGAGCCGGCCAGCGGCTGGAGCGCGGGCGTGACGAGGCCGAGCGGATCGAAATCGAGTTCGAACTCCGCTTTCGGCGAGCCGGCGGCGAGTGCGGCGCGGAGCTTTTTTAAACGCGCGGCGATCTGCTCCGGCTGGGCGGCGCGGATCACACGGTCGAACCCGGCGTCGTCGAGATTGAGCAGCATCGGCAGCGCGATGGCGCGCACTTCGCCGACCCCGCCGGGCGATTCCATCGGCGAGCGATCCATCACGCGCGTGACCCACGGCTCCTTCCGCAGCGCCTCCCCGAAGTGCTCGGTGAAAGCGTCGAGGTCCACGGTGTGCGTCTCGTCCACCAGCGCGAAAGTCAGCTCGCGGGCCTGGCTGAATTCGCGGTCGAAAGTCTTGAACGCCCGGACGGAATCGAAGTGCTGCGGCAGGAGATCGAGCACGTCGGAGGCAAAGCGCGCGCCGAACGCGATGACCAGCGCCGAGGCGACGAACAGCGCCGCGACCCCGGCGAACAAAGCGCGTCGGCGGTGCGTGACGAAGTGGGCAAACGCGCGGTCAAGGCTCATGCGCGAGGAACTGCGGATGCGCGGAGCGCAAAAAACCACCCGTCATCCTGAGCGGAGCGGAGCGGAGTCGAAGGACCTCTAACTCCCGGCGGGAGCGAAGGCGGCGGCTGGCGGGAGTGAATTGCGAATGAGGAACGAAGCCCGAATACCGCTGCGCCATTCGTCATTCCACATTCATCATTCCTTCCCCACCGCCTCCGCCCGCAAATAGTTAGAGGTCCTTCGACTGCGTTCCCGCCCGCCCACCGACCCCCGCTGTTCCCCTCCGCCTCCTCGGCCCGCCGGGAACTCCGCTCAGGATGACCGTTTTTTTTGGAGCGCTGCGCGCGGTTGGCGGACGACATCAGGCGCTCAGCGGTTGAACTGAAAGTCGAAGCGTTGCTCGTCGAGGGGGAAGTGGAGCGAGACCGACTTCAGCCGCCCGCCCGCGGACTTCGCCTCGCCCGCCCAGTTCTGGTCGCCGGCTTTGATGGCGAGTGGTTTCGGATGAAGAAGCGCTGTCCGCAACCAGACCCAACTGCGCAGATGCTTGGGCGCGGCAGACGGCGCGCCCTGCCACGAACCACGCGCGAAAAGCCCCTCCGCCCGCGCGGTCGTTGCGTCCACTCGCAGCGTGAGCAGCGGGATGCCGCCGGCCTTTTGAAACTCAAGCTGAAACTCCTGCTCGCCGCGCTGCTGCACGACGACGTCGCCGATGACTGTGCGCTTCGTGTCGCGGTATTTGAGCTGGCCGATGTGGGTCTGCCACGCCTGGTCGGGCGTGGCGAACTGGTGCGGCGTCTGGCAGCCGGCGAGCAACACAGCGGCGAGGAGTGCGACGGGGGCTTTCATGTGGCGGGTTCGAGTTGCGGGGCGCGCGCGGGCGCGGGCGCGGGCGCGGGCGCGGGCGCGTCGAGCCGCGGGCAGAGCGCCATGTAGCGCTGGAGAAAAAGCACGAGGTAGAAAAGCTGCATGCGCCACCAGATCGGAAAGCTGTTGCCGATGTTGCCGGCGAGCACGGAATTCACGGCGGCGGCGAGCTGGAGGTGCTTGGTCGGCGTGGTGAAGACCTCGATGAACTCGGGGCGATACCACGCCGTCACGAAGCGCAAATATTTGTCCATGAGCCCGTGCAGCCCGCGCTCGTAGCGGCGGAAAAGGCGGGGCCGGCGCGCGGGGTGGGTGAGGATTTCGTCGAGCGCATCGGCGCACTGCTCGCCGCTGTGGATGGCGAGGAAAACGCCGGTGGAAAAAATCGGGTCGATGAACCCGGCGGCGTCGCCCGCGAGCATCCAGCGGTCGCTGGTCAGGCGCGTGTTGCGATACGAGTAGTCGCCGGCGGAGTGGACGGGCGACACGCACACCGCCGCGGCCAGGCGCTCGCGCATCACCGCGGAATCGCGGATCGCCCAGTCGAGCGTGG
>CAIQUL010000151.1 GCA_903874975.1 uncultured Chthoniobacter sp. | reverse complement strand
TTGCATCGGTGTAGCCCCGGGTCCGCCGGGCCGTCAACGGCAGGCGTGGCCGGGACGCGCCCACTTTTCGACGGCACCAAAAGCCGCGGCGGACCTCGCGGCCTCACCGGCGAAGTGTTGGGTAAGCCGCTACCGCTTTTCCCCGATGCAGTAGAGCGCCTGGTCGGTGCGGAGGAAGATCTGGCCCTGGCTGAAGGCGGGCGAGGCGTAGGTGGGTTCGCCGAGGGTGGCGGTGGCGAGGACGGCGAGTTTGTCGGCGGGTTTCACGATGCGGCAGGTGCCGGTGTCGTCGAGGAAGTAGAGGAGGCCGGCGGCGCTGACGAGGGAGGCGTGGGTGCGGGCGAAGCGTTCGTTCCAGACGATGGCGCCGGTTTTCGCGTCGAAGGCGTGGGCGAAGCCGCGGTCGTCGGTGAGCAGGAGCCAGCCGGCCTCGATGATGGGCGACGGGACGTAGGCGACGCCGGCGGCGGCCCGGTGATGCCAGGCGACGTGGGTGGCGGTGACGTTGCCGGTGCCGTCGGGGCGGATGGCCATGACGTGGTGATCGGGGAAGCCGCCGGTGAAGTAAAAGAGGCCGGTCGTTTCGCTGAAAACGGGCGAGGCGACGAACTGGTCGGTGGGGCCATCGACGATCCAGAGCTGCGCGCCGGTGTCGGGGTCGTAGCTGGCGAGGCATTTGGTGCCGCTGAGGACCATCTGGGCGCGCCCGGCGGCGGTGCGGATGAGCGGGGTGCAGTAGCTGCGGGTGCGGTTCGGGCGCGCGATGCGCCACAGCTCGCGGCCATCGGCGCGGGCGAGGGCGACGATGTAGCCGGGGCCGTCGTGGTCGCAGTTCACGATGACTTTGTCTTGGTAAATAACGGGCGTGCTGGAGAAGCCGTGGACGCTGGCGAAGGTGCCGGGGCGCTTGAGCCAGAGCTGCTTCCCGGCGAGGTCGTAGGCGGCGACGACGACCTGGGTGCCGTCGAGGAAGGTGCAGAAAACGCGCTCGCCGTCGCACGCGGGCGTGGAGGAGGCGTGGCTGTTTTCGCGGTGGAGGCGCTCCATGGGGGCTTTGAGCACGGCTTGCTGCCAGAGGAGTTTTCCGGTCGCGCGGTCGAGGCAAAGGAGGAGGCGCTCCTGGGTTTCGGCGTGGGCCGCGACGGTGAAAACTTTCCCGCCGAAGACGATGGGCGAGGCGTGGCCGGTGCCGGGAAGCGGGGTGCGCCAGACGACGTTTTCCGTTTTGCTCCAGCTCGTGGGAAAGGCCGCCTCGGTGCTGCGCCCGTCGCCGCGCGGTCCGCGCCACTGGGGCCAGTCCTCGGCATGGGCGGCGACGGCGAGGGCGGCGAGGAGGAGGAGGCGAAGCGGCATGCGCGGAGGCTACGGGCGCGGGTGCCGGGCGACAAGCTGCGAGCAGCCGGGTCAGGCGGGCCGGCGGAAGAAGGCGCCGGCGGTGGCGGTGGTGCGGGCGGCGAGGTCGGCGAGGGCTTCGCCGCGGAGCTGGGCGAGGAATTCGGCGGTGGCGCGGGTGTGCGCGGGCTCGCAGCGTTTGCCGCGGAAGGGGACGGGCGCGAGGAAGGGGCAGTCGGTTTCCACCATGAAGGCGTCGGCGGCGATGGTGCGGGCGGTTTCCTGGACGAGCTGCGCGTTTTTGAACGTGACGATGCCGGTGAAGGAGACGAGGTGCCCGAGGGCGAGGATCTCCTGCGCGTGCGCGGGGCTTTTGCCAAAGCAGTGGAAGACGCCGCGCACCCGGCCGGTCCAGCCGCGCAGGATGGCGACGGTGTCGTCCCAGGCGTCGCGCTCGTGGATGACGACGTTCAGGCCGAGCTCGGCGGCGAGGTCGAGCTGCTGCTCGAAGACGGCGGCCTGCGCGGATTTCTGCGCGCCGTCGGCGAGCGCGTCGGTGATGTCGCCGGGGGTTTCGTTGCCGAGCACGGGGGGGGACTCGGGAGCCTGGCGGGTGCTCGGGAGGCGGTGGTAGTCGAGGCCGGTCTCGCCGATGCCGAGGACGCGCGGATGCTGCGCGAGCTGGCGCAGCTCGGCGATGAAGTCGGGCGCGGCTTCGGTGGCGTTGTTCGGGTGGACGCCGACGACCGCGAAGACCTGCGGATGTTTCTCGGCGAGCGCGACTGCGCGGCGGCTGCTTTCCACGGAGGTGCCGATGCTGAGGATGCGGGTGACACCGGCGGCAGCGGCGCGGGCGAGGATGTCGTCGAGGTCGGCGGCGAAGTCGGGGAAATCGAGGTGGGCGTGGGTGTCGGTGAGCATGTGGCGGACTGGTGAAGGGTCGGTCTGTTTCTTAATCTTAATCGTAATCTGAACCTCCTCCGACCGTCTCCAACGAGGCCCGTCTCCCCGTCCGACCAGAATCACCAGCCTCCCCTTTTTCTCACCACTGGATGACGGAACTCGCCCACGTGAGCCCGCCGCCAAAGACCACGAGCAGGACGTAGTCGCCGACCTGCATGCGGCCGGTGCGGTTGGCTTCGTCGAGCGCGATGGCGACGGCGGCGGCGCTGGTGTTGCCGTAGCGGTCGAGGTTGATGACGAAGCGCTCCATCGGCAAGTCCATGCGGGAGGCGATGGCTTCGATGATGCGGAGGTTGGCCTGGTGGGGGATGATGCACGCGAGGTCGCTGGCTTTGATGTTCGCGTCGGCCAGTGCGCGGG
>CAIQUL010000150.1 GCA_903874975.1 uncultured Chthoniobacter sp. | reverse complement strand
CCAGAACTCCGCCTCGCTCCAAGCGATAGCGACGCCCCAAAGACCCTCGCAACACCAGTTTCAAAGTACCATCCGCCAAGAACCCCGAAAGCTCCAGGCGTGGAGCCGATACCGCCCGATTGGCCGCTCCCGGAGTCGGGGTTCCCAACGAACCTGTCGCCGGATCGCCGTCAATTTGAAGCGCCCAGGAACGGTCGTTGGCGGCATCCACCGTGCCCCGGAAAATATCTATTGCCTGTGGAACACCTCCCACAGTGCGACCGAGCTGAATCTGGAACGGAGCTCCGGCCGTGGACGGCAATCGGAAGGAGGTGTGCCATTCGGTGGGCGTGTTCTGCAGCGTGTCGCCATCGACAAAGACGACGCGGAATCCACCCGGCGGAATCGAGGTCGCAGGCGGGAAGCCCCAAGGGACGGATCCGTCGACCCTGTCCGTCAGAAATAGTCCTTCCAGAGACACCGGTGCGTCGCCCGTATTGATCAACTCCAGCCACGGCTCGGCCGTACCGCTCAAGTCTCGAAGACCCAGCCCATTGCGTGGCAATACCTCGTTAATACGCAGCGTCGGAAACTCGGGCAGGACCGCGGACACCGTGTTGGCCGCACCCGGCGTCAAGGTCGCACTATTACCACCCTCCAGGGTCATCTCTAGGCCGAACACGATATCGGAGCTGCCGGCATTGGCTTGATGGAGCTCGACCGCGAAGGTGTTCTCGCCGGGGATGAGAAACTCAGCGGGTAAAGTGAACGGCCCCTCAATGGCCGCATCGCCGACGGTGCGGTTGGCAAATGTTTCATGCGTCACCACGACATCGTCCATGCCGATGAAATGAGCCTTCCGTCCATTGACCCAAAGCACGTAGCCATCGTCTAACATCACTCGGAATTGGACCGATACGCCCGCCGTGAGGGTTGGGATCGTGACCTTTCGGCGGAAGTAGTAAGCAGACTGCCCTAGCGTCAGTACCGTGGTTTTGTTTGTCGCCAGAGCGGCCGATTCCACAAAGAGAAGCCCGCCACCACTGGACCACGTTGAATCGTTGAAGCTGGCAGTCACCCAGTTGGTGCCGCCGGCGGGCGCTCCATCCTGGAAGTACTTCCAAACATCCGTGAAACTCAAAACCGCCCTGCTGCCCTGAAACGCGGAGGCTTCCGTCCAATTCCCGGGCCGGTTGCGATCCTGACGGGCATCAATGAGCTGCAGCGACCGATTGGGTCCCTGGGTGCCACTGGGCCATGGGGCCAACCCGTCGTAATCGACCCGGTCCAATATCGCTTCCGCAGATCCTGCTGCGGCAGGACGGACCAACCGCAACGAATCAGCCACAGGACCGAGAACCCCCGTCCACTCGCCGAGAACTCCTGGCAACAGTCCAAAAGCGTTGGTCATACCCCTCTGACTCGCGACAACCAGCACTCGGGCCCCCGGGGCTATTGAACTCTCACCGGGGAAGGTGAAACTCAAATTACTGCCGATGAGCCGCAGTCCAGAAAGGTCCCACGCCGTCTGGGAAGAGCGGTTGAAGAGTTCAATGAACTCCCCGCCGGCCGGTGAAGACCGCCGCAAAATCTCCGAGAAGACCACCTTGAAACGGGGACGCACGGAAATCTCGACACGTTGCGTGGCGCTGAGGTTGCCCGGACCGTCATCGCTCACACGAACAGAGATCATCT
>CAIQUL010000149.1 GCA_903874975.1 uncultured Chthoniobacter sp. | reverse complement strand
CGTTTCCGCAGACCGCTCCGGAGCGCGTTCACCCTTCTCGAAGTCCTCCTCGTCCTCGGGATCATCGGGTTGTTCATTATTTGCGTCATCGGCTACTTCGCTTCGCGCGGAGTCGAGCCGCTGAAGCCACTGCCGCGCAAACCGGCGGTGGAGAAAACGACCCCGCTCCCGGCCACGCCTGAGCCAGTGCAAGCGCCGCCCGCGGCGCCGGCACCCGCGAATCCGGCTCCCGCCGCGCCCGCCGAGCCTGCGCCGTAGCGGGCTCCGGCAGTTTCCGCGCGACGCTCGCCCCGCCATGTCCGAGATCACCGCCAAGTCGAAATTTGCCTGCCCTGCGTGCGGTGGCGAAGCGCAGTGGAACCCGGCAAAGAAGGCGCTGGTCTGCCCATTCTGCGGCACGATCGCGCCGATGGAACCGCCGAAGGAAGGCGAGGGCGTGGTCCCCGAGCACGACCTCGTGACTGCCCTGCGCAGCATCCCCGACGAGCAGCGCGGCTGGGTGGCGGAGAAAAAGTCCGTGAAGTGCCAGAGCTGCCAGGCGATCACCGTTTTCGACCCCACGCGCGTCGCGCAGCGGTGCGATTTTTGCGGCTCGTCGTCGCTCATTCCGTTCGAGGAAATCAAAGCGCCGATCCGGCCGGAGAGCGTGCTGGAGTTCCGCCTGTCGAACACCGACGTGCGCGACAAAGTCCGCCTCTGGTACGGCAACCGGTGGTTCGCGCCGAACGCGCTCAAGGCCCGCGCACTCACCGACACACTGCACGGCGTCTATCTCCCATACTGGACTTTTGACGCGCAGGTTCACGCTCAGTGGGAGGCGGAAAGCGGCTACCACTATTACGAAACGGAGAGCTCCACCGACTCGAATGGCCGCGCACAAACCCGCCAGGTCCAGCGCACCCGCTGGGAGTACAGCAGCGGCGAATTTGACCACTTTTTCGACGATGAACTCGTGCCCGCGTCGCGCGGTGTGCCCGCGGAATTGCTGCGCAAAATCGAGCCCTTTCCCACCACCACCGACCTCAAGCCCTACGACCCCGGCTACCTCAGCGGCTGGGTCGTGGAGCAGTACCAGATCGACCTCGTGGCCGCCGCGCAAAACTCCCGCACCATCATGGACGCCAAGCTCCAGCAGCTCTGCGCCGCCGAGGTGCCCGGCGACACCCACCGCAACCTTCAGGTCCACCCCGACTACTCCGCGCAGACCTTCAAACACGTCCTCGTGCCGGTCTGGGTGCTCTCCTACAACTACGGCGCAAAGACCTTCCAAGTCGTCGTCAACGGCTACACCGGCACCATCGCCGGCCAGCACCCGCTAAGCTGGGTGAAGATCGCCCTCGCCGTGCTCGCGGCGCTGATCGTCATCCTCATCCTCGTTTCGCTGACCTCGGGCCAGCGCTAGCCCCGTCCGGTCGCGCGGATGATTTCCCGCACGCGCGCCATCCGGGTCGTCAGCGCCGGATCGCCCGCCCACCCGCTCACCGGTTCCTCCAGCCGCTGGCTCCAGTTCGTGTCGCTCACTGCGCCGGGTACGTTGAAACGCTGCGCCGTGCCAAAGAGATCCGTGATCATGTAGATCGCCATCCACGCCTGGCTGGCGAAAAGCGCGCGCAGCAACCGCTCGTGGACTTCATCCGTGTAAGGCGTGATCCGCGGCACCTCAAAGCCCGCCCAAGCCGCCAGGGCGCGCACCTCGCGCCATGCGGTATCGCGCGCCGCGTGCGTCTCCGGCCCGCCGGTTGCCGCGGCCGCGATCTTCGCCATCCAGCCTTCCCACATCGCGCGCAGCGGCTCGAAATCATGCGTTGCATACGTCGTCACCGAGAGCCGCGGGTAGGCTGCTCCCGGCGTCATTGCGCCGTCGGTTTCCGTTTCCCAGTAGGGGATCTTGAATCCTGCAATGCCCAGCCGCGCGAGGCACGGTCGCACGTAGTCGGGTACCACTCCGAGATCCTCGCCGATCAATCGGTGCGCGCCGCACTCTGCGAGCAGCACGGTGAGAATTTCCTCACCCTGCGCGCAATTCGCCGCCTGGTGCTCCGGGGTGTCGTCCTCGTGCGGCACGAAATGCGGCAGCTCCCCGTCCGTGCGCGCCTGCGCCTCCTCCTCCGTCAGCGGGAGAAATTCCGCGTTGCGCTCCGGCCGCCACGGGAACCCGTAGATGCGGAAAAAGCCGAGAATGTGATCGATGCGGAACAGGTGGAAACACGCCCGCACCTTGCGCACGCGCTGCCGCCACCAGTCCCAATCCCGATCCCGCAACGCCGCCCAGCGGTAGAGCGGGATGCCCCAGTTCTGCCCCCACTTGTAGGTAAAGGGATCCGTTTCAAAAACCCGCTCCGGCGGACAGCCGCCGCTCCACGTGTGATCGAAAATCTCCGGCCGCGCCCACACATCCGCGCTGTAGTAGTTCACGCCAAAAGGAATGTCCCCCATCAGCGCCACGCCTTTTTTGTCCGCGTATTTTTTCACCGCCGCCCACTGCTCCCACGCCAGCCACTGCACATAGCGGCGGAAGCGCATCCGCAGCTCCACCGCCCGCCGCCGCCTCGGCGACTGCTCCGCCAGCCAGGCCCGCGCGCTCACCGCCGTGCGCTGCGCCGCCGGCCACCAGCCCCAGCGTTCCGAGCCCCCGTGCTCCTCCATCAGCGCGCGAAAAAGCGCGTAATCCTCCAGCCAGTCCGCCTCCGCGCGGCAAAACTCCCGATACCGCCGCAGCCGCACCCCGTGACTCCGCCACGTCCGCGCGAGGAAGTTCTCAAACGCCTTGGCCAGCAGCCGCTCCTTCAGCGCCTTCACCGCCGGATACTTCACCGGCCCGACCCGCAACCCTTCCAGCCCCGTCCCCGCCGTCACCTCCGCGATCTCCTCCGCGCTCAGGTCGAGCAGCGCCGTCGGCGTGATCTCGATCGTCACCGGCTCCAGCGCCACCGAGGAGATCGCATTGTAGGGCGAGTGATCATTGCCCGTCTCATTGACCGGCAGGAGCTGCACCATCGTCAACCCCTGCGCCGCCGCCCAATCCACCAGCTCCCGCAGCGCCCCCACATCGCCCACCCCCAGATCATCCTTTCCCCGCAGGGCAAAAAGCGGGGCGAGCAAGCCGGCGAGCGGTCTATCGGGTGAGAGTTCCATATTTGATGCGCACGATTTTCAAACAGCCCCCGCCCCGCCCCGCAAGCCCGGAAGCACAATTCCTCACGGTTCGCGGAAGGATGCGGGCATTGGTGGTTTCGGCATCGGCGCTGGGGCTTTCTTCGCTCAAGAGATGGTGCCACGCTTCTTTGAAGTTGGATATCGGTCTGTTGGCGGCGGCGGCGGTCCTGATCGATGCCGGGACGGGCGCGTCCGTCCTGCGGCGATTCCTCATGGAGACATGGCCGGAAGGCGCGGCCTCGACGGACGTTTGCGCCACTCATCCATTCCCCAAGCACCGCGCTGAACCTAGGGAACGAGAGGGAGTTACCGTCATCCTGAGCGGAGTTCCCGGCGGGCGAAGGTGGGCGGGGACGCAGTCGAGCCGAGCCTCGGCTCGACTGCGCTCCGCAAAGCCTCCGCTCCGCTCAGGATGACGGAGCGGATGCTCCGCAGCGCGGACATCCATTCCCCAAGCGCTGCGCTGAACTTTGGGAACGAGAGGTAAAAAGTCCGCGTCGAGCTTCGGCAGCTCGGCGGCGTTCAGGCTGAGCTTGGAAATGCGGCTCTCGTAATTGATCGGCACCGTAGCCTTGTCGGCGACGGCGCGCTGGATGTCGTAGATGGAAATGTAATCGCCAAAGACCGCCCGCGTGTTCGCGTCCGTCT
>CAIQUL010000148.1 GCA_903874975.1 uncultured Chthoniobacter sp. | reverse complement strand
ATCGAGTTCGCCGGTTTCCAGATCAACATAAAGAAAGCGTTTGGGCATGGCGGGTCAGCAGGTTCGCGTGGTCACGCCGCGGCAGAACCGCACGTTCAGGATTGCCGTATCGCCACGGATAAGCTGCGGCTTGGCCGGGGCGAAGCGGGAGCCCGGTGCAAGCACCCGGAGCCCGCGTCGAGGTCGTATGTGAGGAGCATCGCGCTCCGGGCCGTGTCAACGAAACTACGACCTCAAAGGCAAGCGCGCGGGCATCAACGATTTCAGCTAGGCCCCGCCTGACCTCCGCTGCTTTTACAGAAAACAATTTGCGCCGCCCACCCTGATTCCTCCTCCGGTGTCATTTCATTTGAGTCAATTCGCAACGAAAGCAGTGAAATTCACGTCCCTTGCTTCAGGAAACCTCCCGATTGATGATGATCCAACTTTTGAAGTGGGGCTGCTGAGCGACGACGATCAAAACTGCTCCCTCTTTGTCATGACGGGGGAGTCCGAACTCCTACGAAGCGAATCGTTCGAATGGAAGAATCGCGAGGACACCACCGAGCGCCTATTTAAGCTCTGCGATTACATCGATCCCGCAGATTGGGCGCAAATGGATGCCACCAACGATTGCTCGTGGAACCTGCGTAAACTGGACGCCGAGGTCATCCTCATGACTTTGGCCATAGGATATCGTGAAAACGGTGAGGAATTCGATCCCTCCATTTGGCGTCAAAAGAATGGCCCGCAGAAAAAGGCAGGCAAAAAACTATTAACAGACCCCCCTCCCTCCCCGACGCCCGTCCCCGTTCTGACCATCCCCGGTGCGGCGGGCGCGAGAGCAAATTCCTAGCAATTATCTATGCCAGCCAAAAAAGGCAGTCGCGAGGGCGACGACTTAGAGCAGAAAAGAATTAAGGAATTTCTGCCTCAGTTGCTGAAGATGCCTGCCGTTCGTCGGGCCTTAAAACGGCAGTTCGGTAAGAACACCGATGGAATCATAAAAGGGCTAGGGAAAAACCCGAAGCTGGAGAGCGCAGTTGAAATGATCGCGCTTGAGGAGATCGAGGATTTCGTCACTTCCAACGGCAAAGAAGTGGAGACCATATTTGCCCAGGGAGACGTTGTCTTCGCCATTAGAATCATAAAGATGGGCCCGGTTTTTTGGGTGGAGGCGACTGAGTTCGACCCGATTCGATACTTTTCATCTCTAGAGGGCGCTGTCTCCGCCGCGGAATTTGAGTTTTCCTCTTTCATCGAGGCATACAGATCAAAAGGTTAGCCACTTCATGGCCACCGTCTGCGCACTGGCGAACTTTCCATGGCTTGGCATCCCGGACGAGCGTATTCATGAAGGACGACGCGGTTATTGATGGGAAGGCGGCGGACCGAACCATTTCTGTAGGCACAAACGCCTCCGCATGCCTTCCCGAACTAACGTGGTGTTCGAGGACAAGACAGACCCCTCACTCCCCGACGCCGCTCCCCTTTCTGACCGTCCCCGGTGCGGCGGGCGCGAAAGCAAATTCCTAGCAGCAAGTGGACGGCGCAGCTTACCGGATCTCCAAAGTCTCCGCCCACACCCGCTCGCCGATCCTCAGCCTCACCACCACCGATGAGTGACGTGCGCTTAAATACTATCTAGAAAATCCCGATAGGATTCGTTTTCGCTATCATTCAAGTCGACACCCCACCTGTCGAAAAGTTTCTCAACCATAACACGGGCAGCGGCTGTTGGGTTAGAAACTCCAGAAATCCTGGCGCATGATTCCAAATCATATCTGCCCCAATTATCATCCCAAGAAATCCTAATAAGTGCCCAGTCGAATTGCCCTCCCTCCCAAGGTAGTAGATAGTAGTGGTCATCAAACTCCCATGACGTCCAGTTATCTACCTCCCCTTGAGTCTCTCCAATCTGAATGGCATCACGGGGGATTTTTTGCTGCATTACATCAAGTGCATCCTCTCGAGAATATTCGACCTCGTCCTCATCACAAACAACCTCATCTGAGCTTTCCGCATCATTAGAAGTTTCGTTTACCATAAATGGGAGAATGAAAGTTTTGAAATCTATCGATATTTCAGCGTTATTTTTCATAAGTTGAGTGCTGTCTCAGGATCATCTTTCCTTGCAATTACACAACTCAATCGGCATCTAGCAAGATTTCCCCACCGATGAGTGACGTGCGCTTCACCACCAAGATGAACGGAACGAGCGATGTGAATCGCCTGCTCAACCGCTACCCGAAAAAAGTGGTCCGCACGCTTGAATCGCTCATGAAAACAAGAAGCGCGTGGACTGGCGGTGGAACTTGCCCTCAACACGCGCCAGACCCTCTCACTCCCCGACGACGGTCCCCGTTCTGACCGTCCCCGGTGCGGCGGGCGCGAAAGCGGATTCCTCGCAGCCAGACGAAGGCCGATTTCTTCCGCGAGGAGCAGCGGGCGTTGAGGCCGTGGCAGCCGGGGTTGTTTGATGACTTGCCGGAAAGCTGAGTCGTCGCACCTGAACGTAAGCACCCGCTGGCCTTGAGTCGGTGGGCGTTTGGCGTGTTGGCATCAACGGGCGCTCGTGAATCCGAGACGAGCGCCCAACCATCCACCCTCTTTAAGGAAATCGAAGGGCAAATCAGGCTGATAAACGCGGAATCCGGCTCTTCCAACTCAACGGGGTCTCCAGACGGCCGGGCTTCCGCGAACGGTTCCGAAACTTCGTACTCTACTGGTTTCATTTACCGCAAGAACCCGCAGCGCCTCAGGAAGACCTTGATCGGCGGCTTTGCGCAACCATCGACGGGCTTCTCTTACATTTTCTTCCACACCCGCGCCATTCAGATAGCAACCACCGAGAATATACTGCGCTTTTGCAAGCCCTTGCGCAGCGGCTGCCCGAAACCAGCGCACGGCCTCTTGCTTGTCGCTTTCGACGCCGACACCGTTCGCATAGCAAGATCCTAGGAACAACTGTGCGAGCACATTCCCCTGCTTGGCCGCTTTTAAATACCAGTGCACGGCCTCGGCCTCGGCCTTTTCAGTGCCAATTCCGCTTTCGTAGCAGTTTCCTAGGAGCACCTGCGCATTCGCATGGCCATGCGCGGCCGCCACTCGATACCAGCGCACGGCCTCCCATTCGTCTTTCGCCGTGCCCTCGCCCCTTTTGTAGCAGAATCCAAGGAGACACTGCGCCTCAGGGTCATTCTGCTCCGCAGCTCTGCGGTACCAGTCAAAGGCTTCGCGTGCGTCTTTGGCGACCCCTGCGCCGTGCTCGAAACAGGAACCGAGGCAGGTTTGTGCCTCGGCATACCCCTGTTCCGCTGCTTCGCGATACCATCGTGCGGCCTCTCCTTCGTCCTTTTGGACGCCGAGGCCGTGTTCATAAGCAATACCGAGGCTGCGCTGGGCGAGGGCGTCTCCTTGTTCAGCGGCTTGGCGACACCAGCGGGCGGCCGCTTCCCAGTCCCGTTCAATCCCGATTCCGCGCCCGTAGCAGAGTCCAAGATTGCACTGCGCCAGCACGTTTCCCTGTTCGGCAGCTTCCCGATACCAGCGCACGGCCTCTTGCGCGTCCTGAGCGACACCCAAGCCGTTCGCATAGCAGATGCCGAGTTTGAATTGCGCCTCCGACTCACCTCGAATCGCGCGGTCGACCAACTCGGGCGAATGGCATTCACTTTCGGAAGGATTTAGCGGATGAAATTTCATGGTTCTCGCAGGAGGCCACGGAAGCCTGGCCGGTCAGACAAATGCAGTCCTATGGACTGATTCATCTAGCACGTGCGGCACATCAAACATTATTGGAGCTTTGACGGCGGATTGGAAGGTGAACTTGAAGTTGGCTACGGCGGCGACGGCGTGCTTCTGCTCGGGAAGTTGTACTGCGTTTTGGGAACGCATCCCGCTCATGAACACCTGCCCCCTTTTCGCATCCACGCGATAGCCTCTTCGTTCGATCCGAAGATGCCCTCCAGCCATGTGGTGATTCTGGAGAAAGAGTAGCCCGTACGAAGGATTAAGGCGATGCCTTCATGCCCATCGCCGTCGTTGACAACCGCCAATGCATACCCCGGAATCTTATCGGCATCACCATCACCCTCCAACTGCGACTCAGACCACCATTCCTGATACGCTTTGACCTCTGCGGCTGTCGGGTTTCCACCCATTTCCAACGCGGCGATCCTCTCCTCCTTTTCAATCAAGCCGGAATCCAGAAGAGTTTCAGTATCCACGGACGGCTCGTCTTCGTGCCGGACCCAAATCCCGCAACCCTCGCGGGCAGCGTAGTCGTCCCATAATTCGTCAATCCGATTCTCTGCATACTCGGCCAATCGCTTGCTGTCCGCTTTTGATAACTGAGAACGTTTGTCAGGCATGGCTGTTTACAGTTCTCCGGTGAAGGCTTGGTGAAGCAGCGACTTCTTGAAATAGAGATTGTGCTCACAAGGACCTCGCTCAGTTGCTGCCCGGTAGCATTCCGCTGCGATCGAGTACTCCTTTCGATCGTAGTGCTCATCGCCACTGCATCTCAAACGCTCAAACTCGGTTTGAAGGTCACTCATGCGGATGCGAGCGCGCCGTGTGCGAACTGGAATTGTTCCACCTCGTAGGTGTCGCGGATGATTTGACCGTCTTCGAGTAGTCGCATCGGTTTGATCTGGTGGAAGCGCAGCGTGTCGATTCCGCTCAAGATGTGCAACACGCGAAGTTGGTCCGCGAGCGGTGTGCTTCTGATGATCTGGTTGAGTTCATGCACGCACCGTTGCCGATGCAGTAGGACAACCGCGGTCCTACGCGACGAAACGACTGCGATTGGCGCGAACGAGCGCGTAGCGTGCGACTGCCGAGCAGAGCGTTTGAGACGAGAGGCTAAGCAATCTTTGATGTGTGATTGACAGGAACTTGGGTTGGGGGACCATCCCTCAAATTCTATGAGGAAGTGTTTTTCGCACTTTACACCTTTTCTCGCCGCTCCAGCGACCTGATACGCGCCACAAACGCGGCTACAACGTGCTTTAGACAAGGTGCTTATATTGGATTCGATCTCGCGGCAATGTGCCCAAATCCGGGCCTCAAAAAGTGTAAAGTTGGGCCGTCACTTTACACCGACTTTACACCTGCCGTGCGGATGAAGGCGATGATGCGCTCGATCATCGGTGCCGTGATTTGAAGCTCGGTGAGCCGCACGACGTTCCAGCCGTCCAGGAACGCTTCCAGGTATTTCTCGGCGTCGGCGATGAACCCGGCGGCGCGATTGTGGCGCCCCCCGCCTTTGATGAAAATGCCGCCCTCGACCTCGATCAACGT